>NZ_DATFMA010000074.1:0-47042 GCF_035267225.1 Ornithinimicrobium sp.
TCGCCCCACGGTGACCGGCTCGAGTCAGGCCCCCGCACCAACCTGGGCCCAGGTCACCGAACGGCTGATCCGCGGGGAGGACCTGCCCGAGGAGTACATCCGGGAGGTCATGGACCGGGCCATGGAGGGCTTGGCCACGCAAGCAGCCCTGGCCGGCTTCCTGGTGGCACTCAGGGCCAAGGGGGAGAGCATCACCGAGCTGCGGGTGATGTCGGAGCGGATGCTGGCGCACGCCGAGCCGTTCGCGGCCCCCGAGCTGGCCGACCAGGCTCTGGACATCGTCGGAACGGGAGGGGATGGCTTCGCTACGGTGAACGTCTCCACCATGGCCTCGGTGGTGGCCGCGGGAGCAGGTAGCACGGTGATCAAGCACGGCAACCGCGCCGCCTCGTCGCCGGCCGGTTCGGCGGACGTGCTCGAGCGCCTGGGTGTCGCCGTCGACCTGACCGCCGAGCAGGTGGCCGAGGTGGCGCGCCGTTGCGGCATCACCTTCTGCTTCGCCCGCACCTTCCACCCGGCGATGCGCCACGTGGCGCCCGTGCGCGGGGCCATGGGCATCGTCACGGCGTTCAACTTCCTCGGGCCCCTGACCAACCCGGCACAACCGGGGTTCTCGGCGGTGGGCGTGGGGTCGGCGAGGATGGCTCCCATCATGGCGGGGGTCTTCGCCGAAAGGGGTCGTCGCGCGGTGGTCTTCCGCGGCGACGACGGGTTGGACGAGGTCACGCCGGCGACGACCACCTCGGCCTGGTGGGTCACGCCCTCGGGGGTGGCCCCGGTCAGGCTGGACCCTCGCCGGGTCGGTTTCGACTACCGTCCCGTCGACGAGCTGCGCGGCGCGGACCCGATGGCCAACGCCGACGTGGCACGGTCGGTCTGCGGCGGCCAGCCCGGGCCGGTCCGCGACGCAGTCGTCCTCAATGCAGGACTGGCTCTCGCCCTGCAGACCGAGGACACCGAGCGGCCGGTGGACGCGGAGGAGCTGCACGCGCGGTGGGCCGACGGCATCGCACGCGCTCGAACGTCCATCGACGAAGGGCGGGCGCAGGCCACGCTCGAGAAGTGGGTCGAGGCTACCCAGACGTGGTCGTGAGCTCTTCCCGGGACACCGGTGGGGCGCCCAAGAGCGGGCTGTCCGTTCGGGAGGCTGCGCCCCCTACAGGACAGGTCCACTGACCCTCGACGTCCACCAAACGGGTGCCAGGTGTCTCCAGCCAGTCCAGGATCAGCTCGCTCTCCTGCGGCAGTGCAGCACCACCGACCGCTCCCGGGTCGGGGACCGCCTCGGCGCTGCGCCGCAGCGCCTCGATCTGCGGCATCGGGTCACGGCCGGGGGTGGTCCGGCAGACGCCGGCGAGCCGGCCGTAGCGCACACAGACCACCTCCCAGCCGCCCTCGGGGTGGCGACGAGCGGCCACGATCTCGGGGCTGGCGCAGACCGGTCGCAGCCGCTGGGTGCGGGCGGCCCCCGTCATCAGCGCGGCCGCCCGGTCCCGTGTGGTCGCGGCCTCCTCGTAGCGTTGCGCCGCGGCGAGGCCCTCCATCCGAGCTCGCAGTCGCAGCACCACCTGTTCGCCGTTGCCCACGAGTGCCGAGCGTGCCTGGTCGGCGACGGCGGCGTACTCGGTGATGCTCTGCCGACCCGCGCACGGGGCACCACAGCGCCCCAGCTGCTCCAGGATGCAGGGCACGGAGTCACCGCGCTTGCTGAGCCGCGACGTGCACTGGCGGATCGGCACCACCTCGTGGACGGCCGCGATGGCCAGCTGTGCCTCGTCGCGGCGCGCGAAGGGCCCCACATAGTCCGCGCCGTCGCTGCGCGCGGCTCGCACGATGGACAGACGGGGGAAGGCCTCCCGCGTCAGCTTGACCCACACGGCCCGCTCGGGATGCCGTGAGCGCTTGTTGTAGGCAGGCTTGTGCTCTGCGATCAGCCGCAGCTCGCGCACCTGGGCCTCCAGCCGCGTCTGGCAGACCACGGGGGTGATCGACTCCGCCAGGCGCACCATGTCGCGCATGCGCCGCCGGGTCTCAGAGGCGGTGAAGTAGCTTCTCGTGCGACGGCGGATGTTCACCGAGGTCCCGACGTACAGAGCCCGACCTGCGTGGTCCTTGAACACGTAGACACCGGGAGCCTCGGGCATGGTGTCGGCCAGGAAGCGCTTGCGCCGGGTAGCGCTGGGGACGCGGCTGGAGTAGCTCACCAGCTCCTCGATGGTGCGGACCCCCTGGTTGCCGATGCGTGCGATCAGCGCGTGCAGCACGTCCACGGTGGCGCGGGCGTCGTGCAGCGCGCGATGGTCGGGAGCGGTGTGGGCGCCGAACAGGCGCGCCAGGGTAGCCAGCCGATGGTTGGGCGCTTCGCCGCCGCCCACCAGCTGTCGGGCCAGGGCTACGGTGTCGATCACGACGAACGCGGGCCACGGGTACCCCGACCGGCCGGCGGCGACCTTGAGGAACGAGACGTCGAAGGCGGCGTTGTGGGCCACCAGGACACTGCCGCGCGCGAACTCGAGGAAGGCAGGCAGCGCGGTCTCGATGGGCGGTGCCGAGGCGACCATGCTCGAGGAGATGCCGGTCAGCACCGTGATGAAACCGGGGATGGGGACGGTGGGCCGCACCAGGGACTGGAACTCGGCGAGGACCGCCCCACCGCGCACCTTGACGGCGCCGATCTCGGTGATCTGGCACTCCGAGGCCGATCCTCCCGTGGTCTCGAGATCCACGACCACGAAGGTGACGTCGTCCAACGAGGTACCCAGGTCGTCGAAGGTGGGCTGAAGCATGCCTTCACGCTAGGAACGACCCCCGACAGAAGTGGTGCCCGCGCAGGTGTGTCGGTGCCTGCTCCTACCGTGGCACACGTCACCAGCACGACGACGCGACCGCCCACGCGGCGGGAACGCCGGTGGACCGGTGACGACACGCTGAACTTCGACGGAGGTGAGCCCGATGACGATCATCGACTGCCACACGTGTCCGGTGCGCGGGCAGCACTGCGCCAGCTGCTTCGTGCCGGTGGTGGCCGCGCCATGGCTGCAGGCCGAGGGCGTTCAGGTGCGTGAACGCCCGGCCGAGGGGCCGACGCGGCCGCTCACCGATGCCGAGTGGGACGCGGTCGACGTCTTCGTCGCCGCCGGGATGGTCAACCCGCTCGACGTGGTGGACCTGGTCGCGACGGCTGAGGTGGCACCAGGGCCTTGGGGTCAGGTGGGTTGAGCGCGACGTCGGCTGCTACCAGCAACCATCCGACCCGCTCGTATGCTCGTCGCGTGTTCACTCCGGCCGAATGTGCCAGGGTCTCGGGGCCCCAGCACAGTGCTGCCCAGCGGCGGCGGCCGTGACCGTGGTGACGCGCCGCAGCGTCGTGAGCTGGACGTTAGCGGCCACGGCCGGCGGGGCCACCCTGGGGGTGACCGGCTGCTCCGACCGGCGGACGGTGGTGGTGACCGGCCAGGTGGACCCCTCCCGGGCCGCGGCATACCGCGCGGTGGCCGTGCGCGGTGTGGAGCGGACCCGCCAGCTGTGGGGACGCGACCGTGTCTCGCTCCCCGTGCGGTTGCATCTGCCGCGCTCGGTGTCGCAGTGGGCAGAGGCGACCGGAAACCCGGCTTCGGCGTCCGGCTACGCCGGCAGCACGGTGCGCCGACCAGGCCGCGAGCCGGTGGTGGTGCTTCACCCGAGCGCCTGGCAGGCCCTCACCCCGGAGGGGCGGGCGGGGGTGGTCACGCACGAGATCGCTCATCTGGCCATGGGACCCGACCGGGCCGCGCCGTGGTGGCTGACCGAGGGCCTCGCCGAGTACACAGCTCACCGCGGCGCCGATGACCGCCCGGGGCGCATTGCCGGGTCCGCGTTGCCCCGCCTGCGGGCCGACCCGCCCGACGGTTGGCCCCGGGCACCGGCCGACGCCTCCCACTCACCCTGGCCGAGGTATGCCGCCGCATGGCTGGCCTGTGTGTTCCTCGCCGACGAGGTCGGGGAGCGCGCCCTCCTGCAGGCGTACGCGGCGACCCGGGCCGGCAGCTCGTGGGAACGGGCCTGCCGGTCCACACTCGACCGACCCGCCTCCCGGCTGCACCGGCACTGGCTGCGCTGGCTCGAGGATCTCGATGAGCCGACCACCGAGGCAGCGGCCACGGAGCGTCAGGACGGCGTGTAGAGGGTCTCCACGTCGTCGGCCATGTCGGCCAGCACCCGGCCGCGGCGGAGCTTGATCGAGGGCGTCAGGTAGCCGTTCTCCTCGGTGAAGTCACCGGCCAGGATGTGGAACTTGCGGATCGACTCGGCGCGGCTCACGGCCTGGTTGGCGTGGTCGACGGCGCTCTGAACCTCGGCGCGGACGGCTTCGTGGGTTCGCGCCTGCTCCACCGTGATGCCCTCGAGGTCGTGGTTGGCGGCCCAGATCGGCAGCATCTCCTCATCCAGGGTGATGAGCGCGGCGATGAACGGCCGCCCATCGCCGACCACGATGCACTGGGAGACGAGCGGGTTGGCCCGCAGACGATCCTCCAGGACCGCCGGCGAGACGTTCTTCCCGGCCGCCGTGACCAGGATCTCCTTCTTCCGCCCGGTCACCTTGAGGAAGCCGTCGTCGTCCAGCTCACCCAGGTCACCGGTGTGAAACCACCCGTCCCGCATGACCTCCTCGTACGCCTCCGGGTTGTTGTGGTAACCGCCGAAGACGTTGTTGCCCTTGATGAGGATCTCCGAGTCCTCGGCGATCTTCACCGCCACGCCGGGCAGAGGGCGGCCTACGGTGCCGATCTTGATCAGGTCCGGGGTGTTGACGTTGCTCGGTGCGGTCGTCTCCGTGAGCCCGTACCCCTCGAGCACCACGAGGCCGACGCCGCGGTAGAAGTGACCGAGGCGGTCCCCGAGGGCCGCGCCGCCGGAGACGGCGTACTTGCACCGTCCCCCGAGGGCCTGTCGCAGCTTGGAGTAGACGAGCCGGTCGGCCAGGGCGTGCTGCGCGTTGAGCAGCGGGTGTGCGCCCCCGGTGTCCTGCGCGACGCTCCACCGATGCGCCACCGAGGCCGCCCAGCGGAAGATCCTCCCTTTGCCGCCGGCCTCGGCCTTCTGCTCGGAGGAGTTGTAGATCTTCTCGAAGACGCGAGGCACCGACAGCAGGTACGTCGGTTGGAAGGTGGCCAGGTCGTCCAGGACCGTCTTGGGGTCGCAGGTGTGTCCCATGGCGGAACCGGCCTGGAGGGCGAGCACCTCGATGAACCGGGCGAAGACGTGAGCCAGCGGTAGGAAGACCAGTGTGCTGGCGCCCGGTTCGGCGACGACGTCCTTCAGTCGTTCCACCGTGTTCTCGGTAAGGGCCATGAAGTTGTCGTGGCTCAGCTCGCAGCCCTTGGGCTGCCCGGTGGTGCCGGAGGTGTAGATGATGGTGGCCAGGTCGGCCCGGTTGGTGCCGGCGCGACGCCGGTCCACCTCCTCGTCGTCGACCTCCGCACCGGCGCTGGTCAGCTCGTCGACCGCGCCGGTGTCGATCTGCCACACGTCATGCAGGTCGGGCAGATCCTCACGCACGTTCGCCACGGTGGCGGCGTGCTCACCGCTCTCCACGAGGATCGCCACTGCCTGGGAGTCCGAGCAGATCCACTTCACCTGCTCGGCGGAGGACGTCTCGTAGACCGGGACCGGGACGGCGCCGGCCGTCCACAGGGCGAAGTCGGCGAGCGTCCATTCGTACCGAGTCCGGCTCATGATGGCCACGCGCGACCCGGTCTCGATCCCGGCGGCGATGAAGCCCTTGGCCAGCGCGCGCACCTGGTCCCAGAACTCCTGGGCGCTCACGTCCCGCCAGAGCTCACCTTCCTTGATCCGGATCAGCACCTTGCCCGGCTCCCGCTGTGCCCAATGAGCGGCCACGTCCGAGAGGTTGCCGTCGGTGGCACGGGGGATCAACGGGGGGACGGCGATGTCCTGCACGATCAGGCCTCCTGCGGCTGACTCGGCGTGTTCACGATGCGTCATGCTAGCGCGAGGTCGTGCCGGTCCCGTGTAGAAGGCGGTACGGCCGCGTTCACGGGTAGGGTTTCCTCGTTCGCCAAGGCAGGCGGACGAGGAAGGCGAGTGTCGTGACACTGAACATCGGCGTGGATGTCGGAGGGACCAAGATCGCCGCGGCCGCGGTCGACGAGGAGGGAGTCGTCGCCGGACGGGCCCTGCGCGAGACGCCTGCGCAGGACGTTGATGCGATCGCGGACGCCATCGCCGACATTGCGGACGAGCTACGCGACCGGGCCGAGGACAACGGGGAGGAGATCGCCGGTGTCGGTCTCGCCTGCGCTGGCTTCGTCGACGCCGAGGGCGCGAACGTCGTCTTCGCTCCCAACCTCGCCTGGCGCGACGAGCCGTTGGCAGCCCGGATCAAGGAACGCACCGACATACCGGTGGTCCTGGAGAACGACGCCAACGCCGCGGCCTGGGGCGAGTTCCGGTTCGGCGCGGCCCGCGACGCCGACCACATGATCATGGTGACCCTGGGCACAGGGGTGGGAGGGGGGATCATCGACCGCCACCAGCTGCTGCGGGGGTCACAGGGTATGGCCGCCGAGATCGGTCACCTGCGTGTGGTTCCGGACGGTCATCTGTGCGGGTGCGGCAACCGCGGCTGCTGGGAGCAGTACGCCAGCGGCTCTGCGCTCGTCCGCGACGCCCGCGAGGTCGTCCGGGTGGACACCAGCTACGCGAAGACGCTGCGAGAGCGCTGCGGGGGCGACCCGGACGAGCTGGACGGTGTCATGGTCACCGAGACGGCGTTCGACGGCGACGCGGCGGCGGTCGAGCTGCTCGAGGACATCGGCCGGTGGACCGGCATGGGTATCGCCTCTCTCGTGGCGGTGCTCGACCCGGAGGTGATCGTCGTCGGCGGCGGCGTGGCCGCCGCGGGGGACCTGGTCCTGGGGCCGGCACGTCAGGCCTTCGCGCGGAACCTCACGGCCCGCAGCCACCGGCCGACCCCGCCCCTGGTGCTCGCCGAGCTGGGCAACGACGCCGGGATGATCGGCGCGGCCGACCTCGCCTCGGTACGTGCCGGATAGCGAGGACCTCACGCTTCGCCCGTCCGACGACGCCGTCGGGGTGGATATCGGGGGGACGAAGATCGCCGCCGGTCGGGTCGACGGCCAAGGTGTCGTGCACGAGCAAGTGCAGCGACCCACGCCCCCTCGGACAGCCCCGCCCCGCGACGTCGAGGACGCCATCGTCGCCGCGGTCGGTGAGCTGCGCGTCGACTCCCGCGCCCCGGTCGGCGTCGGTGCGGCAGGCTTCGTGAACGCCGCCGGCCGGGTGGTGCGTTTCGCTCCGCACGTCAGCTGGCGCGAGGAGCCCCTGGCCGACCGGCTGGAGGCGCGTCTGGGCAGGCCGGTGCACCTGGAGAACGACGCCAACGCGGCAGCGTGGGCCGAGTACCGCTTCGGTGCCGCGCAGGATGAGCCACGCGTGCTCATGGTCACCGTGGGCACTGGCATCGGGGGCGGGCTGGTCTACCAGGGGCGCCTGGAGCGGGGAGCCCAGGGTATGGCCGGCGAGTTCGGGCACATGGTCGCCGTCCCCTCCGGTCGACCGTGCGAGTGCGGCAACCACGGCTGCTGGGAGCAGTACGCCAGCGGGGCGGCCGTGCGCTGGGAGGCTCGCGCGCGGCTGCAGAGGAGATCCGGGCCGGTGAGCGCCTGGGTGCGAGCGGGGATGGGTGACCCCGCGGCGGTGACGGGGGAGCGCGTGAGTCTGCTGGCTCAGACCGGCGACCCGCTGGCCGGAGAGGTCTTCGCTGCGGTCGGGACATGGCTCGGGCGCGGAGTAGCCGACCTGGTGGCGGCGCTGGACCCCGGCGTCGTCGTGGTCGGCGGCGGGGTCGCCCAGGCGGGCGAGCTTCTCCTGGAGCCGGCCAGGGCTGCGCTGGGGAGCACCCTCAGTGGTCGGGGCTACCGGGAGTGCCCGGCGCTCGTGGCGGGAGCCGTGGGCCCCGGAGCCGGTCTGGTGGGTGCCGCCGACCTCGCCCGGTGGGCCGGGTAGCGCGCACCTAGACCCGGGCCCCGGAGCCGTCGTCCTCCCCGCGACGCCGAGGTGAGCGCAGGACCAACAGGACGAAGCCGGCCACGCTCGACGCCGTCCCGAGCAGGGCCCAGGGGACGGCGGGTAGCAGCGAGAGCCCGGCGCTGAGCAACAGCAACAGCGGCCCCGCGGTCAGTCCGAGCAGGATGGACCAGAAATGCAGGTCCCCCGCCGGCAGAGGCTCGGTGGGGCCGGGAACGAAGTGCTCCTCGGCCTCGTCCGCAGGTTCGCCCGTCCGCCAGGAGGAGACCATCTGCTCGAAACGCCGGTCGATCTCGTCTCGGTCTCGTTCGGGGCCCGTGCCGCCCGGCTCACTCATCAGGCTCACTCATCGGACTCAGCATGAGCGTGGCGGTGATCGGTGCCCATGACACGATCCTGCCACGGCGCCTCTGCGCCTGCCGGCGTGCACTAGGCTGCGCCAGCAGCAGGCGAGGAGGCCGACATGGTGTACTGGGTACTCAAGACCATCGTGCTGGGCCCGATCCTGCGGGTCCTGTTCCGGCCCTGGGTCCAGGGCGAGCACCACATCCCCGCTCGGGGCGGGGCCATTCTGGCGAGCAACCACCTCTCGTTCTCCGACTCCATCTTCCTGCCGCTGATGGTCGCGCGCCGGATCACCTTCCCGGCCAAGAAGGAGTACTTCACGGGGACGGGTGTGAAGGGGTGGGCCATCCGGACCTTCTTCACCGCCACCGGCCAGATCCCGATCGACCGGGCCGGCGGGCAGGCCAGCATGACCGCGATGCTCCAGGGGCTGAAGGTCCTGCGCCGTGGTGAGCTCTTCGGCATCTACCCGGAGGGGACCCGGTCCCCGGACGGGCGGCTGTACCGCGGCAAGACCGGCATGGCTCGCCTGGCGGTCGAGGCTGGTGTCCCGATCATTCCGGTGGCCATGGTCGACACCGACAAGGCACAGCCGACGGGCCAGAAGATCCCGAACCTGCACCAGGTGGGGGTGCGCATCGGCGCCCCGCTGGACTTCTCCCGCTACGCGGGTCAGGAGGAGGACCGGTCGGTGCTGCGCAGCATCACCGACGAGGTGATGGGGTCGCTGGCGCGGCTGTCCGGGCAGGAGTACGTGGACGAGTACGCCTCCGTGGTCAAGCAGCGGATCAGCGCGGAGAACCGGGCGCGCAAGAGCGCCGCCACCCGAGCGGCGGTCGAGGAGACCAAGGCCAGGGTCGGGGACGCAAGGGCCAGTGTCGGGCGGGCCGGTGACCAGATGCGCGGGCGTACGGTCGACGCCGCCGCCGGCTTCTCGGAGCGGATGCGCCGCAACGGGGGCGAGGCGACGCAGGAGCCCGACGCAGCGGAGCAGGCGGGTCAGCATGAGGAGCGCGAGCGCGGTGAGGCAGCGAGCGGGTCGGAGACCAGGGGTCACGGCGGGAGACCTGACGGGGCATGACCTCAGCACCCCCGCGACCCTTCTACGATGGGTCGGTGCCCTCCGATGTCACCGCTGTCCCCGTGGGTCACGTGCTCGACTGGCCGGACAAGCGCGCCCGCCAGCAGCCGACGTGGTCCGACCCTGCCGCCCTGGCCGAGGTGTTGACGACCCTGTCGAACTATCCGCCGCTGGTCTTCGCCGGTGAGTGCGACATGTTGCGCGACCGGCTGGCTCTGGCGGCCGCGGGGGAGGCCTTCGTGCTGCAGGGCGGCGACTGTGCCGAGACGCTGTCGGGGGTGACCGGGCCCAACATCCGGGACCGCATCAAGACGATTCTGCAGATGGCCGTGGTGCTGACCTACGGGGCCGGGATGCCGATCGTCAAGATCGGCCGGATCGCGGGGCAGTTCGCCAAGCCGCGCTCCGCGGACGAGGAGACCCGCGACGGCGTCACGCTGCCGGCCTACCGGGGCGACATGGTCAACGGGTTCGAGTTCACCGAGGCGGCCCGTCGCCACGACCCCGACCGGCTGCTGCGGGCCTACCACGCCAGCTCGGCCACGCTGAACCTGGTCCGTGCCTTCACCGAGGGCGGCTTCGCCGACCTGCGCAGCGTGCACATGTGGAACAAGGGCTTCCTCTCCGGCCCGGCGCAGGCCAAGTACGAGGCGATGGCGTCCGAGATCGACCGCGCCGTGCGCTTCCTCGAGGCCTCCGGCGTGGCCGACGCCGAGCAGATGCGGCGAGTGGAGCTGTACTCCAGCCATGAGGCCCTGGTGCTGGACTACGAGCGGGCGATGGTGCGGCGCGACTCGCGTACCGGCCGGCCCTACACCACCTCCGGGCACTTCGTCTGGGTGGGCGAGCGCACCCGCGACCTGGACGAGGCCCACATCGACTTCGTCTCCCGCGTGCACAACCCCATCGGGGTGAAGGTGGGACCCACCGCCACCCGCGATGACCTGCTGCGCCTGATCGACACCTTGGACCCGCACCGCACCCCGGGGCGTCTGACCTTCATCACCCGGATGGGCTCCGGGCGCATCGAGGATCTGCTGCCCCCCTTGCTGGAGTCGGTGCGGTCCGAGGCCGAGGGGGTCACCTGGGTGTGCGACCCCATGCATGGCAACACCTACACCTCCCCCGGTGGGTACAAGACCCGTCACTTCGAGGACGTGGTCGGCGAGGTGCGCGGCTTCTTCGGCGCGCACCGGCAGGTCGGCACCTGGCCCGGCGGCATCCACGTGGAGCTCACGGGCAACGACGTGACCGAGTGCGTCGGCGGGTCGCACCCGGTCGACGTGGAGGATCTCGGGCTGCGCTACGAGACCCTCTGCGACCCGCGGATGAACCATCAGCAGTCCCTGGAGCTGGCCTTCCAGGTCGCCGAGATGCTGGAGCAGGGCGCTCGTTGAACATCCTGGCCGACCTACGGTCGGACACTCTGACCACGCCGACTCCGGCGATGCGTGAGGCGATGGCCGCGGCCGAGGTCGGGGACGACGTCTACGGCGAGGACCCCACCGTCGCGCGGCTGGAGGAGCACGTGGCGCACCTGCTCGGCAAGGAGGCGGCCCTGTTCACCCCGACCGGCACCATGGCCGGTCAGCTGGGGGTGCGCGAGCACGTCGCCCCGGGCTCGGAGCTGATCGCCGACTCGCAGTCGCACGTGCTGCGGGCCGAGATGGGAGCGGCCGCCGCGCTCTCGGGCGTCACCACGCGCAGCTGGTCGGCCCACCGGGGTCGCCTGGAGACCTCCGCCGTGGCCTCGCTGATCGCGCCGGCCACCAGCCCTTACCTCGTGGCCACGCGGTGTGTCGTCGTGGAGAACACGCACAACTTCGGTGGCGGCACCATCCAGTCCCTGGAAACCATGCGCGAGGTCGCCGACCTGGCCCACCGTCACGGCGCCGCCGTACACCTGGACGGTGCTCGTCTGTGGAACGCCCACGTCGCCACGGGGGTGCCGCTCGCGGACTACGCGGCATGCGCCCAGACCGTCGCGGTCTGCCTGAGCAAGGGCCTGGGCGCACCGGTCGGCTCGCTGCTGGCGGGGTCAGCGGACGCCATCGCGACGGCCCGGGTGTGGCGCAAGCGCTGGGGCGCCGGGATGCGTCAGGTCGGGGTGCTGGCCGCCGCGGGGTTGTACGCGCTCCGGCACCAGCTGGCGGATCTGGGCCGTGACCACGAGCTCGCCCATCAGGCGGCCCAGAGGGTCGCCGGTTCGGCACCGGAGATGGTGGATCCCAGCGAGGTCCACACCAACATCGTCGTGCTGCGTGTGGGCGCCACGGGGTGGGCGAGTGCGGACTACGTGGCGGCTGCCGCTCGCCGGGGTGTGCTCGGCTTTGCCACCGACGGTGCCCACGCGAGGTTCGTCTGGCACCGCGACATCACACCGCACGCCAGCGAACAGGCGGCCGGGGTGCTGGCCGAGCTGGCAGCGGCTCCCCCTGGCGGCGGCTGACCAGGAGGGCTCAGCGGGCCGACCTCAGGTGGCCGGGCTCAGATGACCGTGAGCACCACCTCGCTGCCCTCGGGCACCTTCTCACCGCCCTCGACGCTCTGCTGCCGGACGGTACCGATGAGCTCGAGGGCGTTGTCCTGCTTACGCACCTGCAGGCCCAGGTCCTTCAGCAGACGTTCGGCCTCGTCGAACGGCATGCCGATCACGCGCGGAACCACCACCTGGGCCGGCCCGTCGGACAGGGTGAGCCGGACCGTCTCCCCGGGCAGAGCCTGACCGGAGGAGGGCTCCTGGCCGACCACCGACCCCTCCTCGATGTCAGGGTCGTTCACTCCACGTGCGTCCGTCTCGACCTCGAAACCGGCATCGACGAGCTCCTGGACGGCTTCGTCCTCGGTCGAGCCGGTCACATCCGGAATGTCGACCGGCTCCGGACCAGCACTGACCACGAGGTCGACCGTGGTGTCCGGGGCAACCTCCTCGTCACCAGGTGCGGGGGAGGAGCTGACGACCTGCCCCTGGTCCACGTCGCCGTCGTAGGCCTCACTGACCTGACCGACCGCCAGCGAAGTCGCCTCCAGCTCCTCGGTGGCCTCGGCCACCGTCATCCCGACCAGCTCGGGCACGGCGTAGCGCTCCGGCCCCCGCGAGACGTCGAGCTCCACAGTGGTGCCGTGGCGCACCGACGCGCCGGCCTCCTCGGACGCGGCGACGACGTCCGTCTCGTCCGCGGTCTCGGAGTAGACCCTGCTCACCTCGGCGCGCAGGTTGGCATCCTCGACGGCGCGCACCGCACGCTCTTCGGGCATGCCGACCACGTCGGGCATGGCCGAGTAGGTACCCGGCCCGGTGGTGAAGTACCACGCCGCGGCGGCGCCGCCCGAGCCGAGCAGAAGCAGGACGAGCACCACCGCGGACGCCACGCGGCGTCTGAGCCGGGAGCGCGCTGCGCGCTCGCTCGAGGTGGGGGCCGCCGAGCGCCGACGCCCGCCACCGTTGGTCCGGGCGTAGGTAGCCTCGCTCCCACCGCCGGCCGCACTGACGACCGCGGTGGCGTGGTGTACGGGGCGGGTGGCCTCCTCCTGGGGCTGGCCCTGCGAGCCCAGCGGTGACGAGCGTGTGCCACCGATGTCCAGCTCGGCTTCGGACAGCTCGGCCACGGTGGCGGTCAGTCTCTCCCGGAGCAGCCCGGCATCCTGGGGACGTTCCGCCGGGTCCGTGGCGGTAGCGCCGGCGATCAGGGCGTCGATCCCGAGGGGAGTCTCGGGCACCAGGTCGGCTACAGGGGGGACGTTCTCGTGGACGTGCCGGAACGCGACGTGGATGGCCGAGGCCCCGTCGAACGCCTTGCGCCCGGTCAGCAGCTCGTAGAGCAGCAGGCCCACGGCGTAGACGTCGGTCCGGGCGTCGGCCGCGCCGCGCTGCACCTGCTCCGGTGACAGGTATGCCGTGGTGCCCCACATCACGTCACTGGTGCGGCTGGACGTCCCGGCCGTGACCGCTCTGGCCAGCCCGAAGTCGGCCACCTTGACGTTCCCGTCGGCGTCGGTCAGCACGTTCTCGGGCTTGATGTCCCGGTGGACGAACCCGGCGCGGTGGGCCGCGCTCAGAGCGGCGAGGATCTGGTCGGTGATGGCCACGGCGCGCCGCAGGGTCAGTGGGGCGTCATGGTGGATGATCTCGCGCAGGTTGTGCCCGGTGACCAGCTCCATGGCCAGGTACACCAGCCCGTCGTCCTCGCCCTGGTCGTAGACCGAGACGACGTGCGGGTGGGACAGCTTGGCGGCGCTGCGCGCCTCGCGCTGGAAGCGCGCCACGAACTCGGTGTCACGGGCCAGGTCGGGCCGCATGACCTTCAGCGCGATCGGCCGGTCCAGCCGCAGGTCGTGGCCGCGGTAGACCGAGGCCATGCCGCCCTCGGCGAGGTGCGCATCCACCCGGTAGCGTCCGTCGAGGACCTGGTCGACCAGGGGCGGGGCGGTGCTCACCGCTCGATTCTACGAAGGCAGATCCGTCATTCCTGGGATCTTGCTGTGCGTCTAGAGACGTGAGCGCAGCGCCGTGATCGACTTCACGTAGGCGCGGGTGTCCGAGAACAGACCCTGACGTTGGACGCTGCCCAGCCCCTGGTAGTAGCCCCCGACTGCCTGCTCCTCGTTGTCGGCAGAGCGTTGGAGCGCGCGCATGATGACCACGCCGGCGGTCACGTTGTCCTGCGGGTCGAGCAGGTTGAGGTCGCGCCCGACCAGGCCGGAGGCCCACTGCCCGGAGGAGGGGATGACCTGCATGACCCCGATCGCGTTGGCGGGGGAGACCGCGCGCTGGTTCCAGCCCGACTCCTGGTAGGCCAGCGCCAGCATCAGCGAGGGGTCGACGCCGTGGCGGCGTGCCGTCGCGACGACCATCGACCTGATCCGGTCGCTGGAGGGTACGGGCACGGAGGCCAGGTAGTCACGGTTGGCCGCGGCCGAGCGCGCGACCTTCGAGGAGTAGGTGTAGCTGCCGAACGTGTCCTCGACCTCACGGTCGGAGTAGCGGTCCGCGATCGTGTCCTGCGTGTACGGCTCGTCCATCGGTCGCGAGGAGGAGCCGCCGGGCATGCGCACCGTGGTGCCGACCCCCAGGGCGCGGGGACGGATGCCGGGGTTCGCCTCGATCAGCGCGTCGACCGAGACACCGTGGGAGGTCGCGATCCGGTACAGCGTGTCTCCGGCCCGCACCCGCACCGAGTGGGAGGAGGCCGTGCCCGATGCCGTGGACGCGGTGCCCGGCCTCGTGGGTGCCGAGGACGTGGCAGACCCGGACGAGGAGTGACCCGAGCCGCTGATGGTGAGCTTCTGTCCCGGGTAGATCATCCGGGTGTTGGTGATGCCGTTCGAGGAAGCCAGGGCGGTGACGGAGACACCGTGCTTGGCGGCGATGCCGGACAGGGTGTCCCCCGGTCGCACCGTGACCGTGCGACCGGCCGCTGGAGCGTGGGAGGGCGTGGCAGCCGTCCCGCCGCCGGAGCCGGCCGAGAGCCGCAGCTGCTGACCGGGGCGGATCCAGCGACCCCCGTCGCTCAGGCCGTTGGCGCGCACGAGGGTGGCCACCGTGGTGTCGTGCCGGGCGGCGATGTCGTAGACGGTGTCTCCCGGGCGGACCGTGTAGGTGCGGGCGCGCCTGGTGGTCGTGGTGGGTGCAGAGCCGGCGCTGCCCAGCGTCGGCATCCCGAAGGCGGTCACGGACGGCGCCGGAGGCACGTCGGCAGGCATCGGACTCATGATTCCCCTCCCCAGAGATGGAGCCGCGGGGGCTCCTGACACAGATGTGGCGCTCAGCCATCAAAGAGATGAGCGATACTGATGTGACGCGTGGGACAGTACGCGAGAAACGAAGACACGTCTAGATCGACGGCGTGTCGCTAATTGTGGAAGACTCATGAATGTGCTAAACGCCACGAATGTCATTTACGCGGGTGACTGGATGACCGTCCCCGACGTCATGACGCTGACCGGTGCCTCACAGGCCAGGGTCCGGACCTGGCTCAGCGATCGCGAGATCATCGGCACGCGGCGCGGCCCGAACGGGGCGCTCATGGTTCCGGCCGCCTTCCTCACCGGTGAAGGGCCCCTGAAGTCGCTGCGTGGCACGATCTCGGTGCTCTCGGACAGTGGGTTGTCCGACGAGCAGATCCTGCAGTGGCTGGGTGAGCCTGATGACACCCTGCCGGTGGGGACGCCGATCGGAGCCCTCCAGGCGGGGCACAAGGCAGAGATCCGCCGCCGCGCCCAGGAGACGGCCTTCTAGCAGGGCACCTACAGCGCCCGACTCGTGCTGATCTCGATCAGCGCACCCAGGGCGCGGTGCCCTTCAGGGGTGATGCCCTCGATCTCGTCCAGGGCTCGGGCCGCACGGCCACGACCGCGTTCGATCATCTCTTCCACGTGCTGCACGGCGCCACTGGCCTGGAGGGACTCGCGAACCTCGGCGATGCCGTCCGCATCGAGCGTGGCGTCCCCGAGCCCGCGGGTGACGACGCGCGCCTGCGCCGTCGTGCCGTGGTGCAGCGCGGTCGCGACCAGCACCGTGCGCTTCCCCTCGCGAATGTCGTCTCCGGCAGGTTTTCCGGTGCTTTCGGGATCCCCGAAGACGCCGAGAATATCGTCACGCAGCTGAAATGCCTCGCCGAGCGCGAGCCCGAAGTCGGACAACGAGCCAAGGGCTTCCGGAGGGGCTCCGATAGCGCTTGCACCCAACAGGACCGGGTGCTCGATGGAGTATTTGGCGCTCTTGTAGCGAATGACGCGCATGCATTGGTCGAGACGCTCGGAGTAGGGCAGGTCGTCCCATTCCTGGGCCGAGGTCAGCACGTCGAGATACTGCCCGCCCATGAGCTGGGTGCGCATGGTGTCGAAGACGGGTCGGGCACGGTGCAGCTGCTCGGCGGGCAACCCGGAGCCGGCGAACAGCTCGTCGCTCCAGTTCAGGCACATGTCTCCGGCCAGGGTGGCGGCGGCCAGGCCGAACTCGGTGGAGGAGCCGGACCACTGGGCCTGCGCGTGGCGGGCCGCGAACGCCCGGTGTGCGGTGGGGCGCCCTCTGCGCAGGTCGCTGTGGTCCATGACGTCGTCGTGCAGCAGGGCGGCGGCCTGGAAGAGCTCCATTGCGCCCGCCGCTCGGACCAGTGCCGTGCTGTCTTGGCCACCGAAGGCTCGGTATCCCCAGTACAGAAAGGCCGCGCGTAGCCGCTTCCCGCCGGAGAGCAGGTCCGCGACCGCGTCGACGAGGTCGAGCACCGGCTCGCCGACCACGGCCAGGATCTCGCGCTGGGTGCGCAGGTGGGCATCGAGGATCTCGGCGATCCGCGAGCGCAGCTCAACTCCGTCCAGGGGATGCAGGGTCGAGGTCTCCGGCGCTCCAGGGGAGGCGGGGCGAGGTGCGGGCACGGGGTCCTCTTCGGTGGAGAGCGGCGAGAGCGGGTGCGGGACGACTGGCCGAGTGCCCGTGAGCCTAGCGGCCGGAAGCGGGACCTTGACAGCGCACCGAGCGAATGTCGTACATTTGTTCGATCGAACAGATGTACACCCGGCTGTCCTTACCCGAGCCGGAGACGCGAGAGGACAACGATGGGTCGTCAGTACCACGAGCGCATCGAGGTGCGGTGCGGCGAGCCGATGTGGGGGTCGTGGTCCTCTGCCGCGGCGAGGTCGAGCAGCGGACCGGGCCCGACGGACGCGACACCGACCGCCTTCGTGTGGCGAGGACGGCTGCACGTGGTGCGAGCCGTGGTGGCGCAGTGGACCCAGCGTCTGCCGTGGTGGCAGGCGGCCGGGCAGGACACCACCTCGGCCCGTGCTCTGGAGCAGCAGGTGTGGCGGGTCGAGGCGAGCGTGGGGTCCATGTCGGGCACCGGGGTCTACGACCTGGCCCACGGCGAGCACTGGCGGCTGCTGAGGGTCGCGGACTGACCTCGCCTCGATCTGGGGCGCCCAGCCCGTCCCTTCGTGCCCACCACCGAACCAAGGAGAACCGATGAGTAACGCCGGCACCGTCCTCGACCTGCTCGACCGCGCCCGGGAAGGGCTGGTCCAGGCCTGTCACAGCGACACCTCCGCCGAGCGCTACACCCAGTCGCACCTGGCTGCCCTGCGCGCTGCCGCTGCGGTGATCGCCGCGCGCAGCAGACCCTCCCGGCGCTCCGGGCCACGCAGTGTCTGGGAGGTGTTGCCGGCGGTGGCCCCCGAGCTCACCGAGTGGGCGGTGCTGTACGCCGCGTCGGCACGCCGACGAGGAGCCGTCGAGCGGGGAGAGGCCAGCGTGAGCTGTCGCGAGGCGGACGACCTGGTGCGTGCCAGTGAGTGCTTCCTGGAGGCGGTGCGCGGCCTCTTGCACCTCCCGGTCGCCGACCCGCTGCCCGGTGACCTCGCGGTGATCAGCGGACGATGAGCGGGTCCGCGGGCGCCGACTTCGCTCATCTTCACGTCGCCTCCAGCTACTCCATGCGGTACGGCGCCAGCAGCCCGGAGGCCCTGGTCCGCCGAGCAGCCGAGCTGGGCCAGTCGAGCGTGGCGTTGACGGACCGGGACGGGGCGTACGCCGCCGTGCGGTTCGTCCGGGCCGCCACCGAGGCCGGGGTCCATCCCGTGCTGGGGGTCGACCTGGCCCTCGGCGAGCCGGCGACCGCCTCCGGGCCGGGTGCTGCACGGCGCTCTTCCCCCACCCCGAGCCGGGCGCATCCGCTCAAGGGAGGGCCCAGCCGGGCCGATCGCGAACCCCGGGTCACGGTCCTGGCCCGGGGGCAGCAGGCGGGGCTGGGGCCTGGGCTCGGGTGGTCCCGGCTGTGCCGGCTGGTGACGCACACCCATCTCGCCGGCGACCGCGGTGCTCCGCGCCTCACGGTCGAGCGGTTGGCCGCCGCCGCCGTTCCGAGTGCCGGGACTGCGCCCCTGGTCGTCCTGCTCGGGCCTGACTCCGACGTCGGCCGGGCAGTGCTCTCCCGCCGGCATGCCCACGCCGAGGCGTTGTTGCAGAGGTGGCGGCAGTCGCTGCCCCCCGGGTCGCTGCGGGTGGAGGTGGTCGTGCACGGAGGGCCGGCGCACACCAGCGGCAGTCTCACTCACGCCGCACGGATGTGGATGCTCGCTCGGGAGCATGCCGTGCCGGTCGTGCTGACCGCCGCAGTGCGGCACGCCGAGGTCTCCGGGGCGCGGGTCGTCGACGTCCTGGACGCGGCTCGCAGGATGGTCCCCCTGCAGGAGCGGCACCTGGACCGCGTCAGCACCGCCGGCCATCTGGCCGACACCCCGACGATGCTGGCGACCGCCGACCGGCTGGCCGCCGCCATGGGTCACCACCGGGTCCGTGG
Organism: Ornithinimicrobium sp.; assembly: GCF_035267225.1. Classification (GTDB taxonomy): domain Bacteria; phylum Actinomycetota; class Actinomycetes; order Actinomycetales; family Dermatophilaceae; genus Ornithinicoccus. The sequence goes on from NZ_DATFMA010000074.1 coordinate 18,772, forward strand.
CGGCGACCTGGTGGCGGCGACCCTGGAGCTGGCCGGACAGTGCCGCCAGGACGCCCGATCCGACCTGGGGATCGGCTCGGTGCAGCTCCCGGAGCCGGAGGTGCTCGGCGTCAGTGGGCTGGGGCAGGCCCAGCAGGTGCTGACCGAGCGGTGTCGAGCAGCCGTGCACCACCGGTACCCCCCGGCTTCGGGTGGCTTGCTGCACCAGGTTCAGGAGCGGCTGACCCGTGAGCTCGAGGTGATCTCCGGGCTGGGATACCCGACGTACTTCCTGACCGTGGCCCAGGTGTGCGACCTCATCCGTGAGCAGGGGGTGCGCGTGGCCGCCCGCGGGTCGGGAGCGGGCAGCCTGGTGTGCTACCTACTGGGGATCAGCGGCGTGGACCCGATCCGGCACGACCTGCTGATGGAACGCTTCTGCTCTCCGCTGCGGGCCGAGCTGCCCGACATCGACATCGACGTGGAGTCGGCCCGGCGCACCGAGATCTATGAACGCATCCTGGAGCACTTCGGTTCCGAGCGGGTGACGTGCGTGTCGATGATGGAGACCTACCGGGTGCGGCACGCCATCCGCGACGTCGCCGCCACCCTCGGCATGCCGCCCGCGGAGATCGACCTGCTGGCCAAGGCCTTTCCGCACATTCGTGCCCGGGACGCCGGGGCGGCGATCCGAGACCTGCCCGAGCTGCGCCGGCTGGGGCTGGACGAGCCGGCGATGCGGATGATGTTCGAGCTGGTGGAGAGCCTGGACGGGCTGCCGCGACACGTCGCGATGCATCCGTGCGGGGTCATCCTGTCCCACGCCGGACTGTTGGACCGCACCCCGGTGGAGGCCAGCTGGCTGGGCTTTCCCATGAGCCAGTTCGACAAGGACGACGTCGAGGCGATGGGCTTCCTCAAGCTCGACGTGTTGGGCATCCGGATGCAGTCGGCAATGGCCCACGCGGTGGCCGAGGTCGAGCGGGTGGAGGGTCGGCGAGTGGATCTGGACGACCAGCGACAGGTGCCTCACGACGACCCCTCGACCTTCGCGCTGATCCAGTCCACCCGCACGTTGGGGTGTTTCCAGATCGAGTCGCCCGGCCAGCGGGAGCTGGTCGGCAAGTTCGCTCCGGAGACCTTCGAGGACGTCATCATCGACATCTCGCTGTTCCGGCCCGGCCCGGTCAAGTCGGACATGATCCGTCCGTTCCTGCAGGCACGCCAGGGCTGGGCCGAGCCGGAGTACCTCCACCGGAGCCTGGTCCCGGCTCTGGCCAGCACCTACGGCGTCGTGGTCTTCCACGAGCAGGTGCTCCGGATCGTGGCCGAGACCACCGGGGTCAGCCTGGCCCAGGCGGACGAGGTGCGGCGGGCGATGGGCTCAACGGTGGGCCGGGAGCAGGTCGAGCACTGGTGGCGTCCGGCGGCACGGGCGCGCGGCTACTCCGCCGAGGAGATGGAGCGGATCTGGCAGGTGCTCGCCGCGTTCGCCTCGTTCGGTTTCTGTAAGGCCCACGCGGCAGCCTTCGCCCTGCCGACCTACCAGTCCGCCTGGCTGAAGGCCCACCACACGGCGGCCTTCCTGGCCGGAGTGCTGACCCACGACCCGGGGATGTATCCCAAGCGACTGATCCTGGACGAGGCGCGCAACATGGGAGTGCACGTGCTCGGGCTGGACGTCAACGTCAGCGGGTCGACCTACCGGGTGGAGAAGGTGGCGCCGGAGGCGCAGGGCCCCGAGCCACTCGAGCCGGGAGCGGACAGGGTCGAGCAGGAGATGGCCCGGATCACCCGTGCGGCGGGGTGTGCGGGCATACGGATGTCCCTGGCGGAGGTCAAGGGCATCACCGACGCCGAGGTCGAACGGATCGTGGCCGGTCAGCCCTACACCTCGGTGACCGACTTCTGGCGCCGGGCCGCCGTCTCCCGGCCGGTGGTGGAGCGGCTGGTCATGGTGGGCGGGTTCGACTCCGTGCACCGGCTCGGCGAGGAGCTGACCCGGCGGGACCTGTTGTTGACCGTGCGTGAGCTGGACCGTTGGTCCGGGGCTCGTCCCGCGCGGTCTGCCTCCGTGACGGGGCGGCCTGGGGGCGACAGCGCAGGAGGTGCCGGGGTGGTCGCTGCACGTACCCGGGCGCAGGCCCGAGGTGCGCGCTCCTGGCATCCCCGGCCCCCGGTGAGCACTCAGCTCACTCTCGACCTCGACAACGAGCCGAGAGCTCTCGCCGCGAGCGGGCTGCCGACGATGACGACCCACGAGGAGACGATGGCCGAGCTGGACGTCCTAGGGATGGACGTCAGCGGTCATGTGACCAGCACCTACCAGCCGTTGTTGCAAGCGCTGGGAGTGACCGCGGCCAACCGTCTGCTGGAGTGCCGCAACGGGGCCCAGGTGCTCATCGCCGGGGCCAAGGTCGCCACCCAGACCCCACCGGTCCGCTCGGGCCGACGCGTGGTGTTCCTCACCCTCGACGACGGGACCGGGCCCAGTGATGCCACGTTCTTCGAGGACGTGCAGGGTCCGTACGCCGCCACGGTCTTCCACTCCTGGCTGTTGGTGGTCCGTGGGGTGCTCCGCCGGACGGGGCCCCGCGGGCGGTCGGTCCGGGCCGAGGCAGCGTGGGAGATGACCCAGCTGGACCATGTCTTCCGCACCGAAGGGATCGACGCGGTCTGGGAGACGATGGAGCGCTCCTCCCGCGACGCCGAGCAGCTGACCCAGCCAAGGGCGGGAACGGGCGAGCAGCGGCGGGTTCTCGTACATGCTTCGGGGTTCACCCAGTCCCCTTACGCCGACATCGGGCCACCGGGCAGCGACCGCAAGCTGTGGCACTCCAGCCCGGGAAGCTCCGGCCGATGAGCGGCCTCGACGACGGCCGGCAGTGCACCGTGCTGCACGTCGACATGGACGCGTTCTATGCCTCGGTCTCGCTGGTCGACGCCCCTCACCTGCGGGGCCTGCCGGTGATCATCGGGGGAGGGTGGCGCAGTGTGGTGCTCTCGGCGACCTATCCGGCACGCGCCTTCGGGGTGTGCTCCGGGATGCCGATGGCCAAGGCACGCCGCCTCTGTCCGCAGGCCACGGTGCTCGCCCCGGACCACGAGCAGTACACGCGGGTCTCCGAGGCGGTGATGGCGGTCTTCGCCGAGGTCACCCCGCTCATGCAGCCGGTCTCGATGGAGGAGGCGTTCCTGGACGTGTCCCGGGCAGGGCGCCGGATCGGCTCGCCGGCCCGCATCGCCGCCTGGATCAAGGACACCGTGGCCGACGAGCAAGGCATCCCCTGTTCAGTGGGAGGCGCTCAGACCAAGGCGGTGGCCAAGATGGCCTCACGTGCGGCCAAGCCCGACGGGGTGCGGATGGTGCCCCCGCACGATGTGGTCTCCTTCCTGCATCCGTTACCCGTCGGCGCGCTCTGGGGGGTGGGCGAGGCCACGGAGACCGAGCTGCGGCGGTTCGGGCTGCACACGGTCGCAGACATCGCCCACCTGCCGGTGGCCACGCTGGCGCGGATCGTCGGCCAGGCTCAGGCGCAGCGGTTGTCCACCTTGGTCTGGGGTGGTGACACCTCCGAGGTCGTGACCCCGACCCCGGTCGAACGCAGCGTCGGATCGTCGCAGACCTTCGCCCACGATGTCGACGACCCGGTGGAGCTCCACCGTCACCTGCTGCGTCTCAGCGAACGTACGACCACCAGGCTCCGGCACGCCTCGATGATGGCCCGGACCGTCGTGCTGACGGTGCGTTTTTCGGACTTCACCACGATCACCCGGTCCCGCACCATGAACCGGCCGACCGACGTGACGCGCGACGTCTATGCCACGGCGTCGCGGTCGTACGAAGCGTTGGGGCTGCAACGAGTCCGGGTTCGGCTGTTGGGAGTGCGGGTGGAGGGTCTGAGCCCCCGTGAGCTGACCCCGGTGCAGGCCCGCTTGGACGAACCGCTGCGCGGCTGGCGGGAAGCCGAGCACGCCGTCGACCGGGTCGCCTCACGGTTCGGCACGCGAACCGTGCAGCCGGCCAGCTTGCTGCTCGTCGAGCGGCGCGGGGACCCGCCCGCCGACCTGCGCAGCCGTCCCACGTAGAATCAACATCGACAACGGTGTCGGGAACCCGGGGTAGTACTTCCTTCGTTCACGACTTATCCTGATAGAGGATGCTGGCACCGGCCCCGTGCCCGCACACATTTTTCAGTCCGGGAGGTTCCCCGTGCCGCTCTCCGAGCACGAACAGCGCGTACTCGAACAGATGGAGCACGCGCTCTATGCCGAAGACCCCCGGTTCGCGTCGAACCTGAAGAAGCAGAAGGGGCAGACCCAGTCTCGGCGCCGTGCCGTGCTCGGGGTGGCCCTGGCCGTTCTGGGGCTCGCTCTGGTCGTCCTCGGTGTCACCGTCAGTCAGATCTGGATCGGCGGGATCGGGTTCGCGGCCATGGTGCTCGGCGGCGTCCTGGCCTTCACGCCCAGCAGCAAGAATCCGCCGTTGTCGGTCGTCGGCTCCGGGGCGCCTTCCGGCGGCTCGGGCCGGGGAGCGTCCGTGAAGGGTGCTGCGGGGTCCAAGAAGAAGTCGCAGAACCGTCGCGGTGGCTCCTTCATGCAGCGCATGGAAGAGCGCTGGGACAAGCGACGCGAGCAGGACTGAAGCACTCGCTCACGTCCACCAGGTGAGGGCCGCTACCCAGATCGCCACGATCACCAGCGCCGTCGCCAGCTCGATCAGGATGTTCAGCCCGATCGCGCGCAGTGCCGACACGGTCGAGCGCCAGGCCGCCTGGTGCTCATGTCGCCGGACACGCTGCACCGCATAGATTCCCAGCGGAAAGCCCACCACCGCACCCACCACGGGAACGGCGATGCCGCACAGGATGGCGACCACCACCCCAGCGACCATCGTCGAGGTCTTCACCCCGGCGGCGCGCATCCGCTGCCCTGGGATCAGGTACTGCAGCACGATGCCGGCCGCGCCCACGACGGTGACCGCGGACAACACCGCCCACCCGGTCGCAGAGGTCTCGCTGACAGACCACAGCAACACCCCCAGCCACACGAAGAACAGCCCCGGTAGCACTGGGACGACGATCCCGACGATGCCGACGAGCATGAGCAGCGCCGAGATCACCGCGATGGCCGTCATGGGAGGCAGTGTGCCAGGACACCGGGCTGCCTCCCGCGGCCGGACGAACCGCTAGAGGGCGGCCGAGTGCTCCTCGTGCAGTCGCTCGGACTCGTCCGTGATGGTCACGCCGTCCAGGTTGCGCAGCTTGTCCAGGTGCTCACGCCCGTGGTGGGCGCAGAAGTGCAGCTCGAGCCCATCGGCCAGACGGGCACGCACGTAGGCTTGGGCGCCGCACCGGTCACAGCGGTGGGCGGCAGTGATCTGCGGGCTCAGGGTGGCGTTCACGCGCTCGCTCCTCTCGACTGGCACCACGGGCACCATCGGGTGACCGTAGGACGCCCAGTGAAGCACGGGGCGCAGAAGGCATAACGCCAGCCGCCCGCCACGTGTGTCCGGTTCTGCCGAGGGCGTAACGGTAGGTCATGATGGCTCGGTGGACGACCTGGACCCTCCCTCGCTGGAGGAGCTGATGCGACAGACCGCGTCAGGGGACCAGGAGGCGTTCGCCAGCCTGTACGACCAGGTCGCTGCCCGCGTTCACGGGCTGGTCGTGCGCATCCTGCGGGACCAGGCGCAGTCCGAGGAGGTCACTCAGGAGGTCTTCCTCCAGGTCTGGAGGAGTGCGCCCTCCTTCGATCCCGCCCGCGGAAGCGCCTTGTCCTGGTTGATGACCCTCGCTCACCGGCGTGCGGTGGACCGGGTCCGCTCGGCACAGGCCCAATCCGTGCGTGACGCGGACTACGAATCGCTTCGCGACAAACCGCTGCAGGACCCGACGAGCCAGGAGGTGGAGGATCGGTGGCAGGCACAGACGGTGCGTTCGGCTGTCACCGAGTTGGGGCCACCGCACCAGGAAGCGGTCGAGCTGGCGTACTTCCAGGGCATGACGCACCGTGAGGTCTCGCTCGCTCTCGGCGTGCCGCTGGGCACGGCCAAGACACGGATTCGGGATGGTCTGCGCAAGCTACGAGAGACGACGGGAGGTGCACGATGACCGCCTCCGACCGGCACGTCGATGACCTGATCGCGTCCTTCGCCCTGGACGCGGTCGACGACACCGAACGCCGGCTCGTGCAGGCCCACCTCGAGGGGTGTGAGCGCTGCCGTGCCGAGCTGCGCGAGTTCTCCGAAGCGGCCGTGCACCTGATGGACGGGGCGGAGGTAGAGCCGCCGCGCTCCCTGCGGTCGTCGGTGCTGGCCGCGGTGGCCAGCGAGCCCCAGAACACGGTCGAGGACAGTGGTGACGGCGAGCGCGAGACTTCGCCCGAGACGTCCACCGAGCATGTTCAGCAGCCGCCGCCGGAGTCAGATCCCGCGCCGGAGTCGGGCGCCACCGCGTCCTCCGGCCAGCGCAGCGGCGAAGCCCGCTCGAGGCGGCACGGCACCACGGCCTGGTGGTCCTTGGCCGCAGCCGGCCTGCTCGCGGTCGGAGGCTGGGGTATCTGGCAGAGCCTGGAGGAGGATCTCTCGCCCGCCGAAGAGGTCATCCAGGCCGAGGATGCGCAGCGCTACCAGACCGAGTACGAAGGAGAGGCGGTCACGGTCGTCGCCTCCGCGGAGCTCGACCGCGCGGTTCTGGTGACCGACGAGCTGCCCGAGCTCGGGGACGACGAGGTCTACCAGGGCTGGTGGATCGACGACGAGGGGACCATTACCTCCGCAGGCGTCCTTCAGGATGCCGCCGGTGCCGCTGAGGCGCAGACGGTGCTGCAGGGCGACCCAGATGCCGTGAGCAACTTCGCGCTCAGCGTGGAGCCCGACGAAGGCTCGGAGCAGCCCACCACCGAGCCGGTCCTCGTGCTACCGCTGGAGAGCTGAGCTCACCGACCCGGGGGAAGGCTGGCCTGGCGAAGGCGTCCGCGGCATCGCAAAGAGGAGACCGTGGGCGCTCCCCTGAACGCCCACGGTCTCCGGACGGGTCGGTGCCGACCTCAGCGTGGAGCCGAGACTCCACGCGTGACGAGCCGCCACCGGTCCGCTCTCCGGGCCCGGGACATCGCGGGGCACACCGGCCCAGCCGACCCGGAGACTGGCGCGGAACCGCTGAACCACGGTGAGGTGACAGGACGGCTCCGTGACGACGCCTGTCGTGCCGTGGCGGGCGCACTCGTGGTGACCAGCACCACCCGTGACGTCGCCGGCCATGGCGTGCGCGGCGACGACAGGGGGCAGGGCGCGGACGTGGTGTCCAGTTCGCCGGCTCGTCCCGAGAGGATGGCGGGAGGCAAACCGGCTGCTGCGCACTGCATGTCCGACATTCGGCGCCCACGACGGGCCGGATGGGCAAAAACTTGTGACCTGTGTCACATTGACCCCTCCCGAGCGGCTGCCCCGCTCTGGGTTAGCCTGCGAGTCAGCCCATCCGCGCGGTTATCCGCGCCCGCTTCCCGTCAGGAGCCGTCATCGCCACCGACTACTCCGCCCGCCACCTGCAGGTGCTCGAGGGACTCGAGGCGGTGCGCAAGCGCCCCGGAATGTACGTCGGGTCCACCGACTCGCGCGGGATGATGCATTGTCTCTGGGAGATCATCGACAACTCCGTGGACGAGGCCCTCGGCGGGCACGCCACCCGGATCGGCATCGACCTGCTGCCCGACGGCTCGGTCCGGGTCACCGACGACGGCCGAGGCATCCCGGTCGACGTGGAGCCGCGCACCCAGCTCTCCGGAGTGGAGGTGGTGTTCACCAAGCTGCACGCCGGCGGGAAGTTCGGCGGCGGGTCCTACGTGGCCTCCGGTGGCCTGCACGGCGTCGGGGCCTCGGTGGTCAACGCGCTCTCGGCCCGGTTGGACGTCGAGGTGGACCGTGCGGGCAAGACCTACGCCATGAGCTTCCGCCGTGGCGAACCGGGAGTCTTCGACGACTCCGGCGGCATCTCGCCCCGGTCGCCCTTCACCCCCTTCGAGAAGACCTCCGATCTGCGCGTCGTCGGCAAGGCCAAGCGCGGTGTCTCCGGCACCCGGGTGCGCTACTGGGCGGATCCGCAGATCTTCCTCACCCAGGCTCGGTTCGAGGACGACGAGCTCGCTGAACGGCTCCGTCAGACATCCTTTCTCGTGCCGCGTCTGCAGCTGAGGCTGCATGACGAGCGTGGTGCCCAGCCGCGAGAGGAGCTCTTCGTCCACGACGGCGGCATCGCCGAGTTCGTGGACTTCCTTGCCAGCGACCCCGCGGTCACCGACTGCTGGCGCCTCGAGGGCGCGGACACCTTCACCGAGACCGTTCCGGTGCTGGACGCCGCCGGGCAGATGAGCTCGAAGGAGGTGGAGCGCGAATGTGTGGTGGACGTGGCGTTGCGGTGGGGCACCGGGTACGACACCCACGTGCGCAGCTTCGTCAACATCATCGCCACCCCGAAGGGTGGGACGCACCTGGCCGGGTTCGAGCAGGCGATGGTCAAGGTGCTGCGCAAGCAGGTGGAGCAGAACGCGCGCCGGCTCAAGGCGGGCAACGACAAGGTCGACAAGGACGACGTCCTGGCGGGTTTGACCGCGGTGGTCACGGTGCGGCTGGCTGAGCCTCAGTTCGAGGGCCAGACCAAGGAGGTGCTGGGCACCCCCGCGGTGCGCCAGATCGTGGCCAAGGTCGTCGAGCGCGAGCTCACCGCTCGGCTCACCTCGTCGGCACGAGCGGACAAGGCGCAGGCCTCGCTGGTGCTCGACAAGGTCGTGGCCGAGATGAAGTCCCGCATCTCGGCTCGGTTGCACAAAGAGACCCAGCGCCGCAAGAACGCCCTGGAGTCCTCCACCCTGCCGGCCAAGCTGGCCGACTGCCGCACCCAAGAGACCCAACGCTCCGAGCTGTTCATCGTGGAGGGGGACAGTGCACTGGGGACCGCCAAGCTGGCCCGGTCCAGCGACTACCAGGCGTTGCTGCCCATCCGCGGCAAGATCCTCAACGTGCAGAAGGCGTCGGTGTCGGACATGCTGCACAACTCGGAGTGCGCTGCCATCATCCAGGTCATCGGGGCCGGCTCGGGTCGTTCCTTCAACGTCGACCTCGTCCGCTACGGCAAGGTCATCATCATGACCGACGCTGATGTCGACGGCGCCCATATCCGAACCCTGCTGTTGACGCTGTTCTTCCGCTACATGCGACCGATGGTGGAGGCCGGGCTGGTCTACGCCGCCATGCCACCGTTGCACCGCCTCGAGGTCAGCGCTGCGGGAAAGGCCAAGCGCGAGCTGATCTACACCTATACCGAGGCCCAGATGCGCACGACGTTGGCGTCCCTGCAGCGTCGAGGCCGCAGCGTCAAGCAGCCGATGCAACGGTACAAAGGCCTGGGCGAGATGGACGCCGACCAGCTGGCCGAGACGACGATGGACCCTGGACGGCGCACTCTGCGACGAGTCACCCTGGCCGACGCCGAACAGGCGGAGCGGGTGTTCGAGCTGCTGATGGGCTCGGCAGTGGCACCGCGCAAAGACTTCATCGTCGACTCCGCCGACTCCCTGGACCGAGAGCGCATCGACGCCTGAGGCCCGGGAGGTCTGCTACCGTTGACGGCTCACTCACTTCCGCCACCGCGGACCAGGGGTAGGTCGGTCACGCAGCAAGCGATGAGGCGAACCCACCTCAGACGACACGAAGCGAGACACCCCGGTCATGGCCCCCAAGTCATCGCGCTCCGGCGCGCCCTCGAAGCGTTCCACCCCTTCAGCGAAGAAGAAGCCGCGGCACTCCAGTGCCCAGAAGAAGGCCGCCCGCCTCGCGCGTGAGCAGGCGCAGCGCACGGCGACACGTTCGTCGAAGGGCAAGCAGGCGGGTGCCGGCGCCCCGCCGCCCCGCCACCACAGCCCCGCGCCCGCAGGCCAGCGATCGCAGCGGACAGAGAAGCCGCAGCGCACCGCCCAGCCACCGCGCTCTCGGCGTCCCGACGCCCCGCGCCGCCCCTCGACCGCGCCCGGGGCGGGGTCGGCCCGCCGTCCCTCCTCCCAGGACCGGGCCAGGCACGAGGTCCACCGTCCTCAACGACGCACCCCGAACGTGGACACGGCGTCGGCCCCGGCCGGGGCCGACAGCGACTTCACGCAGCTGGGAGTGGATGGGCGCCTCGTCGCCGCACTCGCGCGTCAGGGCATCACCGCCGCCTTCCCGATCCAGCGGGTCACCATCCCGGATGCGCTCGCAGGTCGCGACGTGCTGGGACGGGGACAGACCGGCTCGGGCAAGACCCTGGCCTTCGGTCTGCCGCTGCTCCACCGTCTGAGCAACGAGCCGCCGGCACCAGCCCACCGGCCCCATGCCCTCATCCTCACGCCGACTCGGGAGCTGGCGATGCAGGTGCTGGAGGCGCTGGCGCCGCTCGCCTCGACGCTCCATCTGCGGCACCAGCTCGTCGCCGGAGGCATGCCGTACGCGCCACAGCTGCGGTCGCTGGAACGAGGCGTCGACGTGCTCGTCGCGACGCCGGGCCGGCTCTGGGACCTGATCGAGCGTGGGGCGGTGGACCTGTCAGCGGTGCACGTCACCGTCATCGACGAGGCCGACCACATGGCCGAGATGGGCTTCGTGGAGGTGTTGACCCAGCTGTTGGACCGCACGCCTGCCGACGGGCAGCGCCTGCTCTTCTCGGCCACCCTGGACCACGGGGTCGACGCGGTCGCGGCTCGCTACCTGCACGACCCGGTGACGCACTCGACCGACCAGGCCGGTGCGAGCGTCTCCACGATGGAGCACCATCTGTTCCTGGTTCACCCGCACGAGAAGAAGACGGTCACCGCGGCGATAGCCAACCGTCCGGGGCGCACCGTGGTCTTCGTCCGGACGAAGCTGGGAGCGGACCGGGTCGCGATCCAGCTTCGTGAGTCCGGCGTGTTCGCAGCCGCACTTCACGGCGGTCTGAACCAGGCTCAGCGCACTCGCGTCCTGGCTGCTTTCCGCTCCGGAGAGCTTCCGGTCCTCGTGGCCACGGACGTTGCCGCGCGCGGTATCCACGTGGACGACGTGAGCCTGGTGCTGCAGGCCGACCCCCCTGCCGACCACAAGGACTACCTGCACCGCTCCGGTCGCACCGCGCGGGCGGGCAGTGCCGGCGCGGTGGTCACCTTGGCGCTGCCGCACCAGCGCAAGCCGGTCCAACGGCTTCTCACCGCGGCCGGTGTGCACACCGAGGCAACCACGGTGGGGCCGCAGGACGAGGTGGTCATGGTGACCGCCGGCGGCGCCGCGCCCTCGGGTGAGGCTGTGCCCCAGTCACGGGTGGATGCCGTCATGCGCCCCCCGCGGGCCTCGCGCAGGCCGCGGCAGGGTGGGCCGAGCCGCGGTTCCGGGCCTCGTCGCCAGCCGACTCGCCGCGGAGAGGAGAGGCCGGCGCGCCGGCCCTCCTCCTAGCTCTGCGAAGGGCCGCCCAGCAGCGGCGGGCCCACGTCGGTGCACTGCCTCAGCGGGCTGGTGGTGCGCCGGGGCACGAGCTGGGTGGGCAGCGTCAGCACGCCGTCGGCCAGACCGTCGGGCAGCGGGGGTGCCGGTTCTTCGGTGGACCCGCCGAGCAGCTCGTGCAGCAGGATGTCGGCCGCCGCCTCGCCTTGGCCCACCACGTCCTGCCGCACGGTGGTGAGCTTGAGCACGTCGGACAGGGCGTAGTCGTCCACGCCGATCACGGACAGGTCCTGGGGTACACGCAGGCCCAGCTGGGCGGCCACCGCCATCACGCCGATCGCGATCTCGTCGCTCGCGGCCACCACGGCGCTCGGCATCCGGTCGGAGAGGAAGAGCTTCATCGCCTGCTTCGCGGCATCCTGCGCGGACCAGTCGCAGGTCAGGATCCAGTCGCTGTTCAGGACGAGACCGTGCTCCAGCATGCGGTTGCGGAACCCGGTCAGACGGCCCCAGGGCACCAGCCGGTGTTCGGCATCCGCGGGCACCGCGCCCGCGTAGCCGATCATCGTGTGACCGAGGTCGACGAGGTGGTCGACCGCGGTCCGGACGGCCTCCTCGTCGTCGATGCGGACCAGCGGGCGGCCAGGCACCGGGTTGCCGATGGCCACCGTGGGCAGGTCGAGCTTGTCCAGGAGCGTCAGCTCCGCGTCGCGCAGTGGCACGTTCAGCACCACCAGGCCGTCGAAGCGCTTGTTCAGCATCTGCGGCGTCAAGGGGAGGCGGTCGAACGCCGAGTCGGCCTCGAGATCGACCAACAGCGCCAGGTAGTCGTGTTCGCGCAGGGTCTTCTCGATGGCGCTGACCGCGGAGGCGAAGAACCACCGTGTCATGAACGGGGTGACAATGCCGACCACCCGGGTCCGCCCCGAGGCCAGAGAGGCGGCGGTGGGGGAGGCGACGTACTCCAGCTCCTCGGCAGCCCGCAGGACCCGCCCGCGGGTAGAGGCGCTCACCGAGCTCACGCCGCGAAGGGCGCGGGAGACCGTAGCCGCCGAGACGCCGGCCGCCCGCGCCACGTCGGAGATCGTGCTCATTGACTCGACTCCTTTGTCGCCGTGGGCCGTCTCAGCCCTTGACGCCGCCGGCGAGCAAGCCTCGCACGAAGAATCTCTGCAGCGCCAGGAAGACCACCACCGGCACGACCATGGCGATGAACGCACCGGCCGAGAGCAGCTGCCACTCGGCGCCGCGGCTGCCGGCCAGGTTCTGGATCTTCAGCGTCAGCGGCTGGATGTCTGGGCTGGCGAAGGTGAGGGCCACCAGCAGGTCGTTCCACACCCACAGGAACTGGAAGATCGAGAACGAGGCGATCGCGGGCACGAGCAGGGGCAGGAGCACCGAGAAGAAGATCTTGACGTGCCCGGCCCCGTCGACCCGCGCCGCCTCGATGAGGCTCCGCGGGATGTCCATCATGAAGTTGTGCAGCAGGAAGATGGCCAGCGGCAACGCGAAGATCGAGTGCGAGAGCCACAATGTCCACAGCGACCCGTCCAGCCCGAACGAGACGTACTGCTGCAGCAACGGGATGAGCGCGATCTGGATCGGCACCACCTGCAGCGCGAAGACCGCCACGAACAGCATCCCGCGTCCCTTGAAGTCGATCCAGGCGAACGCGTAGGCCGCCAGGAGGGCGAGGCTCACCGGGATGAACACCGCCGGCAAGGTGATGACGACGGTGTTGAGGAACGCTCCCGCGAAGTCGGTGGACGGGTTGTAGAGGACCCCGTTGTAGTTGTCGAGGGTGACCTCGGGGTTGCTGAAGAAGGTCCACCAGCCTTCGGTCTTGATCGTGGCCTCCGGACGGAACGAGGTCACGAGCAGGCCGAAGGTCGGCACCGACCACAGGATGGCCAGGACGATAGCCACCCCGGAGGCCCAGGGAGAGGCCAGCCGGGTCTTGGCGTCGACCGCGCGCTGCTCGGCGCGGGTCAGCTTGCGGGGGGTCTTGCGCTCGGCGACGTCCGAGCCCTCGGGGGTGGCCTTGGCGGCCGGGTCCCCGTGGTGCTCCCCGCCGGGGGTGTCTGGGGTGGTCGGCGCCTGGCTCATCGCTGCTCCTCCGAGAGTCGCATCTGACGGATGTTGTAGAGAATGATGGGAATGACCAGGATGAACAGCAGCACCGCCAGGGCGGCGCCGATGTCTGGCCGTCCGAAGACGAAGCTCTGGCTGTAGAACTCGTTGGCCACGATCGAGGTGTTGAACTGGCCACCGGTCATGGTGCGGACGATGTCGAAGACCTTCAGCGTGGCCATGGCGATGGTCGTGAGGACCACGACGACGGCGGGCCGCACCGACGGCAGGGTGACGTAGCGGAACATCGGGAAGCCCGACACGCCGTCCATCCGCGCGGCTTCGATGATGTCGTCCGGGATCGACTTGATCGCCGCGGACAGGATGGTCATCGCGAACCCGGCCTGGATCCACACCATGACCGCGATGAGGAAGAAGTTGTTGAGCGGCGGACTGATCAGCCACTGCTGGGGCTCGAACCCGACGAGGACGATGAGCTGGTTGAGCAGACCGATCTGGTTCACACCCGGCTGGTCAGGACGGAACTCGTAGACGAACTTCCAGATGATGGACGCACCCACCATCGAGATGGCCATAGGGAGGAAGACGAGTGTCTTGGCGAACTTCTCGCCGAACGCGCGGTCGACCAGCACCGCGTACATCAGCCCGAAGCCGGTCGCGAACAACGGCACCAGCACCACCCACAAAGTGGTGTTGAACAGCACCGTGCGGAAGTTCGGCGTGGTGAAGATCGTCTGGTAGTTGTCGAGCCCGACGAGGTCACCCGACGTGTTCTGGAACGAGGTGATGATGGTCAGGATGGCGGGATAGATCAGCCCACCCACGATGAGCAGCACCGCCGGCCCGAGAAAGCCCACGATGGTGACCCACTTGGGCACCTTGGGCAGCTCGGCGATCCAGAGCACGGCGGCCATCACGAGCAGGAAGAACCCGAACACCATGACCATGAGCAGGATCTTCTGCCCCGGTGTGGTGGCGTCGACGAGAAAGTCCACAGCAGTACCTCTACTTCTTCAGTCAGGTCGTTCGAACGCTCGGAGGACGACAACGGGCGGCGAGGAGCCGATGCGGCACTCGCCGCCCGTTGCGGTCACTCTGCGTCGCGCCTAGTTGTTGGGCCAGCTGTTCTCGACCGTGGTCAACACCTTCTCGGAGTCGGTGCCGAGAGCGATCCAGTCGGTCATCGCGGTCCACAACGTGCCTGCCCCGACGGCGGCCGGCATGAGGTCGGAGCCGTCGAAGCGGAACTCGGTCTCCTCATCGGTCAGCAGCTCGAAGGCGAGCTGGTCGATCGGCGAGGCGTAGTTGTCCGGGTTCATCCCGTTGTTGGCCGAGAGCCATCCGGGGCCGGAGAGCTGGGCCTTGACGTCGGACCACTCCGGGCTGGTCAGGTAGGCCTGGAAGGCCGCCACCTCGGGCCGGTCGGCGAAGGCCACCGTGAACTCACCGCCACCCAGCATCGGCTTCTCCTCCTCGGTCACGGCCGGGAGGTAGAAGGCGAACACGTCGCCGTCCTCGGCGACATCCGTGCCGTCCGGCCAGTTGGCCTGGTAGAAGGTGGCCTGCCGGTGCAGCCAGCAGTTCCCATCCAGGATGGGTAGACCCGCATCGCTGAAGCTCGTGGTGGCGATCGACTCCACGCCACCAAGGCCGCCGTTGACGTAGTCCGGGTTGCGCAGGATGTCGCCGACCTCGTTCAGCGCGTCGACGACCTGCGGGTCGTTGAAGGGGATCTCGTGCTCGACCCACTGGTCGTAGACGTCCACGCCGGCGTTGCGCAGCATGTAGTCCTCCAGCCAGTCCGTCGCGGTCCACCCGGTAGCGGTACCGGACTCGATCCCGGCGCACCACGGCTTGGTGTCGGGGTTGTCGGCGACGATCTGCTCGGTGAGCGCGCTCATCTCTTCCAGCGTGACCGGGATCTCGTAGCCCGCCTCCTCCATCATGGAGGGGGAGTACCAGACGAAGGACTTGGCGTTCGCGCCCAGCGGGGCCCCGTAGTAGGTCCCGTCGACGGTGCCGTACTCCTTCCACTGCGGGTTGTAGTACTCGTCCACGTTGGACTGCGCGGGGTCGGAGACCTCGACGATCGCGTCCGGGAAGTCGGAGGCGATCGTCTCGATCAGCCCGGGCTGCGGGATGTAGGCGATGTCCGGGGGGTTGCCCGCCTGCAACCGCACCTGGAGCTGGGCTTCGAAGTCACGGGACCCCTCGTAGTTCACGGTGGCTCCGGTGCAGTCCTCGAAGGGCTTGTAGGAGTCGATGTGCGGCTGGTCCTCGGGGGAGATGATCGAGGTGTAGATCGACACCTCGGTGCCTTCGAGATCGCCGTACTGCTCGAAGTCCGCGCAGTCGACATCGCTGGTGACGTCGGCGAGGGCGTCGGACTCGCCGCCGCTACCCCCACCTCCGTCTCCGCCACACGCCGCGAGGGAGATGGTCGCCACGCCGGCGGTCAAGGCCAGCCAGCGACGGGATGTGGTGCGTGAGGGCATGTGCCCGCCTCCGTTTCACGTGGGCGCCGACGGCGACACTTCACCTCGGCGCTGAGGGATACGGAGTCAATGTAAGCGATTGCGAAGCCGTTGTGCGGGCGTCCCAGTCACGAGACCGTAACGATTCCGCCCGATCCGTTTCACATGCGGGGTCGGCTGGCCGGGTTACTCGCTCTCTGCTGAGGCCTCGAGACGCAGGAACTCCAGATGGCGAAGGTAGGCGTCCAGACAGTCGTGAATGATCTGGCTCTGGGTGTAGCCCATCACGTCATAGCCCTGGCCACCCTCCACCGTGTGCACCTCGAGCCGTGCGTAGCGCTCTTCCCCGCGGGGCATGCGTCCTGCGTAGGCCGGCACCGGCGCGTCGTGGAGCTCCACGCGGTAGACGAAGGGGTGGGGGCTGTCCAGGCTCGTCTGCAGATGGACGTTGCGGCGGGCGACGTCGTTGCCCTCGGGCAGGTCGCGCTCCGCCTCGGCCACGGTGTCGACGCTCACGCTCGCCTCGACGCCTTGGCTGCTCAGCTCCTCGGCGACTTCCTCCAGGGCCGGGGTGACCGTGTCGTCGAGGAACCGGCTGCCCTTGTCGACATCGGGGAAGGTCAGCGCGTGCGAGAGCCGTCCTCGCCACACGTGACGGGGCGGGAGCTCGTCGCTCTCGTTGACGATCGAGGAGTCGCGCGCGGAGAGCATCGTGGGAAGCACGTGCTGCCCGCTGTCGACGCGGTAGGCCTCGATCCGCAGGGCCCGGTAGAGCCCCACCATGACCAGCACCATGACGAAAGCGAACGGCAGACCCATGATGACGGTGGCGTACTGCAGCGCCGTGATCCCTCCGGCGATCAGCAGGGCCGACGTGAGCACGCCGGTCCCCACCGCCCAGACGATCCGCAGCCAGGCGTCCGCGTCCGCGTGGGACGTCTTCAGCGTGGAGCTCAGGTTGGCCATGACCAGCGCACCGGAGTCCGCTGAGGTGACGTAGAACAGCAGGCCGACCAGGGTGGCGACGCCGATGATGAACAGGGCGCCCGGGTAGTCCTGGAGCAGGGTGTAGAAGCCACGCTCGGGCTGGTTCATCGCCAGCTCGCCGAAGGCGTCGTCCCCACCGCGCACCCGCGCCAGCGCGCTGTTGCCGAAGATGGAGACCCACATCACCACGTAGCTGAACGGGATGATCATCGTGCCGGCGACGAACTGCCGGATGGTCCTCCCGCGCGAGATCCGGGCCAGGAACAGACCGACGAAGGAGGCCCAGGCGATCCACCACGCCCAGAAGAACAAGGTCCAGAAGCTCATCCACTCCGCCGTGTCGTTGAAGGCGAAGGTCTGCATCGTCAACCCGGGAAAGGAGGTGACGAAGTCGCCCACGTTCATCACGATCGCGTTGAGCAGGAAGGCGGTCTGCCCGGCCACGAGGATCCAGGCGGCCAGGCCGATCGCCAGCAGGACGTTGATCTGTGAGAGCAGCCGGATGCCCTTGTCCACGCCGGTGGTGGCCGAGATGGTCGCGATGACGACGGCCAGGGCGATCAGGCCGACCTGGGCGGCAGTGCCCTCCGGCAGGCCGAAGATGAGGTTGAGGCCGAAGTTCAGCTGCACCACACCGATCCCGAGGCTGGTGGCCACCCCGAAGATGGTGCCGAGCACGGCTGCGGTGTCCACCGTGTGGCCCAGCGCACCGTCGATGCGTCGTCCGAACAGCGGGTACAGCGCCGAGCGCACCGCCAGGGGCAGGTTGCGCCGGTAGGCGAAGTAGCCCAGCGCCATTCCCATCAGGGCGTACATCCCCCACCCGGTGATGCCGTAGTGGAACAGGGTCCACACGGTGGCCTCCCGGGCGGCCTCGACGGTCTCACCGCTGCCTACCGGCGGCGCCAGGTACTGGGTGACCGGCTCGGCGACCGAAAAGAACATCAGGTCGGTGCCGATTCCGGCGGCGAAGAGCATCGCGGCCCAGGAGAAGGTGGAGAACTCGGGCTTGGAGTGGTCGGGCCCGAGCTTGACACTGCCGTAGCGGGAGATGGCCAGGAACAGCACGAAGACGAGCACGAGCGTCGCCAGCGCGATGTAGAACCACCCGAACCACGTGCCGGTGTACCCGACCAGCGAGCCGATGGTGGACTCCGCCTGCGAGGGCCAGATCATCAGCCACACGGCCACCACCAGGGTGATGGTCAAGGAGGCGCCGAACACGACGGTGTTGACGGTCGTCTCTTTGCGGGGTGACGCGGCGGAGGCCTCGGGTGGTGGTGGGGCCGCGCCCTTCTCGTTGTCGATGCTCATGCTGGCTCTCCTGCGTCTTCGGGCCGCATCTGCGGCAGGCCTTCCCGGGCACCGGCTGCGCTCGGGGGGTCGGTGGTGGCGTCCCAGGCCTCGTTGCGCGGGTCGCCCGGTGGCCAGAGGGGCATCCCCTCGCCGTGGCGGTAGTACGGAACCTCGGTCGCCGGCAGCGGGGTGTTGCCCGCGATGAGGTCGGCGGCGCGCTCCGCGACCATCATCACCGGGGCATAGATGTTGCCGTTGGTGATGTAGGGGAACACCGACGCGTCGACCACACGCAGCCCGCTGACGCCGTGCACTCCCATCGTCGCGGGGTCGACCACCGCCATGTCGTCGCCCGCGTCACCCATCTTCGCCGTGCACGAGGGGTGCAGCGCCGTCTCGGCGTCGCTGGCCACCCAGTCCAGGATCTCCTGGTCGCTCTGCACGGCGGCACCGGGCGAGATCTCACCGCCGCTGAACGGAGCGAACGCGGGCTGCTCGAGGATGTTCCGCGCCGCCCGCACCATCTCGATCCACTCCCGCCGGTCGGCCTCGGTGGACAGATAGTTGAACTGCACCGCCGGATGGACGAACGGGTCGTCGCTGGTGATGTGGACGGTGCCGCGGCAGTCGGAGTACATCGGGCCGATATGCACTTGGTAGCCGTGCTCGCTGGCGGGGCGCGAACCGTCGTAGCGGATGGCGATGGGCAGGAAGTGGAACATCTGGTTCGGGTAGGGAACCTCGTCGTTGCTGCGGATGAACCCGCCCGCCTCGAAGTGGTTCGAGGCGCCGACTCCGCTGCGCAGGAAGAGCCATTCGGCGCCGATGCGCGGCTTGTGGCGGTGACGCAGCCACGGGGCGATCGAGATCGGCTGGGTGCTGGCGTGCTGGATGTAGACCTCGAGATGGTCCTGCAGGTTGGCCCCGACACCGGGCAGCTCGACCCGCGGGGTCACTCCGGCGGCCTGCAACACCGCCGGGTCGCCGATCCCGGCCAGCTGCATCAGCTGCGGGGTGTTGAACGCACCGCCACACAGGATGACCTCACCGGCCGTGGCGCTGCGCCGTACCCGGCGGCCGATGGTGTAGTCCACACCGGTGACCCGGGTCCCGTCATCGCTCGTCCGCAGTCCGGTCGCCTGCGCCAGCGTGCGGACCGTGAGGTTCGAGCGTCCCATGACCGGGTGTAGGTAGGCCCGCGCAGCGGAGAGACGACGACCGCGGTGCACGTTGCGGTCGAACTTGGCGAAGCCCTCCTGGCGGTACCCGTTCACGTCGTCGGTCAGGGGGTAGCCCGCCTCTTGCACCGCCTCGAGGAAGGCGCCGAAGATAGCGCGCGTCGCCGGGCCGCGCTCCAGCACCAGCGGGCCCGAGCCACCTCGCCAGGTGTCGGAGCCGGCCAGGCAGGTCTCCATCCGCTTGAAGTAGGGCAGGCAGTGGGCGTAGTCCCAGTCCTGCATCCCCGGCTCCCGGGCCCAGCGCTGGAAGTCCAGGGGGTTGCCGCGCTGGAAGATCATGCCGTTGATGCTGCTGGAGCCGCCGAGGACCTTGCCCCGCGCATGCTCCACCCGCCGACCGCTCATGAACGGCTCGGGCTCGGTCTCGTACTTCCAGTCGTAGAGCTTGCTGCCGATCGGGAACGGAAGCGCAGCGGGCATGTGGATGAAGGCGTCGAACCGGAAGTCGCTTCGGCCGGCCTCCAGCACGAGGACCGAGACGCTGGGGTCGGCGCTGAGCCGGTTGGCCAGGGCAGACCCCGCTGAACCCCCACCGACGATGATGTAGTCGTAGAACGGATCGGTCGGCATCGGCGACTCCTTCACGAGCGAGAACGAGGTGACCCGTGGCGGGTGACTCAGACTGTAGCGAACCCGTTCGCGCCCAGGGCCTCAGCCGCGGTCACGGAACCAGTCCGCCCGGGCGGGGCGGGTGTTGTGCCAGATGTGCTTGGTCTCGCGGTACTCCTCCAGGCCGGCGCGTCCCAGCTCACGACCGATCCCGGACTGCCCGTACCCACCCCACTCGGCTTGCGGCACGTAGGGATGGAAGTCGTTGATCCAGATCGTGCCGTGTCGCAGCCGAGCCGCGACCCGCTCGGCTCGGCCGGCGTTCTGGGTCCAGACGGCGCCCGCCAGGCCGTAGACGGTGTCGTTGGCGATGGCGACCGCGGCCCGCTCGGCCTCGAGGTCGTCCTCGCCGCTGAAGGTCTCCACGGTCAGCACCGGCCCGAAGGACTCGTCGTGCACGCACGCCATCTCCTGGGTGCAGCGGTCGAGGATGGTGGGCAGGTAGTAGGTGCCCGAGGTCAGGTCACCCTGGGAAGGCGCGCTGCCGCCGGCGAGCAGCTCGGCGCCGTCGGCGACCGCCTGCTCGACGTACGCGTGGACCTTGGTGCGGTGGTCCTCGCTGATCAGGGGACCACTCTCGGCCTCCTCGTCGAACGGACCACCCAGGCGGATGCCCTCGGCCCGGCGGACCAGCTCGGTGACCACCTGGTCGTGGACCTCCTCCTGGACGATCAGTCGCGAACCGGCCGAGCACACCTGCCCGGAGTCGAGGAAGATGGCCGTCAGGGCGTTGTCGATGGCGGCGTCGAGGTCGGCGTCGGCGAACAGGACGAAGGGGTTCTTCCCGCCGAGCTCCAGAGCGATGCGCTTCACCGTCCCGGAGGCGGCGGCCATGATCGCCCTCCCGGTGTGCAGCCCGCCGGTGAACGAGACCAGGTCCACCAGTGGTGACTCGGTCAGGGCCGCCCCGACGTCGGCGCCCGTCCCCAGGACCAGGTTCCCCACCCCGGGCGGCAGTCCGGCGCGGGTCAACGCCTCCATCAGCCAGATGGAGGTGGACGGCGTGAGCTCGCTGGGCTTGAGCACGAACGTGTTGCCGGCGGCCAGTGCCGGGGCCACCTTCCACGAGGTCTGCAGCAACGGGTAGTTCCAGGGGGTGATCAGCGCGCACACCCCCACCGGCTCGTGGACCACCCGGCTGGCGATGTCCGGCATCCCCGTGTCCACCACGCGCCCGGCCTCGGCGGCGGCCAGATCGGCGAAGTGGCGGAAGACCGCGACGATGTCGTCGACGTCGATCTGGGACTCCACGAAGCGTTTGCCGGTGTCGCCGGACTCCAGCCGGGCGACGGTGTCGCGCTCGCGCTCCAGGTCGTCCGCGAGCGCGCGCAGGACCTGCGCGCGGGCCACCGCGGGGGTGGAGGGCCAGTCGCCTCGGTCGAAGGCCGCCCGGGCGGCTTCCACGGCCCGGACCACGTCCGCGGCCGTGGCCTCGCTCACGGTCGCCACCTCCCGGCCGTCCGCGGGGCAGGTGATGGTGCGGGTACCCCCGGCCTCGGGGGAGCGCCACTGTCCGTCGATGAAGAGCTCAGCCATGAAGGCAGCCTATTGCGGGTGAGCCGCGCGTGTGCAGCCGTGAAGGACTACCCTTTCCGACGTTCGCCCACGCTCGTGCGCGTCCGTGCTGAGTTCGGTCACTCGGGCGCCGCTGGCCTCACGATGGAGTGATGATGGCTCGTTCGACCGCCTTTCCTGCCGGCTTCCTGTGGGGCTCGGCCACCGCCGCCTACCAGATCGAGGGGGCCAGCCACACCGACGGGCGCACCGACTCGATCTGGGACACCTTCGCCCGCGTCCCGGGGGCGGTGTACGAGGGCCACGACGGGTCGGTGGCCTGCGACCACTACCACCGGTACGGCGAGGACGTCGAGCTCATGCGCCAGATCGGCCTGGGTGCCTACCGGTTCTCGGTCTCCTGGGCCCGGGTCTGTCCAGACGGCGGCGGCGTCAACCAGGCCGGGCTGGACTTCTACTCGCGTCTGGTCGACGCCCTGCTCGAGGCGGACATCGTGCCGTGGCTGACGCTCTACCACTGGGACCTGCCGCAGGCCCTGGAGGAGTCCGGGGGGTGGCCCGCCCGGCAGACGGCGGAGCGGTTCGTGGAGTACACCGGCGTGGTCCACGATGCGCTCGGGGACCGGGTCAAGTTCTGGACCACCATGAACGAGCCCTGGTGCTCGGCGTTCCTCGGCTACGGCAGCGGCGTGCACGCCCCTGGGCGTACCGACGGAGCGGACGCCCTGCGTGCCGCCCACCATCTGATGCTCGCCCACGGGCTGGCCGTCCGGGAGCTCCGCGACCGGGACTCCTCACTGGATCTGGGACTGACCCTGAACTTCGCCGACGTCGAGGCGGCCAGCGACTCTGCCGGGGACCAGGACGCCGAACGCCGGATGGACGGCCTGATGAACCGCTACTTCCTCGAGCCGATCATCAACGGCGCCTACCCCCGCGACGTGATGCAGGACGTCTCGGAGGTGATGCCCGAGGACCTCATCCAGGACGGTGACCTCGACGTCATCTCCACCCCTATCGACGTGCTGGGGGTGAACTACTACTTCGGGCAGGCGGTCAGCGGCGTGGAGCCGGAGGAGGCGGCGCAGGCCGCCGCCGACGCCCGGCAGCGGGGGCCGTCGGCCAACGTGGGATCGGAGCACGTCGAGGTCGTCTCCCGCGGCCTCCCGGTCACCGATATGGGCTGGGAGGTGGTGCCCGACGGGCTTCGCCGGCTGCTTGTCAGGCTGGACAACCACGTCACCGGACCGGTGGGGACCGGCCTGTACGTGACCGAGAACGGTGCCGCCTATCCCGACGAGCCGGACGAGGACGACTTCGTGGACGACCAGGACCGGATCGCCTATCTCAGAGCGCATCTGGAGGCATTGCACGAGGCCGTCGAGTCGGGGGTCGACGTACGCGGCTACTTCCTGTGGTCGTTGATGGACAACTACGAATGGGCCTTTGGCTACAGCAAGCGGTTCGGTATGGTGCGTATCGACTACGAGTCCGGGACGCGCACTCCCAAGGCGAGCGCCACCTGGTACGGCCACGTGGCGAGCCACGGTGAGCTTCCGGACTGAACCGGCGCCGATCCGACGCCCGCGAGATGAGGGCCTGAGTGCGCATCGAGATCGACCCGGAATCCGGCACACCGGTCTTTCAGCAGATCTGCGACGCCGTGGTGGGTGGCATTGTCACGGGGTCGATCTCGCCGGGGTCGCACCTGCCGCCGGTGCGTCACCTGGCCACGGAGCTCAGCGTGGCGTCGAACACGGTGGCCAAGGCCTACCGCCAGCTGGCGCTGGAGGGCCACGTGCGAACGCAAGGGCGCAACGGCACCGTGGTGCTCTCGCCGGCTCAGGCGGACGGTGCCGACGAGTGCACCGCCTCGGCCAGGGCGTTCGTCGAGGCCGCTCGTGGGCGCGGCCTGTCGGTGACCGAGGCGGTGGGGGTCGTCCGCCGGCTGTGGTGACGAGGCCGCCGGCGACGTCGGCTACTCCAAGGGCGTGACGTAGGCGCTGCTGATCCCGCCGTCGATGACGAACTCGTTGGCCGTCATGAAGCTGGAGTCGTCGCTGGCCAGGAAAGCCACCGCGGCGGCGATCTCCTCGGGCTCGGCGAACCGACCCAGCGGCACGTGCACCAGGCGGCGCTGCGCCTGCTCGGGGTCGGCGGCGAACAGCTCCTGCAGCAGCGGCGTGTTCACCGGGCCCGGGCACAGTGCGTTCACCCGCACCCCCGTGCGCCCGAACTGGACGCCGAGCTCACGAGAGAGCGCCAGCACGCCGCCCTTCGAGGCGCTGTAGGAGATCTGCGAGGTGGCCGCACCCATCAGAGCCACGAACGAGGCCACGTTGATGATCGAGCCACGACCCTGTTCCAGCATGTAGGGCAGGGCCTTCTGGCAGCACAGGTAGACGCTGGTCAGGTTGGTGTCCTGGACCCGGCGCCAGGTCTCCGGGTCGGTGTCCAGGATGGAGGAGTCGGCGGGAGGGTTGATCCCGGCGTTGTGGAAGGCGATGTCGATCGAGCCGTAGCGCTCGTGCGCCGTGGCGTACATGGCGCTGACCTGGTCGGCGTCGGTCACGTCGGTGCGGACGAACAGCCCGCCCACCTCGGACGCTGCGGCCTCACCGGTCTCGGGGTCGCAGATGTCGCCGATCACGACGTGCGCTCCCTCGGCCGCGAGTCGTCGGGCGGCAGCCAGGCCGATGCCACTGGCTCCTCCGGTCACGACGGCGACGCGATCGGTCAGGCGGGAGCAGGCAGAGATGTCAGACACGGGGGAGTGCCTTTCGGGTTGGGTTCGTCAGTGCGCTGCGAAGAATACGGTCTTGACCTCACTGAACGCATCCAGCGCATCGGGGCCGAGCTCCCGCCCCAGGCCGGACTGCTTGAACCCGCCGAACGGGGTGTTGTAGCGCACCGAGGAATGGCTGTTCACCGCGAGGTTCCCGGCCTGCATTCCTCGGCTCACCCGCAGCGCCCGCCCCATGTCCCGGGTCCAGATCGACCCCGCGAGACCGTACGTGGTGTCGTTGGCGATCTCGATGGCCTCGTCCTCGGTGTCGAAGGGCAGCACCGAGATGACGGGCCCGAAAATCTCCTCGGTGAAGCCGGGGTCGTGGCGGTCCCTCGCCCGGACGAGGGTGGCCGGCGACCAGAAGCCCGGGCCTTGCGGGCAGCTGGCTTGGGCCAGCACGTCCGCCTGCTCGACGTAGCCCGCCACCGAGTCGCGCTGCGCGGCCGAGATCAAGGGCCCCATCAGGGCGTCCTCACGGCTCGGGTGGTCCACCACCACCGACTCGACGGCCCGCGACAGCTCGGCGACGAAGTCGTCCATGACCTCGCGCTGCACCAGCAGACGCGAGCGCGCACAGCAGTCCTGCCCGGCGTTGTCGTAGGCGCCCCCGGGCGCGGCGGCCGCAGCCGCGGCCAGGTCGGCGTCGGCGAAGACCACGTTCGCGTTCTTCCCCCCTAGCTCCAGCGTGACGCGCTTGATCTGTTGCGCGCAGCCGGCCATGATCGTCCGCCCGACCTCGGTGGACCCGGTGAAGACCACCTTTCCCACGTCGGGGTGACTGACGAACCGAGCGCCCACGACCGAGCCCTTGCCGGGCAGGACCTGCAGGAGGCCTTCGGGGAGTCCGGCCTCCAGCGCCAGCTCCCCGAGTCGAATGGCGGTCAGCGGGGTCAGCTCGGCGGGCTTGAGCACCACGGCGTTGCCGGCGGCCAGCGCGGGCCCGAAGGCCCAGCCCGCGATCGGCATCGGGAAGTTCCACGGCACGATCACGCCGACGACACCGATCGGTTCGTGGAACGTGGCGACCATGCCCCCGGAGACCGGGATCTGCTGGCCCAGGTGACGCTCCGGTGCGCCCGCGTAGTACTGCAGCACGTCAGCCACGTTCTGGGCCTCACCCCGGGCGTTGCCGATGGTATGGCCGGCGTTGCGCACCTCGAGCTGGGCGAGCTCCTCGTTGTGGTCCTCCACCACCGCGGCGAACCGGCGCAGCAGGCGCGCCCGGTCGCCCGCGCCGACGTCGCGCCACTGCCTCTGGGCCCGGCTCGCGCGGTCGATGGCGGCGTCGGTGGAGTCCGCGTCGTGCAGCTCCAGGGTGGTGATGACCTCCTCGGTCGAGGGGTCGAGGACGTTCGTCGAGGTCACAGGCGCTCGAACCCGCGCACGAGCTCCCAGTCCGTGACGGCGGCTTCGAAGTCGCGCAGCTCGATGTCGGCCATGTGGACGTAATGGTCCACGACCGCGTCACCGAAGACCTTGCGAGCGATCTTCGAGCCGTCCAGCAGATCGCGGGCCTCGCGCAACGTGTTCGGGACCTGTTCCTTGTCCGACTCGTAGGCGTTGCCCTCGGTCATGGGTTCGAGCTCCAGCTCGTTCTCGATGCCGTACAGGCCCGCCGCCATCATGGCCGCGAGCGCCAGGTAGGGGTTCGCGTCCCCCCCGGGCACCCGGTTCTCCATCCGCGCGCTGCCGCCCTCACCGACGATCCGCACGGAGCAGGTGCGGTTGTCCATGCCCCAGGCCACGGCGGTGGGCGCGAACGAACCGTGGGCGAACCGCTTGTACGAGTTCACGTTCGGTGCGTAGAACAAGGTGAACTCGCGCATCGTGGTGAGCACACCCGCGATGAACTGGTCGTACAGCGCGGTGCGCTCGTTCTTCTCCTTGTCCCAGAACACCACCTCGTCGTCCAGGCCCCGCAGCGAGAGGTGGATGTGGCACGAGTTGCCTTCGCGGTCGTTCGGCTTGGCCATGAAGGTGATGGACTGCCCCAGGCCGGAGGCGATCATCTTGGCGCCGTTCTTGTAGACGCTGTGGTTGTCCGCGGTGGTCATCACCTCGTCGAAGAGGAACCCGATCTCGTGCTGGCCGAAGTTGCACTCGCCCTTGGCCGACTCCACGACCATGCCGGCCGCGTACATGTCGTTGCGGATCTTCTGCACCGTGGGCTCGACCCGCCCCGAGCCCATGATCGAGTAGTCGATGTTGTACTGGTTGGCCGGGACGAGGTCCTTGTACCCCTGTTTCCACGCGTCCTCGTAGCTGGTCTTGTACAGCACGAACTCCAGCTCGGTCCCCGCGACCGCCCTCCAGCCGTGGGACTCGGCCCGCTCCATCTGGGCGGTGAGCATCGAGCGCGGCGACATCGGCACGGGTGAGCCATCGGTCTGCGCCAGGTCGCACTGGACCATGACGGTCCGCTCGAGCCAGGGGATCCAGCGGATGGTGTCGAGGTCGAGCTGGAACTCCATGTCTCCGTAGCCGGCCTCCCAGGAGGAGATGGCGTACCCGTCCACCGTGTTCAGCTCGACGTCGACCGCCAGCAGGTAGTTGCAGCCCTCCACACCTTCACCGAGCGCCTCGTTGATGAAGTAGTCGGCGTGCAGGTACTTCCCGGCCAGGCGCCCCTGCATGTCGGTGAAGGCGACGATGACGGTGTCGATCTCGCCGGACTCCACCGCAGCGCGCATGGCGTCCACGGAGAGCATGCGCGGGTTGCGGGGGTGTTCGCCGGGTTCGGCCATGAAGGGCTCCTTTATTGAGGCGCCCGCTGGCGCCGGATCAGGTGGTATGGCGGGTCAGCGCAGGTCGGACTCGGCCTCGTCGATGCTGGAGAACTCCTCCTCGGGAGCGTTCGTCACGACGTGGTGCCGGCTGTAGAACTGGAAGTAGGCCAGGAAGGCGAGGAAGACGGCGGCGGTGATGGCGGCGGCGCGGATGTCGACGAAGAAGGTCGCGATCACGGCGATGATGCTCAGGACCAGCGCCACTCCCGTGGTAGCCGCACCGCCGGGGGTGCGGTAGCCGCGCTCCAGGTCCGGCTCGTTCCTGCGCAGCATGATGTGCGAGAGGTTGAGCAGCACGTAGGACATGGCCGCGCCGAACACCGCGATGTTGATCAGCAGGCCACCGTCCTGCAGGATCGCCGCGAGCAGGAACCCGAGGGTCCCGGGCACGATCAGGGCCACGTAGGGAGTCTTGCGCTTGCCGGTGAGCGAGAGCACCCGGGGCAGGTAGCCGGCTCGCGAGAGCGCGAACAGCTGCCGCGAGTAGGCGTAGATGATGGAGAAGAAGCTGGCGATGAGTCCGGCCAGCCCGGCGTAGTTCACGAAGCTCGCCAGCAGGGAGTTGTCACCGTAGGCGACACGGATGGCCTCCGGCAGCGGGTTGCTGGAGGCCCCCACGGTCTCCGCGCCGCCGGCGCCGGGCACCAGGGTGAGCATCAAGGCCGCGGTGACCAGCAGCACCATCATGGCGACGATGATGCCGCGGGGCATGTCCTTCTTCGGGTTGCTCGTCTCCTCGGCCGCGAGCGGCACGCCCTCGACGGCCAGGAAGAACCAGATGCCGTAGACGAACGCGGCCAGCACCCCGGTGATCCCGAACGGCAGCAGGGCGCTGGACATCGCCGAGCCGTCGGGGTCGATGTCGGTGAGGTTGGCGGGGTCGAACTGGGGGATGAGCCCCACCGCAGTGGCGATCAGCGCCACCATGGCGATCGCGGTGATGGCGAACATGACCTTGAGGGCCTCACCCACCCCGTACAGGTGCAGCCCGACGAAGATCGCGTACATCGCCAGGTAGATCCACCAGCCGTTGGTGATGCCGAACAGCCCCAGCGCCTCGATGTA
>NZ_DATFMA010000075.1:0-9931 GCF_035267225.1 Ornithinimicrobium sp.
GGCGTCGATGAGTACACAGCACACCGAGCACGAGCAGGCGCAGGACGACCTGACGCTGGCCCGTGCACAGGCACGCTTCGTGCGGGTCTCCCCGATGAAGGTCCGCCGCGTGGTGGACCTGGTGCGCGGCAAGAGCGTGGCGGAAGCGACCGCGACTCTGCAGTTCGCCCCGCAGTCGGCCAGCGAGCCGGTGCTGAAGGTGCTGCAGTCGGCCGTCGCCAACGCGCGGCACCGGGCCGATGCCACCGCGCAGGCCTTCGACGAGCGCGCCCTGGTCATCCGCTCGATCTTCGTCGACGAGGGACCGACCATGAAGCGTTTCCGGCCCCGCGCGCAGGGTCGGGCCAGCCAGATTCTCAAGCGCTCGAGCCACATCACCGTGGTCGTGGGCGAACCCGCCAACCGCAACCACGGAGGTGCTCGCTGATGGGTCAGAAGATCAACCCGAACGGCTACCGCCTCGGCATCACGACCGACCACCGCAGTCGGTGGTTCGCCGACTCGACCAAGGCCGGTCAGCGCTACCGTGACTACGTCCAGGAGGACGTGGCGATCCGCAGGCTGATGTCGACCGGCATGGACCGGGCCGGCATCGCCAAGGTGGAGATCGAGCGCACACGCGACCGCGTCCGGGTCGACATCCACACCGCGCGTCCGGGCATCGTCATCGGACGCCGCGGCGCCGAGGCCGACCGCATCCGCGGAGAGCTGGAGAAGCTCACCGGCAAGCAGGTCCAGCTGAACATTCTCGAGGTGAAGAACCCCGAGGTCGAGGCTCAGCTCGTGGCTCAGGGAATCGCCGAGCAGCTGGCGGCCCGCGTGACGTTCCGGCGTGCGATGCGCAAGGGCATGCAGTCCGCCCTGCGGGCCGGGGCCAAAGGCATCCGGATCCAGTGCTCGGGTCGGCTCGGCGGGGCGGAGATGTCCCGCTCGGAGTTCTACCGTGAGGGCCGCGTCCCGCTGCACACCCTGCGTGCCAACATCGACTACGGCTTCTACGAGGCCAAGACGACGTTCGGCCGGATCGGCGTCAAGGTCTGGGTCTACAAGGGCGACCTGACCGCCAAGGAGCTGGCTCGTGAAGAGGCCTCCGCCGCGCCGTCGCGCGGGGGCGGGCGAGGCCGCAGGGACGGGGACCGTCCCGGTGGGCGACCCGCGCGACGCGGCGACCGTCCCGCGCGCGGGAGCGCTCCGGAGCCGGCCGAAAGCAGTGCCGCGGAGTCGGCGGCCGTCGGAGCCGAGGCCCCCGCCGCGACGCCGACCAGCAGCGAAGGAGGTCAGTCCTGATGTTGATTCCCCGCAGGGTGCGCTACCGCAAGCAGCACCGTCCGACGCGATCCGGCGTGGCCAAGGGCGGCACCGCGATCACCTTCGGTGACTACGGCATCCAGGCGCTGGAGCCGGCCTACGTCACCAACCGGCAGATCGAGTCGGCGCGTATCGCGATGACTCGCTACATCAAGCGTGGCGGAAAGGTGTGGATCAACATCTACCCCGACCGCCCGCTGACCAAGAAGCCCGCCGAGACCCGGATGGGCTCGGGCAAGGGCTCGCCGGAGTGGTGGGTGGCCAACGTCAAGCCGGGGCGCATCGTCTTCGAGCTCTCCGGAGTCCCGGAGGAGGTCGCCCGCGAAGCAATGCGGCTGGCGATCCACAAGTTGCCGATGAAGTGCCGTTTCGTGGCGCGCGAGGGTGGTGAGTAGCAGATGGCGATCGGTTCGAAGGACCTCACTCCCCAGCAGCTGCGCGGCTTGGAGAACGACCCGCTGCGCGATGCGCTGACAGAGGCGAAGAAGGAGCTGTTCAACCTGCGGTTCCAGTCGGCCACGGGCCAGCTCGAGAGCCACGGACGCCTGCGCGCCGTGCGCCGCGACATCGCGCGGATCTACACCGAGATGCGCGAGCGGGAGCTCGGTATCGGTCAAGAGCCGCAGCCAGAGGCGACGGACGAGCAGGACGAGGCTGAGACGACCAAGGAAGAGGTGAGCCAGGCATGAGCGAGACGTCGACCGAGCAGACCGGGGCGCAGAGCGTCCCCGAGACCGACATCGACGCGGCGCAGGTCGTGCCCGAGGCCATTCACGACGCCTCGCGCAACTACCGCAAGGTGCGCCAGGGTTACGTGGTGTCCGACAAGATGGACAAGACCGTGGTCGTGTCCGTGGAGGACCGGGTCAAGCACCCGCTCTACGGCAAGGTGCTGCGGCGCACCTCCAAGGTGAAAGCCCACGACGAAGCCGGCGACGCCGGCGTCGGCGACCTGGTGCAGATCATGGAGACGCGTCCGTTGTCGGCGAGCAAGCGCTGGCGCCTGGTCCGCATCCTGGACCGCGCCAAGTAGGCGCCGTCCCCCTACCCGACATCCGTCAACGACGTTCGGCCAGGCTCATCCGGCAGTGCCGGGGGAGAACCAGCACGACGACAGGAGTACGACAGTGATCCAGCAGGAGTCGCGACTACGTGTCGCGGACAACACGGGCGCGAAGGAGATCCTCTGTGTCCGCGTTCTCGGTGGCTCGGGCCGCCGCTACGCGGGCATCGGAGACACCATCGTGGCCACGGTGAAGGACGCCATCCCCGGCGGCAACGTCAAGAAGGGGGAGGTCGTCAAGGCCGTCATCGTGCGCACCCGCAAGGAGCGTCGGCGCCCGGACGGTTCCTACATCCGCTTTGACGAGAACGCCGCCGTCATCCTCAAGAACGATGGCGACCCTCGTGGCACGCGCATCTTCGGCCCCGTCGGTCGCGAGCTGCGCGACAAGCGCTTCATGCGCATCGTGTCCCTGGCCCCGGAGGTGATCTGAGATGGCGAAGATGAAGATCAAGAAGAACGACCTGGTCCAGGTGATCTCGGGCCGCAAGGCCGAGAACGGTGGTGACCGTGGCAAGCAGGGCCGGGTGATCCAGGTCTTCCCCGAGACCGGCCGCGTGCTGGTCGAGGGGATCAACCGGGTGAGCAAGCACACCAAGGCCGGTGGCGAGCGCGGGGTCAACACCGGCGGCATCCAGGTCACCGAGGCCCCCATCCACATCAGCAACGTGGCGGTCGTGGACCCGGAGAGCAAGAAGCCGACCCGGGTAGGCGTCCGTGTCGAGAACGTCACCGAGGACGGTCGCACCACCACGCAGCGCGTGCGGTACGCCGTGCGCTCGGGGAAGGACCTGTGATGAGCACCACGACCGAGGCCGAGACCACGGCAGCCGTGCAGACGACCGACCTCACCGGAGCCGTGGGCGCGCCGCGCCTGCAGACGCGGTACCGCGAGGAGATCGTGCCTGCCCTGACCGAGCAGTTCGGCTACCGCAACCCCATGCAGGTCCCGGGGATCACCAAGATCACCGTGAACATGGGTGTGGGTGAGGCCGCTCGCGACAGCAAGCTGATCGAGGGTGCCATCCGCGACCTGGCCATCATCACCGGGCAGAAGCCCGCAGTGACGCGGGCACGCAAGTCCATCGCCCAGTTCAAGCTGCGCGAGGGGATGCCGATCGGTGCCCACGTGACGCTGCGCGGGGACCGGATGTGGGAGTTCGCCGACCGGCTGCTGTCGTTGGCGCTGCCCCGCATCCGCGACTTCCGCGGGCTCTCGCCTCGGCAGTTCGACGGCCGGGGCAACTACACCTTCGGTCTGACCGAGCAGTCGATGTTCCACGAGATCGACCAGGACAAGATCGACCGGGTGCGCGGGATGGACATCACCGTCGTCACCACCGCCACCACCGATGACGAGGGTCGCGCGCTGCTGCGCCGCCTCGGATTCCCGTTCAAGGAGAGCTGACCGTGGCCAAGACCGCGCTGATCCAGAAGGCGAACCGCAAGCCCAAGTTCGCCGTCCGTGCCTACACCCGCTGCCAGAAGTGTGGGCGTCCCCAGTCCGTCTACCGCAAGTTCGGCCTGTGCCGGATCTGCCTGCGGGACATGGCGCACGCGGGCGAGCTGCCCGGCGTGACCAAGTCCAGCTGGTAGCCGGACCGCACCGCACCAGAGCAACCACAGCAACCACATTGCGAACCACAGCAACCACGCCGCAGGTCGCCGCGCACCACACAGGCGAAACCCCGGTGAGAAAGGGCGAGCAGCCCCATGACCATGACTGACCCGATCGCGGACATGCTGACGCGTATCCGCAACGCCAACTCCGCACACAAGGACGACGTGCGGATGCCGTTCTCCAAGCTCAAGTCGCACATCGCAGAGATCCTGACGGCCGAGGGCTACATCGCCGGCTGGTCCGTCGAGGATGCCGAGGTCGGCAAGACCTTGGCCATCGACCTGAAGTACGGGCCGAACCGCGAGCGCTCGATCGCCGGGGTGCGCCGCGTCTCCAAGCCGGGGCTACGGGTGTACGCGAAGTCCACCCACCTGCCGCGCGTGCTCGGCGGTCTGGGCGTGGCGATCATCTCCACGTCGAGCGGGCTGCTGACCGACAAGCAGGCCGGAGCGAAAGGCGTAGGTGGGGAAGTCCTCGCCTACGTCTGGTAGGAGGAACACCATGTCACGTATCGGAAGACTGCCGATCAGCGTGCCCGACAACGTCGAGGTGGGCATCGACGGCCGGGACGTCACGGTCAAGGGCCCCAAAGGCGAGTTGGCCATGACCATCACCGAGCCCATCACGGCGACCGCGACCGGTGACGGCACGGTCGAGGTGACGCGGCCCGACGACGAGCGCGACTCGCGCTCCCTGCACGGGCTGACGCGGAGCCTGATCGCCAACATGGTGCAGGGCGTGTCCCAGGGCTACACGAAGAACCTCGAGATCTACGGCACCGGCTACCGCGTGCTGGCTCGGGGGTCGGACCTGGAGTTCGCGCTCGGCTACAGCCACCCGGTGCCGGTCACGGCCCCGGAAGGGATCACCTTCACCGTGACGAGCCCCACGCGCTTCTCGGTGTCGGGGATCGACAAGCAACAGGTCGGCGAGGTGGCCGCGAACATCCGCAAGCTACGCCGCCCCGACCCCTACAAGGGCAAGGGCGTGCGCTACGAAGGCGAGCGCATCCGCCGCAAGGTCGGAAAGGCTGGGAAGTAAGCCATGGCAATGATCGTCAAGAGAGCCCGGGGCAAGAGCGCCTCGCGCGCTCGTCGCCACACACGGCTGCGCAAGAAGATCGAGGGCACGCCCCAGCGTCCCCGCCTGGTGGTGAACCGCTCGTCGCGGCACGTCTTCGTGCAGGTGGTGGACGACACCGCCAGCCACACCGTGGCCAGCGCCTCCACCATGGAGCCTGACCTGCGGGCCAGCACCGAGGACAAGACGGCCAAGGCGAGCGCCGTGGGCACGCTCATCGCCGAGCGTGCTCGCGCGGCCGGAGTCGACGCGGTCGTGTTCGACCGCGGCGGCAACCGGTACGCCGGTCGGGTGGCCGCGGTCGCCGACGCCGCCCGGGAAGGCGGGTTGTCCCTGTGAGGACGCCGACGAAGAGTGACGACACCGAGCAGAAGAGGAACGTCTAGATGGCTGCAGAGCAGCAAGGCCAGAACGCGGCCACCGGCGGCAACGCCCGTGGCGGCGAGGGCAGCCGCGGTGGTGGCCGCGGAGGCAACCGTGACCAGCGCGACGGTGGACGTCGCGGGGGGCGCGACGACGACCGCAACCAGTACCTCGAGCGCGTCGTCACCATCAACCGCGTCTCCAAGGTGGTCAAGGGTGGCCGCCGGTTCAGCTTCACCGCGCTCGTCGTGGTGGGCGACGGCGACGGCACCGTCGGCGTGGGATACGGCAAGGCCAAGGAGGTGCCGGCCGCGATCTCCAAGGGAGTGGAAGAGGCGAAGAAGAACTTCTTCCGTGTGCCCCGGATCGCGGGCACCATCCCGCACCCGGTCCAGGGTGAGGCCGCTGCCGGGGTGGTCATGCTTCGCCCGGCCAGCCCCGGTACCGGAGTGATCGCCGGTGGCCCGGTGCGTGCAGTGCTGGAGTGCGCTGGGATCCACGACGTGCTGAGCAAGTCGCTGGGCTCCAACAACGCCATCAACATCGTTCATGCCGCGGTCCAGGCCCTGCGTGACCTCGAGCGGCCGGAGTCCGTGGCCTCGCGTCGCGGCAAGTCGCTGGAAGAGGTCGCTCCGGCCGCGATGCTGCGGGCACGCGCCGAGGCAGGTACATCATGACCCAGCTGAAGGTGACGCAGACCAGATCGAGCATCGGTGGCAAGCACATGCACCGGGAGACGTTGCGCTCCCTGGGGCTGGGCCGCATCGGTGACTCGGTGGTGAAGCAGGACCGTCCCGAGTTCCGCGGGATGGTACGCACGGTCGCCCATCTGGTGGCCGTGGAGGAGGTTGACTGACCATGAGTGAGAAGACGACACAGCCCGCCGACCAAGCGGGCGACGACGCCCACAGCGGGAGCGCGAGCCTGAAGGTGCACCACCTGCGTCCTGCTCCCGGCGCGAAGACGGCCAAGACCCGGGTGGGTCGTGGCGAGGGGAGCAAGGGCAAGTCGGCCGGCCGTGGCACCAAGGGCACCAAGGCCCGCTACCAGGTGCCCGAGGGCTTCGAAGGCGGACAGACCCCGATGCACATGCGCCTGCCCAAGCTGCGCGGGTTCACCAACCCGTTCAGTACGACCTATCAGGTGGTGAACGTGGGTCAGCTGGGCACGTTGTTCCCCGACGGTGGCCAGGTCGGCGAGCCCGACCTCGTGACCGCCGGCGCCGTGCGCAAGGGCCAGCCGGTCAAGGTGCTCGGGACCGGGGAGATCTCGGTCGCCGTCCACGTCACGGCGACGGCCTTCTCGGCCTCGGCCAAGGACAAGCTCGAAGCCGCCGGGGGATCCGCGACGACCCAGGCCTGACCCACGGGCGGGTGTTATCGTCGCCCGGTCCGACCTTGATCCCCCGGACTGGACCGAAGGAGCGGGATCACCGAGGAGGATCAAGTCGTGCTGTCCGCGTTCGTGCGGGCGTTCAAGACGCCCGATCTTCGCAAGAAGATCTTGTTCACCCTGGGCATCATGGCGTTGTTCCGGCTGGGATCGCACATCCCGGCCCCGGGGATCGACTACGAGCTGGTGCAGCAGTGCCAGGAAGCGGCCACGGCGAGCCAGAACTCGGTGCTGGGCTTCGCCAACCTCTTCAGCGGCGGGGCGTTGCTGCAGCTGTCGGTGTTCGCCCTGGGGATCATGCCGTACATCACCGCGGCCATCATCACCCAGCTGCTGACTGTGGTCATCCCTCGGTTCGAGGCCCTGAAGAAGGAGGGTCAGGCCGGGCAGACGAAGATGACGCAGTACACGCGTTACCTCACGGTGGGGCTGGCGGTGCTGCAGTCCTCGACGCTGGTCACCTTCGCCCGCAACCCGGAGAACCTGTTCGGTGGCGCTTGCGCGTCGGTGATGCCCGACGAGTCGTGGTACATCATCGTCGTCATGGTGCTGACCATGACGGCCGGCACCTGTCTGATCATGTGGCTGGGTGAGCTCATCACCGAGCGGGGCATCGGCAACGGCATGTCGCTGCTGATCTTCACCGCCATCGCGGCTGGCTTCCCCGGATCGCTGCTGGCGATCCAGCAGCAGTCGTGGGGCACCTTCGCCCTGGTGATGACCCTCGGCCTGGTGGTCATCACCCTGGTCGTCTTCGTCGAGCAGTGCCAGCGACGCATCCCGGTCCAGTACGCCAAGCGGATGATCGGTCGCCGCCAGTACGGCGGAACGTCGACCTACATCCCGCTCAAGCTCAACATGGCCAACGTCATCCCGATCATCTTCGCCAGCTCGATCCTCACGCTGCCGACGCTCATCGCAGGGTTCAACCGCAACGACGACGGAACCTCGCCCGGCTGGGCCGTGTGGGTGGAGAACAACCTCGGCATCGCGGCCAGCGGTTCCTCGTGGATCTACATGGTGCTGTACTCGGCGCTGATCATCTTCTTCACCTTCTTCTACGTCTCGGTGACCTTCAACCCGGTCGACGTCGCGGACAACATGAAGAAGTACGGGGGCTTCATCCCCGGAATTCGTGCGGGCCGGCCGACGGCGGAGTACCTTGAGTTCGTGATCTCGCGGATCACGACGGTCGGTGCCATCTATCTGGCCGCGCTGGCGTTGCTTCCGTTGATCGCGCTGGGCACGCTGAGCGTCTCGCAGGACTTCCCCTTCGGTGGGGCCTCGATCCTGATCGTGGTCGGTGTGGGTCTGCAGACGGTGAAGCAGATCGAGTCCCAGCTCCAGCAGCACGACTACGAAGGGTTCCTGCGCTAATGAGACTGATCATCCTGGGCGCCCCCGGCGCCGGGAAGGGCACGCAGGCCGAGCGGATCGCCGCACGTCGCCAGATCCCGGCCATCTCCACGGGCGACATCTTCCGCAAGAACATCGCGGAGGAGACCGAGCTGGGGCAGCGGGTGAAGTCGATTCTCTCCTCCGGTGGCTACGTCCCGGACGAGGTGACGATCGAGATCGTGCGCGACCGGCTCGCTGAGTCGGACACCGCCAACGGGTTCCTGCTCGACGGCTTCCCCCGCACCCCCGGCCAGGTGGAGGCCCTGGATGAGATGCTCAGCGACCAGGACACCTCGCTGGACGCGGTCCTGGAGCTCACGGTCGACACCGACGAGGTCGTCCAGCGGCTGCTGCAGCGGGCCCAGGACCAAGGACGCGAGGACGACACCGAAGAGGTCATCCGGGAGCGGATGAACATCTACGTCGAAGAGACGGCTCCTCTGTCGCGGATGTACCGCCACCGCGGTCTGTTGGTCGAGGTGGACGGGATGGGCGAGGTCGACGAGGTGACCGAGCGCGTCCAGACGGCGCTGGACAACCTCGAGGACGACGACGCCTGAGCCGAGCGGCCCGACCGGGCGGTGCCGTGAGCTGTTGAGGTCTTCGTGTTCGTGATGAGTCTGTTGCGCCGGCCCAAGATCGAGGCCAAGTCGCCGGCGCAGGTGCGGGCCATGCGCGAGGCGGGTCTCGTGGTGGCCCGGACGCTGCAGCTGGCGCGCGGCTGGGCCACGGCCGGGGCCACCACCGCTGAGATCGACCGTCGCGCCGAGCAGGCCATCCGCGCGGCCGGAGCCACCCCCTCATTCCTGGGTTACCACGGGTTTCGCGGCTCGTTGTGCATCAGCGTGAACAACGAGGTCGTGCACGGCGTGCCGGGCTCCCGCGTGCTCGTCGACGGTGACCTGGTCTCCATCGACTGCGGCGCCATCGTCGAGGGCTGGCACGGGGACGCTGCCCTCAGCCTCGTCGTCGGCGGCGAACACGGCCCAGCCGCTCGCGCCGAGGACGTCGCCGTGATGCAGGACACCGAGACGGCGATGTGGGCCGGCATCCGGGCCCTGTTCGCCGGGGGGCGTCTGCACGCGGTAGGCGCCGCGGTCGAGGGGTCCGTGCGTGCGTCCCGTGCCGAGCGTCACCGGGCGGGCCTGCCGGTGAGCTACGGGATCGTGGAGGAGTACGTGGGGCACGGCATCGGCACCTCGATGCACATGGACCCGCACGTGCCCAACTACGCCGTGAAAGGTAAGGGGCCCGTGGTCCCCATGGGAGCGACCTTGGCCATCGAGCCCATGGTGACCCTCGGGGGCATCGCGACCCGGACGCTGGACGATGAGTGGACGGTGGTCACCGTGGACGGCGCTCGCGCCGCCCACTGGGAGCACACGGTGGCGGTGACGGAGAAGGGGCTGTGGGTGCTGACCGCGCAGGACGGTGGGGCCGCGCAGCTCGGCGCAGCGTTCGCGCCGCTGGCGTGAGAGCCGCTCGTCGTGGCAGCGATTCGTCCGCTGCGCCTGCTCTGTCGTAGACTGATACGTCGGCCCTTCGGGGTCTCTTTTGTGTGCATACAGCAGCCTCACCAGCGAAGGACAGAACAAGCCTATGGCGAAGAAGGACGGCGTCATCGAGATCGAGGGCACCGTAGTGGAGTCCCTCCCGAACGCGAACTTCCGAGTCGAGCTGAGCAACGGACACATCGTGCTCGCCCA
>NZ_DATFMA010000076.1:0-45074 GCF_035267225.1 Ornithinimicrobium sp.
TGAGGGTGAGGCGA
Organism: Ornithinimicrobium sp.; assembly: GCF_035267225.1. Taxonomy (GTDB): domain Bacteria; phylum Actinomycetota; class Actinomycetes; order Actinomycetales; family Dermatophilaceae; genus Ornithinicoccus. The sequence continues at coordinate 15 of NZ_DATFMA010000076.1, forward strand.
AGTGCCCGGCGATCACGGAGGGGTTCAGCGTCCGGGCCAGCGCCACCATGAGTAGCGCACAGCCGATCACCATGAACAGCGCGCGGTCCAGGCCGACCACTTCGGCCATCAGCCCGATCGTGGGTGCGCCGAACAAGAACGCCCCGTAGGCGATGGTGCTGACCACGGTGATGGCGCGGTTACCTCGCCCGGGCACCTCCCCGGCCGCGGAGAGGGCGGCGGGGAAGATCGTTGCGGTCCCCAGCCCCCACACCAGCCCACCGACGAGGGCCACGGGCAGGGAGGGCACCTGGGAGACCATCAGGATGCCGATGCTCGCCAGGATCCCGCCGCCCTGGACGACGCGCTGCCGGCCGAATCGGTTGATAGCGGGGCTTCCGAGCAGCCGCCCGGTCGTCATCGCCACGTTGAACACCATGAAGGCCAGAGCGCCGTAAGCCGGCGGGGCACCCTGCACATCGACGAGGAGCAGGGCGAGCCAGTCGTTGGCCGAACCCTCCGCCAGTGCGCCCCCCAGGCACACCACGCCGATGAGAATCTCCAGCCGGGTGACTCCGCGCCGTCCCGCAGTCCGTTCGCTCGCCTCGGACGGCTCCCTGCTGACCTCGCGGACCGGGGAAGGAGGCTGGCCCTGGAGGGTGGACGGCTCGTCGGGGCCTTCGGGCACGAAACGACGGACGGCGACCAGCCCGACGACCATGCCGCCCGCGGCGACGACCGGCAGCTGCACCAGGCCGATGCCGAGGTAGGCCGACAGCGCCCCCACGCCGGCGCCCGCCACGGTTCCGGCGGAGAACGCCGCGTGGAAGAACGGCATGAGCGAGCGGGACCGCACCTTCTCCACGTGGCTGCCCTGCACGTTCATGGCGACGTCCCAGACGCCGAAGGGCGCACCGGTGAGCACGAGCAGCCCACTGAGCATCCACGGTGAGCTCACCAGAGACAGCGAACCCCACCCCAGTGAGGCCAGCACGAGGGCGACACGGACGACCGCCCTGCTGCCGTAGCGGTCGACCAGCAGACCGGTGAAGGGCATGGCCAGCAACGAGCCCAGACCACCTCCGACCAGAGCCAGCCCCAGCTCTCCGATACTCGCCCCCACGGCGTCGCGCACTGCCGGGATCCGCGCCAACGCCTGCGACAGCACCAGTCCCGCTACCGCGAACACCACCATGACCGCGACGGGGGAGCCGCCAGCGGTCGTGGGTGCGGAAGCAGGTGCGGGGCGCACCGAGGCACCATGTCAGGTCCGAGGCACCGTGTCAGGTCCGAGGTCACGCTGAAAATCACTGGCTCACAGCCTGAGCCCAGGTCCATGCTTGTCCGGGTGGAGGACCAGACCGATACCCATCCCAAGACCAGCGGGCCCATCGAGACCACCGGACGACAGTGGCCCTACCGTCTCGTGGAGCTGACCGACGCCGACGCCCAACGCATGCTGGTGCTCGAGGAGCAGGTCTGGTTCGAGGTGACGCCAGGCGCCAGCGCCGCTGAGGTCATGGGGGCGTTCGACTATGCGCGCGGCCAGGGGGTCGAGGGCCCACCGGTGGCCACCCCCACGCCCGCGGGCACCGGGGTTCCCCCGCTGGTCGGCATGTACGGAGCCTTCGACATGCGTCTGACCGTGCCCGGGGCGTCCAGGCCGGTCCAGGTACCGACATCGGGGTTGAGCTGGGTCGCGGTTCATCCGGACCACCGCCGCCGCGGCATCCTGCGCGCCATGATGCGTGCCTACCTGCACCGGCTGCGCGACGAGGGGGCCGAGGCGGTCTCGGCGTTGTGGGCGGCGGATGTCGGCATCTACGGACGCTATGGCTACGGTCCGGCCTCCCTCCAGGTCAACCTCGTGTTCGGTGCCGGCGCCGAGCTCAACGTGCCGAACCGGGTCCGGTCGGCGGCGGACGACGTGGCGACGCACCTGATGAGCGCCGGGGACGATGAGACGGCCCGCGCGCTGCAGGCCGCGCACGAGCGCGCGGCGGCCGCCACCCTGGGTATCGCCGCACGGAACGCGCTCACCACGCGAGAGTTCTTCCGCGACTTCCCGGTGGCTCGCGGGGCCAGGGAGCGACGTCAGGTGCTGTTCGCCTCCCGGGACGGCCACCCCGTCGGCTACGCGACCCTGCAACGGGAGCAGAAGTGGGATGAGCACATGAACGCGACCGGCGAGATGATCGTCGGCGAGATGGCGGCGACGGACGCTCCGGCCCTGTACGCCTTGGCCCGGCGACTGCTCGACTTCGACCTCATCACCAAGGTCACCGTTCACGGGCGCAGCACCGACGACCCCCTGGTGTGGTGGGCCGGTGGTCCCCGAGCGGCCGCGACGCGGGTCCACGACGCGTTGTGGCTGCGCCTGGTCGACCTGCCGGCGGCGTTGGTGCAGCGCGGCTTCGCGGCGCCGACGGACGTGGTGCTCGAGGTGGCCGACGAGACCTGCCCCTGGAACGCCGGGCGGTGGCGGTTGACGGTGGACGACGCCGGAGCGGCGCGGTGCGTGCGCACCGAGGACCCGGCGGAGCTGAGCATGGGTGTCGAGGTGCTGGGCTCGAGCTACCTCGGCGGCCGGTCTCTTGCCTCGCAGGCAGCCGCCGGCACGGTGCTCGAGCACCGTGCCGGCGCGCTGCGCCGGCTCTCCCGGGCGATGCGCGCCGACGTCGAGCCCATGGGCACCAGCGGCTTCTGACGACGGCGGCGACCGACGTCGGCTCACCAGCGCAGCAGGTGGCGGCGAGCACCGGGACGTGTCGCCGCATCTGCACGCCCGTGGTGCCACGCGCCTCTAGCCTGGAGCAATGCCCCCCCTCCGCCGCACCGCCAGACGCCTGGCCCGGACGTTGCCGGAGCAACGCCGCCGGCAGCTTCGTCAAACCGCTCGCGCCGTCGAGCGGCGCCTTCCGCATCGGTCCCGGCAGGGCGTCACCTACGTCGTCTCACCCCACCCCGACGACGAGACGCTGCGCTTGTCGGGGTACCTCGGCCGCGTCCGCGAAGCCACCCGGCGCCGGCTGGTGCTGGTGGCCGTCACCGACGGCGGCGCCTCGGGCCGGGCGCGACGGATGGGCTGGTCACCGGAGTATGAGCAGGAGTTCCGCCGGGCCGAACAGGCTGCGGCCTGGTCGGCTTTGACCGGCGGCACCGGAGAGATCATCCGGCTGGGTCTGCGCGAAGGCGACCTCACCCCCGAGCGGGTCCGCGATGCGCTGGCGCCGCTCAACAGCAGGCGCGCATGGTTCTACGCCGCCGCGCACCAGGAGGACTACCACCCCGACCACCGAGCCGTGGCCGCCGGCCTGCGGCTACTGGAGCCGGCGCACGCGTACTTCTCGCTGTCCCCGCTGATGAAGGGTAAGGGCAGGGTCTACCGGCCACGCGAGAGCACCGCTGACTCGGTCTCGATCGCCGTGGCGGCGTACCGGCACTTCGGTCAGCTGTCCGTGCGCGCCGAGTTCCGCGCGCTGGCCGAGAAGGGATACCGCAGCAGGATCACCGAGCCGGCCCCTGAGACCGGAGTCATCCAGCACCCTCGGCCCCGGCGCCGGCGTCGGGCCCAAGCCGACGGCGCCGGAGGTGCACCGGGGTCAACCGCAGTCTTCGTGCTCGGCAACCAGAAGTCGGGGAGCACCGCGATCGGTGCCCTGCTGGCCGAGTGCATCGGTCAGACGTACGCCCACGACGTGCTCTATCGACACAAGCTGACGCTCAAGGACCTGCTCGAGGGCAACCCCGCGCTGCAGACCCTGGCGAACGAGCACCCCCGCTCCTTCGCCACGACCGTGCTCAAGGACAACGACTTCACCTTCCTGCATGCCTCGTTGGAGCGTGCCTTCCCCGACGCGAAGTACGTGTTCGTGGTGCGTGACCCGCGCCAGAACATCCGCAGCGTCCTGAACCGGTTGAAGCTGCCGGGGGACCTGGACGGCTTGTCGCCGGAACAGGAGGCACACCTGCGGGAGCGGCTTCCGGGGTGGCACACCATCCTCACCGGCTCGAGCTTCGGCGAGGGCGGAGGCCACTACATCGACGTTCTGGCCGACCGCTGGGTCCGGGCGAACAAGGTCTACCGCGAAGCTGCCGACCGGATGACCCTGGTGCGCTACGAGGATTTCGACGCGGCCAAGCGACCCGCCATCGAAGGGCTCGCCCTTGAGCTGGGATACCCGGTCCAACAGGACATCTCGGGCCAACAGGACCACCAGTACCAGCCGTTGGGCGACCGGTCCGTCACCCCGGAGGCGTTCTTCGGCCCGGAGAACCTGGAGCGGATCGAACGCCGCTGCTCAGCGGTGATGACCTCGTTCGGGTACCAGCCGACCGGCGATCCCGGCCCTTGACGGACCGGAGGCTGCTGGGCGGCGGTGGTCGCCCTCTGGTGCCTCCCTCACGGCATGCTCGCGTCGCCCCCGACCGCCCTCTGCCTCCAGGCTGTACGCACCCGGCGGTCCACCGCCGGGTCGACATGCACCTCGACGACCCGCAGACCCGCGTCGGCGGGCTGCAGCGCGGTGGCCAGCTCCTCAAGGCTGCCCGCCGCGACGTACGACACTCCATGCGCGGCGCACAACTGGCCGATGCGGGTGTGGGTGGCGGTGGCGAACAGCCTCTCGTAGTCCTCCGCGAGCTCCGGGCGACCGTACTCCAAGGTCGCGAAGATCCCCCCGCCGTTGTCGTTGCTGACCACGATGGTCAGGTCGCACCGGGGCTCCAGCGGGCCGATCATCAAGCCGTTGGCGTCGTGCTGGAAGGTCAGGTCCCCCATGAGGGCCACCACGCGACCGGACGAGGCCAGCGCAACCCCCGCCGCCGTGGAGACGGTGCCATCGATGCCGGCCAGGCCCCGGTTGCCGACCACGATGCGGCCGGCCCCTGCGCCCGGGTCCGCCAGGCTCACGTCGCGGGGCGCGTTCGACGAGCCCAGCACCAGGGTGTCCCCGTCGCTCATCGTGTTCAGCACGGTGGCGGCGACGGCGACTGAGGACACTTCGGACCCTGGTCCGCCGGCCAGGCGGGAGGCCAGGGCCCGACCCGCCTGCTGCCAGGCCTGCGCCCACCCGGGCTCGACCTGGGGGTGGCCATCCCGGATGAACTCGCTCCACGAGCGCACCCGGGAGGCCAGGTGCGTCGGGTCGGTCCACTGACGCGACGCGGTGACCTGCTCGTGCGTGACGTCGCTCCTCCGGCTCAGGTCGGTGACCTCGCGGTGCAGCGTGGGCCGGCCGACGGTGACGATCCGTTGCGGCGGCCACCGACGCATGAGCTCGGCGTCCGCCAGAAGCAGCGGACCGTGCGGCAGCACAGTGGTGCCGACGTCAGCGTCTGCTGGACGCGCCCCGAACGGCTCCGCGATGACCGGCCAGTCGTGGGCCGCGGCCAGCCGAAGGGCGGAGTCGGCCATCGCCGGGTCCGGCAGGTCACCCAGGACCATGAGCGTGCGGGTACGCGCGGGCTCCCGGTCGGTACTGAGCATGCGCGTCGGCGTCGGCGTCGGCGTCGGCTTTGGCACGCGGACCCAGGGCCGTCCCTCCCCGCGGCCTGCCAGCGCCTCGGGCCATTCGTCACCGGACTCGCCGCGCTCGACCGAGGGCGCCAACGGCTCGCGGAACGCGACGTTGAGATGGACCGGGCCCGGGTCCCCGTTCGCGCCCACCGCGGCCGCCCAGGCTCGACACACGGTGGTGCGCCACGATGCCTGCTCGCCTGCCCTTCCCTGGGCCGGGGGCTGGTCGTGCTCGAAACGCAGGGCCGCGGCGAAGATGCCCGGCTGCACCGTCGTCTGGTTCGCCCCGGTGCCCCGCAGCTCCGCCGGGCGGTCAGCCGACATCACCACCAGGGGCACCTGAGCGTGAGCCGCCTCCAACACGGCGGGATGCAGGTTGGCGACCGCAGTGCCCGAGGTGGTGATGAGCACCGCCGGCCGGCGGGAGACCTTGGCCAGTCCCAGGGCCAGGAAGCCGGCGCTGCGCTCGTCCACCCGCACGTGCAAGCGCACCCGGCCCGACCGTTCGGCAGCCCGCGCCGCGTAGGCCAGGGGTGCCGACCGCGACCCGGGGCACAGCACGACGTCGCGCACGCCGCACCGCAACGACTCGTCCACCAGCACGGTGGCCAGCGCGGTCGAGGGGTGCATCCCTCGATCCTGTCACCCGGCCCGGTGCGGGTGTGTCACGGTGGGGTCGTGCGCAGGCCCAACCACTGGCTCCTGGTCGCGCTGTTCGGTGGGTCGGGGACGCTGCACCTCGTGCGACCGCAGATCTTCGAGCCCATCATCCCGCCGGCGCTCAGCCCCTACGAGCGCGAGACGGTCGTCGGCTCCGGGATCGCCGAGCTCACCTGTGCGGCCGGGTTGGCCCTGCCGTGGACCCGGCGGCTCGCGGGGCTGGCCAGCGCCGGACTTCTGGTCGGGGTGCTCCCCTCGAACGTGCAGATGTCCCTGATGTGGGCGCGCCGACTGCAACGCCGTCCGGACCCCGCCACCGCCGCGATGTTCGCGGCGACCGTGGTCCGTGTGCCCCTGCAGTGGCCCCTGGTCATGATCGGCTGGCGCGCCTTCCGCTCGAGGGACGGCACACCCGTGGCTCGCCCACGCCGACTACGGTGAGCCCGTGTCCTCATCCTCGCCGCCGGCACCCGGGGCCGCCGGGCGCTCCTTGGCCGAGGACCTGCGAAGCCGCAGCGACGAGGAGCTCACCGGCCTGCTGATCGCGCGCCCCGACCTCGCACGACCGGCGCCGGGTGACCTGACGACGCTGGCCGCACGGGCGAACACCCGCGCCAGCACGGCACGCGCCCTGGACCGGCTCGACCTGGCCCACCTGCGCACCGTGGAGGCGGTGACGCTCGCCGCGCCGGCGAACGAGCAGCAGGTCGCGCGTCTGCTCGACGAGCGGGAGGGGTCGCCGCGTGTGACCGAGCTGCTCGAGGAGCTCCGGGCGCTGGCCCTGCTGTGGCGGGGCCCCGACGGACTGCACGTGGCGCGGGCTGCCGCCGAGGCCGTCGGCGACCCGGCCGGCCTCGGCCCCTGGCTGCCCGGCACCCCGGAGGGTGAGGACCTGCAGGTGCTCTTGGCTGATCTCGACCCCCAGTCCCGGTCGATCCTGGCCGCTCTCACCTGGGGGCCACCGACCGGTGTGCTCTCGGCTGACGACCACACGCCCCCCGGCTCGGTCGGCGCTGCCGGTCGGATGCTCCTGGAGGCAGGCCTGCTGCATCGCACCGACTCCTCCCACGTCGTGCTCCCACGTCAAGTGGGGCTGTGCCTGCGCGAGGGTCGGCTCTACCGCGACCCCAGCCTGCACCCCCCCGGTCTCGAAGAGACGAGCCCGCATGTCGACCCGGACGTGGCCGACGCCACGGTGGGCGGTCGTGCGGCGGAGCTGCTCGTGCTCGCCGCCGAGCTCGTCAACCTCTGGGGCTCCTCGCCACCCCGGGTCCTGCGCAGCGGCGGGGTCGCGGTGCGCGACCTGCGCGCGGTGGCCCGGCATCTGGAGGTCGACCTGGTGCAGGCGGCCTGGCTGGTCGAGGTGGCGCATGCCGCCGGTCTGTTCGCGCGTGGTGACACCACGGGAGGGCCACGAGGCGAGGCCGATGTGTGGATGCCGACCGGGGAGGCGGACGACTGGCTCGAGATGGCACCCGAGCAGGGGTGGCTGCGGCTGGCCGGGGCCTGGCTTCACATGCCCGCCGCGGCGTCGCTGGTCGGCGCCTCGGAGACGGGCCGCATCAACGCCCTGTCCACCCAGACGGGCTCACCGATGGCCCGGCAACGCCGGCTCGATGTGCTGGGCGTACTCGCCTCGCTGCCGGTCGGGTCCGCTCCCGACGACGAGGGCATTCTCGACCTGCTGCGGTGGCGCCACCCCCGGCGCCTGCGCCGGGCCGGTTCGGAGCGGCCCGAGAGCGCCGTGGACGTGATCCGGCGTGAGGCGGAGTGGGCTGCCCTCGTCGGCCGAGGCACGCTGAGCATCCCCGGACGGCATCTCATCGACGACCTGCATACCCACGCCGACCGCGAGACCGAGACCGGGGCCGCCGCGGCTCAGGCGATGGCCCGGCTCATTCCACCCGCGGTCGACCACGTGCTCGTGCAGGCGGACCTGACGGCGGTCGCACCAGGAAGGTTGGCGCCAGCGGCCCAGTCGCTCATGCGGCTGGTGGGGGACGTGGAGTCCCGAGGCGGCGCTACGGTGCACCGGATCTCCGAGGCCAGTGTCCGGCGCGCGCTGGATGCCGGGTGGTCGGCGGACCGCCTTCTCGCCGAGATCGCCCTGCTCAGCCGCACCGGCGTGCCTCAACCGCTGGAGTACCTGGTGCGAGACGTCGCCCGCCGACACGGCGTGGCCCGGGTCGGCTCCGCCGCCTCCTACGTCCGCTCGGACGACGAGGCCCTGCTCGACCGCGCGGCGTCCGACCGCGCCCTGGGCCTGCTGGCGTTGCGGCGGCTGGCCCCCACCGTCCTCGTCTCCCCGATGCCGGCGGCCACCGTCCTGGAGGTGCTGCGCGAGCAGGAGTACGCCCCCTTGGCCGAGGGGGTCGACGGGCAGGTTGCCCTGGCCGCGGGTCGGCACTACCGGACGACGCGTCGTCTCCCCGACCCCGTGCGCGTCACAGGCGTCGACGCCGAGGTCGCCGGCGCCGTCGTGGCCTCGATGCGTCGCGGCGAGCAGGAGCGCACGGCGCGGCCCCCGGAGGACCCGGATGGCCCGATCGTCTCGACCGACCCTGCGGTGACCGCGTCGGTGCTGCGCGAAGCCGCCGCGGGGGACCTGTCGGTCTGGGTCGGCTACGTCGACGAGGTGGGGAGCGTGCGACGCATGCTCATCCGGCCGCACCTCATCGAGGCGGGCCGGGTGCTGGCCACCGTCGGCGAGGCGAACCAGGCCCGGACGCTGCTGCTGCACCGGGTGACCGGTGCCCGCATCGCCGAGTAGGCGTCCCCACCACGCGCCGGTGCCCGCTGTCAGCGCCGGGCGAGGGGTCAGAAGATCCGGACCCGGTCGGCAGGCTCGAGCCACAGCGCGTCGCCCGGTGCCGACCCGAAGGCCTCGTGGAACGCGTCGACGTTACGCACCGTGTTCCCACGCAGGTCAGCCGGGGCGTGGGGGTCGGTCGCGATGAGGCGCCTGGCCTCTTCCACCCGTGCCTTGCTACGCCACACCTGAGCCCAGCCCAGGAAGAACCGCTGCTCCCCCGTCCAGCCGTCGACGACAGGAGCCCCATCTGCGGTCGCCAGCCGGTAGGCGGTGAAGGCCATCTCCAGCCCACACAGGTCGCCGATGTTCTCACCCACCGTCAGCCCGCCGTTGACGGTGATGTCCGGCACCTCGCGCGGAGACAGTCCCTCGAACTGTCGGATCAGCCGCTGAGCACGCTCCTCGAACGCGGTCCGGTCCTGCTCGGTCCACCAGTCGGTCAGCGACCCGTCTCCGGCGTAGCGGGACCCCTGGTCGTCGAAGCCGTGCCCGATCTCGTGCGCGATCACGCCACCGATCCCGCCGTAGTTGACCGCGTCGTCGGCGTCGACGGTGAAGAACGGGGGCTGCAGGATCGCCGCGGGGAACACGATCTCGTTGAGCATCGGGTGGTAGTAGGCGTTCACGGTCTGCGGCGTCATCAACCACTCCTCGCGGTCGATCGGTCCGCCGATCTTGCCCAGCTCGTAGTCGCTGTCGAAAGCGTGGCCCCGGCGGACGTTTCCCACCAGATCCGCCGGGTCGACGTCGTAGGCCCCGTAGTCGCGCCAGGTCGCCGGGTGTCCGATCTTGGGACGGAAGGCGTCGAGCTTCTCCACGGCGCGCTCGCGGGTCTGAGGTCCCATCCACTCCAGCTCGTTGATGCGCTGCCGGAAGGCCTCCACGACGTTGCCGACCAGGGCCTCCATCCGGGCCCGGGCGTGCGGTGGGTAGTGCTCGGCGACGTACATCCGACCGGCAGCCTCACCCAGCAGCTTCTCCACCAGGCCCACGCCCCGCTTCCAGCGCTGCCTGATCTCGGGCGTGCCGCTGAGCGCGGTGCCGTGGAAGGCGAAGTGCGCCTGCACGAAGGCCTCGGGCAGGTACGGCGCGGTGGCATCCAGCAACCGGACCGTCAGCCAGGCGCGCCAGTCGCCGACCGGTACCTCGGCGAGCGCGTCGCCGATGGCGCACAAGACGTCCGGCTGCCGGGCGACCACCACGTCGAAGGCGCCGTCCGGAGCACCCAGACCGGCAGCCCAGGCTGCCCAGTCCCACCCGGGAGCCCGCTGCGCGAGCTCGCTGGAGGTCAGCTTGGTGTACGACTTCACCGCATCGCGCGCCTCGACCCGGTCCCAGTGGTGTCCGGCGATGCGCTCCTCCACGGCGTAGACCCGCTCGACCGCACCCTCGCCCAGGTCCAGCCCGGCTTCTGCGATGGCCGTCGACGCGAGGTCCAGCAGCTGCCCCAGGTAGGCCCGATAGGCCTGGCGCGCCGCCTCGTGGGCCGCCTCGGTGTAGTACGACTCGTCCGGCAGGCCCAGACCGCCCTGGTGCAGGTACACGACGTAGTCCTCGGGACTGCCGGCGTCGGCGGTCACCCAGAGGTGAACGAGTCCGGTCGCCCCCTCCCGCTGGAGCCGGGCCGAGACCCGGCAGACCCCGCTGCTGTCGTCCACGGCCGCGATCGACCGCAGCGCCTCGACCACCGGGCTGGTGTCGAGGTTGTCGATGGCGGCCGTGTCCATGAAGCTGGCGTACAGCGCTCCCACCTTGCCCTCCGGGCTGTCCGCGCCGGGGTGGCCATCCGCGGCCCGCTCGATCAGCTCGCGGACGTTGGCTTCCGCGTTCTCCCGCAGCACGTCGAAAGCCCCGTACCGGCTCCGGTCCGACGGGATCTGCGTGGTCTCGACCCACGACCCGTTCACGTGACCGAAGAGGTCGTCCTGGGGACGGACGCCGGTCTTCATGCAGGAGCGGTCGATACCTGAGTCCATCCCCCCACCGTATGCGGTTTCCTCCGTGCCCGGTGCGGCACCGTCGGTGCTGTCGCACCGCATCGCGGGAGAGGGCTACCCACCTGTGTCGGCGAGCGCGCGGACCACCGCACTGGGGGAAGACCGGCCGAGGTGAGAGGACATCCACACGCTGGTCCGGACCAGGGCCTCCAGGTCGACTCCATGCTCGATACCGAGGCCCGTCAGCGCCCACACCAGGTCCTCGGTGGCGAGGTTACCGGTGGCCGACTGGGCATAGGGACAGCCCCCGAGGCCACCGGCGGAGGCGTCCACCGTGCTCACTCCGAGGTTCAGCGCAGCGAGGGTGTTGCTCAGTGCTTGGCCGTAGGTGTCGTGAAAGTGCACCGCGAGACGGTCCGCGCCCACCCCGACGCCGGCCAGCTCACCCAGCAGCGCCTCCACGTGCCCCGGCGTGCCGACCCCGATCGTGTCACCCAGACTCACCTGGTCACAGCCCAGGGCGAGCAGCTCCTCGCAGACCCGCGCGACCTGGGCCGTGGGCACGGGCCCTTCCCACGGGTCGCCGAAGCACATCGAGACGTAGCCACGCACCCACATGCCCTCCTGCCGCGCCCGTCGGACCACGGGGGCGAACATGGCCATCGACTCCGCCACCGAGCGGTTGAGGTTGCGCCGGGCGAAGGACTCGGTCGCGCTGGCGAAGATGGCCACCGCTCGCGCTCCGGCCGCCACCGCCCGGTCCAGCCCACGCTCGTTGGGCACCAGCACGACACGACCGGCAGGGTTCACCTCGGCCCCGAGCATCGCCAGCAGCTCCTCCGCGTCCCCGAGCTGGGGGACCCAGGAGCGTGGCACGAAGGAGGTCAGCTCCACGGTCTGCAGGCCGCAGGCCAGCAGCCGACCGACGAACTCCGCCTTGACCTCGACGGGAACCGTCACGGGCTCGTTCTGCAGGCCGTCCCTCGGCCCGACCTCGTAGACCACGACGCGCGAGGGCATCCCCTCGCGCGGCTCGACCATGGGCAGTGCCATGCGTTCACTGTGCCACCTTCGAGCCTGGACGCGGGCTGAGTGCTTTCTCAGCAGCCGGCCGGGTGGGCCGTGTTAGCGTCGCGCGTTCGCATGTTCCACGAGGGGATCCCATGAAGCACTCGTTCCTGACCCGTGCGGCCACTGCCGCCGCGCTCGCCGCCGTCACCCTCCTGGCGGCCTGCGGAGGCGACTCCGAGGACGCCCAGCCAAGCAGCGACGACGCCGCCACGAGCCAGGGACCCGAGGGTCAGCAGGCTCCGGAGGCCGACGTGGAGGACGTGCCGAAGGTGGTCGCCGAGGTGAACGACGAGGAGATCTCGCGCGAGGAGTTCGTGCAGGCCTACGAGGGCCAGTTCCAGCAGGCCGCGATGCAGTCGCAGCAGGCCGGCGGCGAGGTGGACCAGCAGGAGCTGAAGGAGGAGACCGCTCGCGATATGGTCAACAGCCTGCTCCTGGTCCAGGCGGCGCAGGACGAGGACATCTCGGTGACGGACAAGGAGATCCAGAACACGCTCGAGCGGCTGGCGACCGGCAACGGGATGGCCTCGGTCGAGGAGTTCATGGGGGTGCTCAAGGAGCAGGACTTCACCGAGAAGCAGGTCCGCCGCGAGGTCGAGAAGCAGCTGCTGGTGGAGAAGTACGTTGCCGCCGAAGGCAAGGTCGATGCCCCGTCGAAGAAGGAGCAGCAGGAGCTCTACGACAAGCTCACCGAGCAGCAGGAGGGCCAGGGCGAGGACGCCGCGGCCGCGTCCATCCCGCCGTTCGAGGACGTCCAGCCCCAGCTTCGCCAGCAGCTCGAGCAGGAGGCAGAGGCCGCCGCGGTGGACCGCCTGGTCAAGCAGCTACGCGACGAGGCCGACATCACGGTCAACTTGTGATCGAGCGCCGCCGCACGAGCTAGAGCGTGCGCAGGGTGACGGCGGTCCGCAGCGCGGCCAGCGCGGCCTCCTCGCCCTTGTCCTCCACCGAGCCCGACAGTCCGGCGCGCGCGAGCGCCTGCTCCTCGGTGTCACAGGTCAGCACCCCGAAGCCGATGGGCAGGCCGGTGTCCACCGAGACCTCGACCAGCCCCTGGGTCGCCGCCTGACAGACGTACTCGAAGTGCGGCGTACCTCCGCGGATCACCACGCCGAGGGCCACCAGGGCGTCGTAGCGCCCCGAGCGGGCCAGCCGGGCGCAGGCCACGGGCAGCTCGAAGCTGCCGGGGACCGTGATGCGAGTGATCCGGCTGGTGCCGGCGCGCTCCAGCGCACGGTCCGCCCCGGCGCGCAGGCCGTCCATCACCTGTTCGTGCCACAGCGCTGAGACCACGGCTATCCGCATCCCGGTGCCGTCGACGTCCAGTGCCGGTGCGCCCGCACCACTCATCGCCGACTCTCCTCACGTGGTTGCCCGGGATGGGCTTGGCAGTGTGCCACGAGCTCGGCGATGGACAACACAGGCAGGTGCGCCGTTCGGGCCAGCGCGTGCACCGCAGCGCCGCGCAGCATCTCGCCGGTGTCGTCGACGAGCTCGGCGATCGCCGCGACCGGCGTGACCCCCGCGATCCGGCACAGGTCCACCGCGGCCTCGGTGTGCCCCGGGCGTTCCAGCACGCCGCCGACGCGCGCGCGCAGCGGCACCACGTGTCCGGGCCGCGTCAGGTCGGCCGGGGTGGCGCTGGGGTCACCCAGCACGCGCACGGTGCGCGCCCGGTCGGTGGCGCTGATGCCCGTGCCCACACCGGCCGCCGCGTCGACGGTGATCGCGTAGGCCGTGCGGTAGCGGTCCTCGTTGTCCCGCGGGGCCACCATCAGGGGCAGGTCGAGCCGGTCCGCCCACTCCATCGGCATCGGGGCGCACACGTAGCCCGAGGTGTGCCGGATGGTCCAGCCCATCCAGGCCGCGGTGAGGGTCTGGGCGGCCAGGACGACGTCGCCTTCGTTCTCGCGGTGCGCGTCGTCGGTGACCAGCACGGGTCGTCCTGCGCGCAGGGTGCTGACGGCGACGTCCACCGTCTCACTCATCGTCCTCACCTCCGCGCGGGGTCAGCAGCCGCTCGACGTACTTGGCCAGGACGTCCACCTCGACGTTGACGCTGCGCCCGGTCGCCAGCGAACCCAGTGTGGTCATGGACAGCGTGGTCGGGATGAGCGACACCGAGAACGTGTCGTGCCCCAGGTGGCTCACGGTGAGGGAGACGCCGTCGAGGGTGACCGAGCCCTGGGCCACGAGATACCGGGCTACGGCCGCGGGCAAGGCGAAGGTGAGCACCTCCCATGCCTCGCCGGGCTCGCGTCGCAGCAGGCTCGTGGTGGTCTCGACATGGCCCTGCACGACGTGACCGCCGAAGCGGCCGTCGACACGCAGGGCTCGCTCCAGGTTCACGGGGCTTCCTGGCTCGAGGCCACCGATGCTGCTGTGCTGCAGCGTCTGAGCCATCACGTCCGTCTCGAAGGTGGCGCCGTCGCTCTGCGTGACCGTCAGGCACACCCCGTTGACGCTGATGGAGTCGCCATGGCTGACGTCCTGGGTGACCACCTCGCCCTCGATCTGCAGCCGGGCCGAGTCCCGAGCGTGGGTGATCTGCGTGACGACGCCGAGCTCTTCGACGATGCCGGTGAACATGCGCGTTCAGTCCCTTCCGGGTTGTCTGTGGGGACGGGCCGTGATGCGCACATCCGGCCCGACGCGGGCTACCTCGCTGACCTCCAGGCGGGCGATGTCGTCGATGGTGTCGATGCCGAGGTCAGCGACCGCAGCCGCTCCGGAGCCCAGCAGCGCGGGGGCCAGGTAGGTCACGACCTCGTCGACCAGGCCCGCGCGCCAGAACGCAGCGGCCAGCGTCGGCCCACCCTCCAGCAGCACCCGGCGCACCCCGCGGGAGTGCAGGGCGGCCATCACCTCGCTGGCCTCGTGGGTGCGCACGTGCAGCGCCGGCTCCAGGCGGGCGGCCGAGGGCAGGTCGCGCGTGCCGGCGACGACGCGCAGGGGCTGGTGGGGGTGCAGAGTGCCGTCGGAACGCCGCGCGGTCAGGCTGGGGTCGTCGGCCAGGACAGTGCCGGTGCCGACGAGGACCGCACCGCATCGTGCACGGAGCTCGTGACCGTCCGCGCGCGCCTCCGGGGAGGTCACCCAGGCGCTCGAGCCATCCGCGGCCGCCACCCTTCCGTCGAGGGTGGCGGCGATCTTCCAGGTGACCCAGGGCCGGCCGACCGCGACGGCGAAGGCCCAGTGGTGCACGATGTCGTCGGCCTCGGCCACCTCGACCTGCTCGGCAGCGACCCCCTGCGCGGTCAGCCACGCGGCACCACCGGCGGCTCGGGGGTCCGGGTCGGCGCGCGCGTAGACGACCCGTCGTACCCCGGCCTCGTACAGCGCGTGGGTACACGGTGGCGTGCGCCCGGTGTGGCCACACGGTTCCAGGGTGACGTAGGCGGTACCGCCCTCCGCCCGATCGCCGGCCTGGGCCAGCGCGACCACCTCCGCGTGTGGGCTCCCGGCGCCGTCATGGTGCCCGGTCCCCGCGACGTGGCCGGAGGAGTCGACGACGAGGCAGCCCACACGGGGGTTGGGGTCGACCTCCGGACCGCGCAGGGCCTCGGTGACGCAGCGTGCCAGCATCTCGAGGTCGGTCTCACGCACGGGGCCCCGGTGTGGGCTCGGCGAGGTCGGCATGGTGGTAGGTCGCGTCACGTCGTTCACCGCCTCCCGGTCTACGTCGGTCCATGCCGAGCTCCGGGGCGGGTGTGGCAGACGCCACGACGGTGGTCCGGCGGGTGAGCACCAACGACGGTCTACTCGCCGTCGGTGTCTCCCTGACCACCGGCCTGCTGGCCTGCAGGCGACGCGCTGCCTACCATCCGGACTTTCACCGTCGGTCCTGGATTTTCACCAGATCAACCGACCGCTGGCTGCGGCCGGGTCGCGGACTGTCACCGCCGGTTCGGAGTTGCACCGACCCCGGAGCGCGTACCGACGCACCATACCTCCGGGGAAGACATGGGCACCACCGACCTCTCGCACCGCGGCGGGGCAGCGAGACCGGGCAGCCCGCGGGACGGACTGCCACCGGGAATGCCCCCTCGCCACCCGGGCGTTGCCCTCGCGATGACCGGATCGTTGATCGTGCAGTCCGACAAGACGCTACTGCTCGAGGTGGACCACCCCGATGCCGAGCAGGCGCGGCGGGCGGTGGCGCCGTTCGCCGAGCTGGAGCGGGCCCCTGAGCACGTCCACACCTACCGGGTGACTCCGCTCGGACTCTGGAACGCGCGGGCGGCCGGCCATGATGCTGAGCAGGTGGTCGACGCACTGGTGCGGCACAGTCGCTACCCCGTGCCCCACGCCCTGCTGGTGGACGTGGCCGAGACGATGGACCGCTACGGGCGGCTGACGTTGACCAAGGCCGAGGACGGGACCCTCCTGCTGCGCACCACCGACCGGGCCGTGTTGACCGAGATCCTGCGGCACAAGAAGATCCGCCCACTCATCGGGGACCGGGTGGACGCCGACACCGTGGCGGTGCACCCGAGCGAGCGGGGCCACCTCAAGCAGGAGCTGCTCAAGGTGGGCTGGCCGGCCGAGGACCTCGCCGGGTACGTCGACGGGGAGGCGCACCCGATCGCGCTGGCTCAGCGCGACTGGTCGTTGCGGCCCTACCAGCAGCAGGCCGTCGACGGCTTCTGGGACGGCGGCTCGGGGGTGGTGGTGCTGCCGTGCGGCGCGGGCAAGACCCTGGTCGGGGCCGGTGCCATGGCCCGCTCGAGCAGCACGACCTTGATCCTGGTGACCAACACCGTGGCCGCACGGCAGTGGCGCGAGGAGCTGGTGAACCGCACCTCGCTGACGGAGGAGGAGATCGGCGAGTACAGCGGTGCCCGCAAAGATGTCCGACCGGTCACCATCGCCACCTACCAGGTGCTCACGCACAAGCGCAAAGGTGTCTACCCGCACCTGGACCTGCTCGACGCCCGTGACTGGGGGCTCATCCTCTACGACGAGGTGCACCTGCTGCCGGCACCGATCTTCCGGATGACTGCTGACCTGCAGGCGCGGCGCCGGCTGGGACTGACGGCGACTCTGGTGCGCGAGGACGGGCGCGAGTCCGACGTGTTCTCCCTTATCGGGCCCAAGCGCTTCGACGCGCCGTGGAAGGACATCGAGGCCCAGGGGTACATCGCCCCGGCGGACTGCGTGGAGGTCCGGGTGAGCCTGAGCGAGTCCATGCGCATGGCCTACGCCGTGTCCGAGCCCGACGAGCGCTACCGGTTCGCCTCCTGTGCCGCCGAGAAGGAGGGCGTCGTCACCGAGCTGGTGCGCCGGCACTCCGGGCAGCAGACCTTGGTCATCGGGCAGTACCTCGACCAGCTGGAGACGCTGGCCGAGCGTCTGGAGGCGCCGCTGATCACCGGCAGCACCACTGTGGCCGCCCGCCAGCGGCTGTTCGGGCAGTTCCGCGACGGCACGCTACCGCTGCTGGTGGTCAGCAAGGTGGCCAACTTCTCGATCGACCTCCCCGAGGCCTCGGTGGCCATCCAGGTTTCGGGCACCTTCGGCTCCCGGCAGGAGGAGGCGCAGCGACTGGGCCGGCTGCTCCGTCCCAAGGGCGATGGCCGGACCGCGCACTTCTACAGCGTCGTGGCTCGGGACACCGTGGACGCGGACTTCGCGGCCCACCGGCAGCGGTTCCTGTCCGAGCAGGGCTACGGCTACCGGATCGTCGATGCCAGCGACCTCGACGGGTTGGAGGACCTGGACGACGTCGCCTCGACCCCGTAGCCCCTGCCTGCACCCCCAGCCACTTGACGCCACCTCCAGCCTCGAACTCGAGGCTGGAGGTGGCTCCGAGGGCTGGGAGTGCAGACTCGCTGCCCCACACCCGAGGCGCCTTCACAGTAGACTCTCAGGCGGCTCCCAGTTTGACTGAGGACAATGATCACCATGAGCACGCCAGAGGCCACTCTTCTCATCGTCGAGGACGAGACCAACATCCGTGACCTGCTCTCGACCAGCCTGAAGTTCGCCGGGTTCGAGGTCCACGCCGCCCCCGACGGTGCCACCGCCCTGGAGCTGGCCCAGGAGCACGACCCCGACCTTGCGGTGATGGACGTGATGCTGCCCGACATGGACGGGTTCGCGGTGACGCGGCGGCTGCGCGACCTCGGGCGCGAGCTTCCCATCCTGTTCCTCACCGCCCGGGACTCCCTGGACGACAAGGTCACCGGGCTGACCGTCGGTGGGGACGACTACGTGACCAAGCCGTTCAGCCTGGAGGAGGTCGTGGCCCGGATACGCGCCGTGCTGCGCCGCACCCAGGACGGGGAGCCCGAGGACGACATGACCCTGCAGGTCGCTGATCTCGAGCTGGATGAGGACAGCCACGAGGTACGCCGGGCCGGCAAGGTCATCGAGGTCTCCCCCACCGAGTTCAAGCTGTTGCGCTACCTCATGGTCAACAGCGGGCGTGTGCTGTCCAAGGCGCAGATCCTGGACCACGTCTGGGACTATGACTTCCGCGGCGAGATGGGCATCGTGGAGTCCTACATCTCCTACCTGCGACGCAAGATCGACCGCGACGGCGAGCCGCTGATCCACACCAAACGGGGCGTGGGATACGTCCTGCGCGCGCCGCGCAACTGAGAACGGTGAGCGTCGTCCGCTCTCTCAAGCAGACGGCATACCAGCGGCTGCACGCCCTGTCGCTGACCAAGCGCCTGGTTGCGGTGGTCGTGCTGATGGTGCTCGTGGCCTACCTGGTCACGACCTCGGTGACGATCATGCTGCTCCGCGGCTACCTGACCCAGCGGATGGACGCCGACCTGCAGCAGTACATCGAGCCGCTGGGGAGGCAGGCCTACCAGCAGGCCGTCGAGGGAGAGCCGTTCGCGACCCGCACGGTGCCCCCGAACAACTACTACGTCGTGCTGACCCTGCAGGCCGAGGACTCCACTCCCTTCCCCTTCGTCACCGAGGCGACGAACATGGATCACCCGGACCTGGGCCGGGTGGAGCTCGATGACCCCAGCCTGGCTCGTGGCCCGTTCACCGCGGAGTCGCAGAGCGGCGCCACCCAGTGGCGGGTCCTGACCGCGCGGCTGTCCAACGACGAGGGCACCGTGGCCATCGCCGCGCCGATGAGCCCGATCGAGAACACGGTGAGCCAGCTCTGGGTCCTCACCTTCGTGGTCGGAGCGGGCACTCTCGCCGCGGTCTCGGTGCTGGGATGGATGGCGGTGCGGCGCGCCTTCCGGCCGTTGTCGCGCATCGAGGACACCGCCTCGGCGATCGCCGCCGGTGATCTCGGGCGACGCGTCCCGACCCCCGGCGCCAAGGACGAGGTCGCGTCGCTGTCCGACTCGCTCAACATCATGCTCGCCGACATCGAGCAGGCTTTCGCCGTCCGGAAGGCATCCGAGGCACGGATGCGCCAGTTCGTGGCGGACGCCTCGCACGAGCTGCGCACCCCGCTGGCCACGGTCCAAGGCTATGCCGAGCTCTACCGCGTCGGCGCTGTCACCGACCCCGAAGACGTGGCCGCCGCCATGCGACGGATCGAGGGCGAGGCGAACCGGATGACGCGGATGGTCGAGTCGCTGTTGCTGCTCACCCGGTGGGACAGCACCGGTCGGATGGAGCAGGAGCCGGTCGACCTGACCGTCCTGTGCTCCGACGTCGTCCAGGATGCCGTGGTGCGAGCCCCCGAACGCACGGTCACCCTCGTGCCCTTCGGTGCCCAGCGCGTGCCACCGGTCACCTCCGGCGACGACGGAGCCTTGCGACAGGTCCTGACCAACCTGGTGGCCAACGCGACGACGCACACACCGGCGGGCACCGGCATCGAGGTAGCACTCGGCGTGGCCGAGGACCGGTGCGTGGTGGAGGTGCGTGACCACGGGGAGGGCATCGACCCCGCGGTTGCCGACCGGGTCTTCGAGCGGTTCTACCGGGCGGACGCCGGCCGAAGCCGCGAACGCGGCGGGACGGGCCTCGGGCTCGCGATCGTCGCCACCATCGTGGCCCGACATGCCGGCTCGGTGCGGCACTACCCCACCGAAGGCGGGGGGGCCACCTTCCGCGTGGAGCTTCCCCTGGTGACCGACTCCGCGGAGCCGCCGGCCGATCCCGACGGCGTCGGCCCGCATGCCGAGACAGGCCCGCGATCACCACAGACCCCCAAGAACAGCCGCGGTCTGCCGGCCCGGCCCTCGCGGGCTTCGCGCCGATGAGGACCGAGCGCCGCGTTCAGGCGATCCACAGCCGGCGGACAGTCGATGTCGAGACAGAGGGTGTCTGATAGGAGCCGTGTCCCACCTCACCGATCCCGAACCGGAGAAGCGCATGCCAGCGACCTCGACCCCGCCACGGACCAGCCTGTTGCAGCTCGGTGCCGTCGGCCTGCTCTCTGCCATCCTGGCCACCGGGGGCACCTACGGCATCCTCAGCGCCGGTCAGGACGGGCGCGAGGTGACCTCGGCCGGCGAGCCGGAGCGAGCGGAGCCCGACACCAACGCCACGACCGCCTCCTACCAGGACTCGGAGGCGTGGAGCGGGGTGGCCGCGCAGGTGACGCCGAGTGTGGTCTCGATCGAGGTGCAGACGGCTGCGGGCGGCGGCGAGGGCTCCGGTGTCGTCTGGGACGGCGACGGGCACATCGTGACCAACGCGCACGTCGTGGCCGGCGGCGAGCGGGTGCAGGTCACCCTGAGCGACGGGCGCAGCTACGCGGCCGAGATCACGGGCACGGATGCCTCGACCGACCTGGCGGTGCTGCGGCTGCAGGATGGTCCCTCGGACCTGCGCCCGATCAGTATCGGCGACGACGCCGACCTCGGTGTCGGCGACCCGGTGATGGCGATCGGCAACCCGCTGGGCCTGTCCGGGACCGTCACCACGGGCATCGTCAGCGCCCTCGACCGCCCGGTCAGCACCCAGCCACTGGAGCGGGGCGACCCCACCAGCGCGGCCGTCACCAACGCCATCCAGACCAGTGCCGCCATCAATCCGGGCAACTCCGGGGGCGCCCTGGTGGACGCTCGGGGCCGCCTGGTCGGCATCAACTCCTCCATCGCCTCGCTGCCCACTGCCACGGGCCAGCAGAGCGGGAGCATCGGCATCGGGTTCGCCATTCCGATGTCCTCGGCGACCGGCATCGTCGAGCAGCTCATCGAGAACGGGGTGGCCGAGCACGCCTTCCTCGGGGTGGGACTGACCGCCGGCGAGGCCCAGGTGGACGGCGCGACCCTGGCCGGCGCGCAGGTCACGCAGGTGGAGCCGGACTCGCCGGCCGCCGGCGCCGAGCTCGCCAGGGGTGACCTGATCGTCGCCATCGATGGAGAGCGGATCAGCAGCCCCACCGCTCTGGTCGCCCAGGTGAGAGGGCGGCGCACAGGTGCCGAGACCGAGATCGAGTACGTGCGCGACGGGTCGCGTGGGTCGGTGACCGTCACCCTGGACACGCGACCGGACGACAACCCCTGAGGCTTCGTCGACGACGGTGCTGTTGACGCCACCGCGAGGGCAACGCATGATCGCCTGACACGTGTTGATCCCACTTCAGGAGCCTTGATGCACCCCACCCACCTGCCCTTGCGCCTGGCCACCGGCGCGTTCATCCTCAACTCCGGCATCACCAAGCTGGGTGCCGACGAGGAGACCGCGGCCGGGATCCACGGGATGGCCAGCACCGCGTATCCGATGTTCAAGGAGATCAAGCCGAAGGACTTCACCGAGCTGCTGGCCTACGGCGAGATCGCCCTGGGCACCGCCCTGCTCCTGCCCACCGTGCCCTCCGCGGCGGCCGGGACCGCAGTGGCCGGCTTCGGGACAGCGCTTCTCGGGATGTACTGGCAGGTCCCCGGGATGCGCATGGAGAACAGCATCCGGCCCACCCCTGACGGTCTGCTTCTGGCCAAGGACACCTGGCTCGTCGCTGCCGGTGTGACCCTGACCCTGCAGAGCGCGCTCGGAGCAGCCAAGTCCGCGGCGAAGAGCGCCACCGGCTCGGCCAAGGGCCTGGCCAGCGACATCTCCAGCAGCACCAAGGACGCTCTCTCCTTCGGCTGACGGTCCGTGGCCCCGGGGGCCCGGGTGCCCCGAGGCCCGGGTGCCCGCCGGCCGTTGAGCCGCCTGCCGTACTCTCGAGATGACCGGCGAGGAAGGCAGGTATGGACGCGGACAAGCTGAGGCCTCGGGCGACGGGTCTGATCACTGCCGTCTGGGCGGCGCAAGCCGTCATCGCTCCGGCGTGGGTCGCCAGCAGCCTGGTGGAGGGTGCGACCTCCTGGGTCTGGCCGTTCGGGCTCGCCTGGCTCATGGTGGGAGTCGTGCTGGCCGTACGCGCCCGGCTGCGGTGGGTCCGCACTGACGACCACGGCATTGCCGTGCGCTCCGGCTTCGGCCCACCGTGGTCGTGGGCGTGGGCCGATATCGCTGACGTCACGGCTGACCCACCTGGGCCCCTGGTCACCCACCTCGCGGTCGTGAGCCACGCCGGGCGGGTCGCCGAGACGCCGTTGGCCAAGGGCGATACGCGCCTGCACCAGCGCTGGACGAAGCACGTGTCGGCGCAGACCCAGACCGAGGTATGACTCGCGCCGCGCCCTGGGCGGTGGAGCAGGCTCGCGAGCACTTCATGGCCGACATCGCGGCACTGGCTCCCGGTGCGGACGCCCCGCTGCGTGAGGCCGAAGCACAGCGGGTCATCCGGGCGTGGACCGAGCCCCACCGCGCCTACCACTCGTTGCAGCACGTGGCGGAGATGTTGACTGCCGTCGCCGAGGTCACTCGACGACCGCCGAGGCTGCCCGCGCGGCCGCTGGGGTGCGTGCGGATCGCCGTCTGGTATCACGACCTCGCCTACGACCCGCGGGCCACACCCGGCAGCAACGAGCACCGCAGCGCCGCGATGGCGCGGGACCACCTGCACCGGCTCGGTGTCGGTGCCGAGGACGTCGACCTCGTCGAGAGGCTGGTCCTGATGACCGTCGACCACGAGCCCCCTGGCCCGGCCGCCGATGGAGCCGGGGCGGGTCAGGATGGACTGCTCATGGATGTCTTCCACGATGCCGACCTGTGGATCCTGTCCGCCCCGCCGCAGCGCTACGCCCAGTACGCCCGCCAGGTTCGCCAGGAGTACGAGCACGTGCCGCGCGAGCTGTTCGCTCATGGCCGCGCTCGTGTACTGCGCTCCTTCGCCGGCCGCGAGGACCTGTACCGCACCGAGCACGCCCGTCGGTGCTGGAGCGCCACCGCCCGGCGCAACATCGAGGGGGAGCTGGCCACCCTCTCGGGCGGGTGAACGCACCGACGACTCACGGCGAGATCTCCTCGAGCCAGGCCTGGACCAGCAGCCACCAGGGCTCGTGGCCGCACCGGCTGCGAGCGTCGGCGAACGCCACCCAGTGCGCCTCGAGCACGTCGTCCTCCCGTGGCCCTACCGGCTCGACCGGGCGCAGCGGTGCGGCGAAGACGGCGATGTAGTTCGGGCGGTCGTCGCTCCAGATGCCGATGGCCTGCCCGGGTGGGATCGTGATGCGCTCGTACCCCACGGGTCGCAGGTCGTGGGGCGAGGCCACGAGCCCGGTCTCCTCGGTCAGCTCCCGCACCGCGGCCTGCCTCACCGTCTCCGACGGCTCGCGCTTGCCCCCCGGTGGCGACCAGCCCACGCGAGAGTCGTTGCGTACCAAGACCATCCGGGTCCCGTCACTGACCAGGACGACAGCCGCACCGCTGCCTTCAGGTGGTTCGAGCGGGGAGGCGACCACGTCGAGCAGGTGTGGCGCCCCCACGGCGAGCAGCGCATCGGCGTAGCGAGCCAGCGGCCTCTCCCCCTTGCGCTTGCGAAAGCGCAGGCCGCTGCGGGCGAGGCGGCGAGCCAGGTCCCGCCCGGTGGTCTGCTCGGCCCCGGCCGCCACCACGTCGGCATACCGGTGGGCAGGGATGTCGTAATGGTCCCCCTCGAACGAGCGAGGCGGGATCCCGGCACGGCTTGCGAAGGCGTGCAGCTCCTCGAAGGAGGTGTCGCTGATGACGTGAGACCAGACGGTGCCGTGCGCCGGCCAAGCCGGCGGATCGACCCAGACCGTCACGGTGGTCGAGCCTATCCGTCCGACGTCTCGGTTGGGGCGGAGACGAGCGCACCCCCAGCCACTTCTTCGACTTCGAGCCGCGAGTTCGCGGCTCGAAGCGAAGAGAAGTGGCTGGGGGTGCGGGGAAGAGGGTGAGGCTAGAAGTCCATGCCTCCCATGCCACCCATGCCACCGTCGCCGGCCGGAGCCGCCGGGGCCTTCTCCGGCTTGTCGGCGATCACGGCCTCCGTGGTCAGGAACAGCGCGGCGATGCTCGCGGCGTTCTGCAGCGCGGACCGGGTCACCTTGACCGGGTCGGCGACACCGAAGCCGAGCATGTCTCCGTACTCGCCCGTGGCCGCGTTGAGACCATGGCCGGCGGGCAGGTTGCGCACCTTCTCCGCGACGACGCCGCCCTCGAGGCCGCCGTTGACGGCGATCTGCTTCAGGGGCGACTCCACGGCCACCTTGACCAGCTTCGCGCCCGTCGCCTCGTCGCCGCTCAGCGACAGCGACTCGAACGCCGTGGCAGCCTGGATGAGCGCGACGCCGCCACCGGCGACGATGCCCTCCTCCACCGCGGCCTTGGCGTTGCGCACCGCGTCCTCGATGCGGTGCTTGCGCTCCTTGAGCTCGACCTCGGTGGCCGCACCGGCCTTGATGACCGCCACGCCGCCGGCCAGCTTGGCCAGCCGCTCCTGCAGCTTCTCGCGGTCGTAGTCCGAGTCGGAGCCGTCGATCTCCTTGCGGATCTGGTTCACGCGACCCGAGATCTGGTCAGCGTCACCGGCGCCCTCGACGATGGTCGTCTCGTCCTTGGTCGAGACGACCTTGCGGGCCCGGCCCAGCATGTCGAGCTCGGCGGTCTCCAGCTTCAGGCCGACCTCCTCGCTGATGACCTGGCCGCCGGTCAGCACGGCGATGTCGCCGAGCATGGCCTTGCGACGGTCACCGAAGCCGGGCGCCTTCACGGCGAGCACCTTGATGTGGCCACGCAGCTTGTTCAGCACCATCGTCGCCAGGGCTTCGCCCTCGACGTCCTCGGCGATGATGGCCAGTGGCTTGCCGGCCTGGATGACCTTGTCCAAGATCGGCACTACGTCCTTGATGGCGCCGATCTTGGAGTTCATGATCAGCACGTATGGGTCATCGACGACCGCTTCCATGCGGTCGGTGTCGGTGACGAAGTACGGCGAGATGTAGCCCTTGTCGAAGCGCATCCCCTCGGTGAGCTCGAGCTCCAAGCCGAAGGTGTTGGACTCCTCGACGGTGATGACACCCTCGTTGCCGACCTTGTCCATCGCCTCGGCGATCATCTGGCCGATCTCGGGGTCGGCGGCGGAGATCGACGCGGACTGCGCGATCTGCTCCTTGGTCTCCACGTCGGTGGCCATGCTCAGCAGCTGGTCACTGACCGCGTTCACGGCCGCCTCGATGCCGCGCTTGAGGGACATCGGGTTGGCGCCGGCCGCGACGTTGCGCAGACCTTCGCGCACCATGGCCTGAGCCAGCACGGTGGCCGTCGTCGTGCCGTCGCCGGCCACGTCGTCGGTCTTCTTGGCGACCTCCTTGACCAGCTCGGCGCCGATCTTCTCGTAGGGGTCCTCGAGCTCGATCTCCTTGGCGATGGAGACACCGTCGTTGGTGATCGTGGGGGCTCCCCACTTCTTCTCCAGCACGACGTTGCGCCCACGCGGGCCCAGGGTCACCCGCACGGCGTCAGCCAGGGTGTTCATCCCCTTCTCGAGCCCGCGCCGGGCCTCTTCGTCGAATGCAATGGTCTTGGACATTCGGGTGGTTCCTCCCACACGTCAGGCGTTCGGATGACCGTCTCTCGCCCGCGACGGACGGGTCGTCGCCTCGCGGCTCACGTCGCCACGCGGCGCTCGACCCTCGAGAAGATCGGTCGGCGTTCGTTGTCACTCTCATACTGCGAGTGCTAGGACCATGATTAGCACTCGGCACCTATGAGTGCAAATAGACACCCGGTCGGTCTGGGGCGCCTCTACCCGGGGCGCCGCTCACCCCGTCGCGGCCGTCTCCAGCGCGCGCATCGCCGCGGCGCGCAGCGTCTCCTCCTGCAGCCCGAGGCCTCGAGCGCATTCGACCAGGCCGTCGAGCTCGCGGCCACGGTGGAGCAGCCGTTCGGTGAGGCAGGTCGCCAGGTGCCCGAGCTGCTCCACCTGCGCACTCACGAAGGCGGGGTCGACGACATCCCCGTGACCGGGGACGGCGACCGTCCCCTCTCGCACCTGCTCCCGGCGGCTGAGCTCGTGCATGGACGCAGCCCACTCCAGCGGGTAGCTGTCCTCCATGGCCGGGTCGGCCCCGTGCTCGAGCATGTCGCCCCAGAAGGTCACGCCCGCGTCGGGCACCGCCACGGCGAGGTCATGGTCGGTATGCGCGCGCCCGCCGAAGAGCAGGTGAACGGTACGCCCGCCGAGGTCGACCGCGGTGTCGCTGTCGATGAGGTAGAAGGGCAGCACGACCTCGGTCTGCTCGAGGTCCACCGCCTCCTGCGCGCGGTCGACCGACTGCAGGTGCGCGATGGCCTGAGCGCGCTGGTGCTCGGCGGTCGACCGGAGCCCGTCGGCCGCGCCGACATGCCCGTAGATCTGGGAGTCACGAAAGGCTGCGTTGCCGAAGCAGTGGTCGTAGTGGGCGTGGGTGTTGACCACGACGGGCTCGAGGCGGGTGACCTCGCGCACTGCCGCCGCCAGCTCTGCGCCACGAGCCGTCGTGCTGTTGGTATCGACGACCAGCGCCCGCTGCTCACCCACCACCAGGCCACAGTTGAGATCCAGCTCGGCGTGCCGACGTACGAGCACCGCAGGCCCGACTTCGTGCCAGCGCTCGCGAGACATAACGACGACTGTAGGCCGAATCGGCGCTCCTCGTCGGCGAAACCGGCAATCAGGCTGGTGACAGGCCTGTTGGCCCCGCGTTTGGGGTAGCGCTTTCATTCGTGCCCGGTTACCGTACCTTCCGGCACGTCAACGTCGACCCCGGAGGCCCCATGCCCCAGTTCCCTCACCGAATACTGCTGGCGGTGGATGGTTCCCAAGAAGCCACCATGGCCATGCACCACGTTCTCGACCTACATGGTTACACCCAGACCGAGGTCCACGTGGTGCACGTGGGCCTCGTCTCCGGGTGGACCAACCCGCGCACCCTGAACCAGGACCAGCTCGACCGCCTCCGCCAAGAGGCCCAGCACGTGCTGGACGACCAGGTGCACCAGATGGAAGAAGCCGGCCTCACGCCGACCATGACCTACGTGCGGCTCGGCCGCGCGACCGACGAGATCCTGCGGCTGCGCGACGAGATCGACGCCGATCTCATCGTCCTCGGAAGCCGCGGGCTCAACACGTTCCAGCGCGTCCTGCTGGGCAGTGACGCCGAGGGCGTGGTGCGCCACGCACCCTGCCCCGTTCTCGTGGTGCGGAGGGACAAGTGATGATGACGCCACAGACCCAGATCATGGTGCCCGCTCAGGGAGGCGGCGGGATGCCCGACTTCGAAGTGGGGCCGATCGACCTCACCGTCATCCTCGTCTACCTGCTGCTCAGCCGGATCATCCCGCTCGTCGTCTCAGCCCGGCAGAAGAAGAAGGCCGCGGCGCTGGCGAAGGAGTCGGGTAAGGAGAGCAGCGAGACCGAGCAGTACTTCCTCGGTGGCCGGAACTTCATCTGGCCCTTCGTCGGGCTGTCGCTGGTGGCCACCAACATGTCCGGTGCCACGTTCGTCGGTCTGGCCGGTGGTGCCTACAACCAGGGCATCTCGATCTTCGCCTACGAGTGGATGACCACGGTCATCCTGTCGATCTTCATCTTCTTCATCCTTCCCTTCTACCTGCGCTCCGGAGTGTTCACGCTGCCGGAGTTCCTGGAGAAGCGGTTCGACCGGCGCTCGCGGATGGCGTTCGCCGGCTTCAACCTGTTCGCCAACATGTTCATCGACATGGCCGCGGCGCTGTTCGCCGGTGCAGTCGTCATCCAGACGCTGTACCCGGAGATCCCGATCATCGTCTCGGTGGCTGCTCTGGCCATCCTGGCCGCGATCTACACCGTCATCGGCGGTCTGGGTGCGGTCATGGTCTCGGACAGCATCCAGGCGACGGTCACCATCGTGGGCGGGCTGATCGTCTTCATCGCCACCTGGCGGGCCATCCCGTCCTGGGACGAGATGGCGCAGACCGCAGGCGACGACAAGATGAGCCTGATCCTGCCGGCCGACAACGCGGACCTGCCGTGGCCGGGACTGATCACCGGTGTGCTGGTCATCGGTCTGTACTACTGGACCACCAACCAGCTCGTCGTGCAGCGGACCCTGGGCGCGAAGAGCCTGGACCACGGCCGCTGGGGAGCCCTCATGGCCGGGTTCATCAAGCTGGCGTTCCTGTTCCTGTTCATCTTCCCCGGTGTCATGGCGCTGTCGCTGTACCCGAACCTGGAGAACCCGGACACCGTCTTCCCGACCCTGGTCTTCGACCTGGTGCCGGTCGGTATCCGCGGGCTGATCCTGGCGGCGGTCATCGCGGCCATCACCTCGACGGTGGACTCGATCCTGAACTCCGCGTCGACGATCGTGACCATGGACTTCGTCAAGACATACCGTCCGAAGACCTCGGACCGGTCCCTGGTGCTCATCGGCCGGATCGCCACGGTGGTCGCGCTGGTCGTGGCCATCGTCTGGGCGCCCTTCATCGCTCAGTTCGACACGTTGTACGGGTACCTGCAGTCGGTGCTGTCGTTCCTGGTGCCGCCGGTGGTCGCGGTCTTCCTCATGGGCATCGCGTTCAAGCGGGTCACCGCCACGGCGGCGTTCCTCACGCTGGCCATCCTGCAACCCCTGGGAGTGGTGGCGTTCTACTTCACCCAGGTGGCTCCCTCCGAGCCGACCATCCAGTTCCTCTACGCGTCCGGCATCGGGTTCGTGACGGCCATCGTCATGCTCGTGGTCGTGAGCCTCCTCGGCGATACACCCGACCTGGAGAAGACGGACGAGCTCACCTGGAAGAAGAAGTACTGGAAGGAGGAGTCGGAGGAGCTCGAGGGCACTCCGTTCCTGGCCAACTACCGCGTGTTGACCGTCATCATGCTGGTCCTGACCATCGCACTGGTGGTCTGGTTCGCCTGACAGTCGTCCTGCACGACACGGGGCCCGCAGCGCACCAGCGCTGCGGGCCCCTTCGTGTGCGTTGCGTCTCGTTAGGACAGGTTGACGATCTCGCCGTCGTCGTCGAGGTCGATGGCGTGGGCCGCGGGGTGGCGCGACAGCCCCGGCATCGTGCGCATCGTCCCTGCGATGGGGTAGACGAAGCCGGCCCCGGCGGAGACCCGCACCTCGCGCACCGGCATCCGCCATCCGGTCGGGGCGCCGGTCAAGGACGCGTCGGAGCTGAGCGAGAGGTGGGTCTTGGCGATACAGACCGGCAGCGTGCCGAAGCCGGCCGCTTCGTAGGCGGCCAGCTGCTTGGCCGCCTCCGCCGACGGGTCGATGCCGTCGGCCCCGTACACCCGCCGGGCCACCGTCTCGATCTTCTCGTGCAGCGAGGCGTCCAGGTCGTAGAGCGGACGGAAGTCGCTCGGCTCCTCGGCCGCGTCCCGCACGGCTTCGGCCAGCTCGACCGCTCCGGCTCCGCCGTCGCTGAAGTGCGTGGCCACCGCCACCCGGGCGCCGGCCTCCTCGGCGATACGCCGGATGGTCTCGTGCTCGCTGGCGTGGTCGGTGGGGAAGGAGTTGATCGCCACGACCGGCGAGACCCCGTGCAGCCGGATGTTCTCGATCTGCTTGACCAGGTTGGGCGCACCCGCCTCGACGTCGTCGGTGTTCTCGGCCAGCAGCTCGTCGGGCAGCGGCTTGCCGGGGACGATGCGGAACTTGCCGGAGTGAGCCTTGAGCGCCCGGGTGGTGACGACCACCACGGCGGCGTCCGGAGACTGGCCCGAGGCACGGCACTTGATGTTGAAGAACCGCTCCGCGCCCATGTCGGCGCCGAACCCGGCCTCGGTCACCACGTAGTCGCCGCCGCGCAGCCCGACGAGGTCGGCCACCACCGAGGAGTTGCCGGTGGCGATGTTGCCGAACGGGCCGCAGTGGATCAGCGCCGGGGTGCCTTCCAAGGTCTGCAGCAGGTTGGGCTTGAGCGCCTCGCGCAGGATCACGGCCATCGAGCCGGCGCCCTGGAGCTGCTCGGCGGTCACCGGCGCCCCGGATCGGGTGAAGCCCACGACGATCCGGCCCAAGCGGCTGCGCAGGTCGTCCAGGTCACTGGCGAGCGACAGCAGCGCCATGACCTCGCTCGCGGCGGTGATGTCGAAGGAGGACTGCCGGGTCACCCCGTCGGCGCGACCGCCCAGCCCGATCACGACCTGGCGCAGGGCCCGGTCGTTGACGTCGAGCACGCGCGGCCAGGTGATCGAGCGGGGGTCGATGTCCAGCTCGTTGCCGTGGTGCAGGTGGTTGTCCAGCAAGGCGGCAAGCAGGTTGTGGGCCGCGGTGACCGCGTGGAAGTCCCCGGTCAGGTGCAGGTTGAGCGTCTCCATCGGGACGACCTGGCTCATGCCGCCACCGGCGGCCCCGCCCTTGATCCCGAACGTCGGGCCCATGGAAGGCTGACGCAGGGTCAGCACCGCCTGCTTGCCCAGCTTGCCGAGCCCCTGGGCCAAGCCCACGGAGGTGGTGGTCTTGCCCTCCCCCAGCGGCGTCGGAGTGATCGCGCTGACGACCACGTACTTCGCCTTGGGCCGGTCAGCCATCGAGTCGATGGCCTCCAACCCGACTTTCATGACGTTCTTGCCGTAGGGCTCCAGGTACTCCTGGGGAATTCCCATGTCGGCCGCGACATCGCCGATGGGCCGCAGTGTCGCGGCACGCGCAATGTCCAAGTCAGAGGCCATAGCCGTTTCCTACTCTCAGTCGAATCCGAGGCGGCGTGCCGATCTGGCACGCTGACGACTGGACCTCATTCGCCGCAGACGTTTCACCAACATCGGATTGTGGGCCAACGCCGCTTCGCTGTCTAGGAGCCGGTTAAGCCGCTGGTAGTAGCGGGTCGAGCTCATCGAGAACTCCTCCCTGATGCTCGACTCCTTCGCGCCCTGGTGTCGCCACCAATGGGCCTCGAAGTCCAGGATCGCGGCGTCCTCGGCGTCCAGTGACGCCGCCTTGTCTGCTGGGTCGATACGCTGAGCGGCGCTCATTCGAGACGTTCCTTTCGGGCCTGCCAGATGCTCGGCTACGTGGAGTCTACGCACCGAATCACAAGGGTGTCATTCACGTTCCGACACGGCTGCGGACCCCTTCGGCGGACTACTTGGCACGGCCTGCGCAGCTGTCATGCAGGACACCTAGAGTGGACCAGGTGACGACCGCACCGGCTCCGTTGAGCGAGCTGGTGCATCCGTCCTGGGCGAAGGCGCTCGTCGGCGTCGCCGACACCGTGGCGGGTCTGGGCGGCTTCCTCCGGGATGAGGTGGCGGCCGGCCGCGGCTATCTCCCACCGGGCCCTCAGGTGCTCCGCGTGTTCGAGCGGCCGATGGACGAAGTGCGTGTCCTCATCGTCGGCCAGGACCCCTATCCCACGCCCGGCCACGCGGTCGGGCTGAGCTTCTCCGTGGCGCCGGAGGTCCGGCCGGTCCCGAAGAGCCTGGCCAACATCTTCACCGAGCTGACCGACGACCTAGGGCTGTCTCGGCCCTCCACCGGCGACCTCAGCCCTTGGGCCGAGCAGGGAGTGATGCTGCTCAACCGAGTCCTGACCGTGCGGGCCGGGTCCCCGGCCAGTCACCGGGGCCGTGGCTGGGAGACCGTGACGGGCGCCGCGATCGAGGCCTTGGTGCGGCGGGGCGGGCCGCTGGTCGCGATCCTGTGGGGCCGGGACGCGCGAAGCCTGGCCCCCGTCCTCGGCGACGTACCCACCGTCCAGAGCGCCCATCCCTCACCGCTGTCGGCGCGCAACGGCTTCTTCGGCTCGGCCCCGTTCAGCCGGGCCAACGCTCAGCTCCAGGCGCAGGGCGCCGCCCCGATCGACTGGAGGTTGCCGTGACCGAGGTCGGCGACGTGATGTCCGTCCCCTCCCCCCAGCGCACGGGCAGCATCCGTCCCCAGGCTCGCACCTGGAGGCGCTACGTCGCGGTCGGCGACAGCTTCAGCGAGGGCATGTCCGACCGTGACCCCGAGACCGTGGACGGATACATCGGGTGGGCGGACCGGCTGGCCTCCCTCCTGGCCTCGCACGCCGAGGGCTTCGCCTACGCCAACCTCGCGGTGCGCGGCCGCAAGCTGGACGCCATCGCCGGGCAGCAGGTCCCCGCTGCGGTGGACCTCGACCCCGACCTGGTGAGCCTGGTCGGGGGAGGCAACGACATCCTGCGCCCACGCGCCGACCTGGACGCGCTCGCCGGGCAGCTGGAGCGGGCCGTGATGTCGGTCCGGGCCACCGGTGCTGACGTGATGCTGGCCACGCCGTCCGACCCCGCTGAGGCACCCGTCATCCACCACCTCCGCGGCCGGATGGCCACGTACACCGCGCACATCTGGAAGATCGCCGGCCGGCACGGATGCTATGTGTTGAACCAATGGTCGTTCGACTTCCTCAAGGACTGGCGGATGTGGGCCGACGACCGCATCCACATGTCGACCGAGGGGCACCGAAGGGTCGCCCTCGCCGCCTACGCGACGCTGGGCCACGACCCGGCCGACGCCGACTGGCACGTGCCGCTGCCTCATCCGCCCCGACCGGGCCGGCTGGACATGCTGCGGGACAACGCGCAGTGGGCCCGCGAGCACGCCGGGCCCTGGGTGCAGCGGCGGGTCCAGGGTCGCTCCTCAGGGGACCACGTCCAGCCCAAGCGCCCTGCGCTCGAGCCCCTGGAGACCCGCGGGGGCCCTGGATAGCCAGCACACCCGCCGTGATGATGGCGGCACTTGCGTCTGTATTGTTCTCCAAATGACGCAGATGCGGGTTTCGGAGGCAGCGCAGCTGCTCGGGGTCTCCTCCGACACCGTGCGCCGGGCTATCGACGCGGGTCGGCTGGAGGCGGCCTCGGCGGGGCCAGGTCCCACGACGGTGCGAGGGGTCGACGTCGCCGCCCTGGCGGCTGAGCTGCACCCCGCGCCCCCTGTCGGCACCGTGGGCTCGAGCTCCTCGCGCAACCAGATGAGGGGCATCGTCACGCGGGTGCTGACCGACAGCGTGATGGCGCAGGTGGACATCCAGGCCGGCCCGTTCCGCCTGGTCTCCCTGCTCAGCCGTGAGGCTGTCGAGGAGATGGGCCTCCAGGTGGGCAGTGTGGCCGTGGCTTCCATCAAGGCCACCCATGTGACCGTCGGCACGCCGCCGTGAGACAGCGCTCGCCGGCGATGTCGCGGACCCGGGCCCTCGCCGCGGCCGCCACCACCGCCGTCACGGCCAGCACGGTCGCCGCCTGCTCCGTGACGGGCACGGCCGCCGAGTCCGAGCCGGTCACGATCTTGGCGGCCGCGTCGCTGGCCGGTGTCATGCCGGAGCTGGTGCGCGCCAGTGAGGAGCGGCATCCCGATCGCGACTACGAGGTCTCCTATGCCGGGTCGTCGGCCATCGTCCAGCAGCTGAACGCCGGGGCGCCCGCTGACGCCGTGGTGCTGGCCGGCGAGACCCCCCTCACCGGGCTCGACTCGTCGGTGGACCGCGGCCGGGTCCGCATCGTGGCGACGAACACCCTGGCCGTCACGCTCGCGAGGGAGAACCCGGGCGAGGTGAAGGCACTGGAGGACCTCGCCCGCAAGGACGTCACGGTGGTGCTGTGCGCCGAGCAGGTCCCCTGTGGACAGGCCGCGCAGCAGGTCTTCGAGCGAGCCGACCTCGCCGTGAACGTGGCCTCCTACGAGCCGGACGTCCGCGCCACCCTGTCGAAGGTGACCTCCGGGGAAGCGGACGCGGCCCTGGTCTACGTGACCGACGCCGCTACCACCGATCTGCCCGTCCTCGAGCTGCCTGCCGATGTGGACGTCCGCAACCGCTACCCCGCCTTCAGCGTCAACGGCAGTGTGGCCGGCGGCGAGCTGGTCTCCGAGCTACGGTCCGCTTCCAGCCGCGCCCTGTGGCGCGAGGCAGGGTTCGGGCTTCCGTGAGCCCGCGAGCGCTGCGGCGGGACGCCGATCCCGGGCGAGCGCGGCAGCCCGAGGCCGGTCGGCGCTGGCCGATTCTCGTGCCCGCCGCGGCGGCCGTCGCCCTGCTCGCCCTCCCGCTGCTGGCGCTGCTGCTCCGCGTGGACTGGGCGGGGTTGCCCCGCGACATCGCGACGCCGCTCGCACGGCAGGCTCTCGCGCTGTCCGCTCTGACCACGTCGGTGACCCTGGTCGTGGTCATGCTGCTGGGAACTCCGCTCGCCTGGGTGCTGGCGCGGGGGTCGCATCCCACGGTGCCGTGGCTGCGAGCGTTGGTCACGGTGCCTCTCGTGCTCCCGCCGGTGGTCGGCGGAGTGGCGCTGCTGGCCGCGTGGGGCCGCCAGGGGGTGTTCGGCGCCGTCCTCGACGACACGCTGGGGGTCACGATCCCGTTCACCACGGTGGCGGTCATCGTGGCCGAGACCTTCGTCGCGCTGCCCTTCTACGTCATCGCGGTGGAAGGATCGATGCGAGGGCTGGACCAGCGCCTCGACGGCATCGCGGCCACCCTGGGCGCCTCGCCGCTGCGGACCTTCACTCGCGTCGTCATCCCGCTGGTGGGGCCCGGGATGGCCGCCGGAGCCGCACTGGCGTGGGCCAGAGCCCTGGGTGAGTTCGGGGCCACCATCACCTTCGCGGGCAACTTCCCGGGTCGCACCCAGACGGTGCCCCTAGGGGTCTTCGCGGCTCTGGAGCAGGACCCGGACGCGGCGCTGGCCCTGTCCGTCCTCATGCTCGCGGTCTGCCTCGTCGTCCTGGGCGCTCTGCGGACCCGGTGGCTGACGTGAGCGAGGCGCCGGCAGCGGGCCTGACCGCGCATGTCCAGGTGTCACGCGGAGCGTTCGGTCTCGAGGCGCGTCTACACGCCCCGCCCGGGAGCGTCACCGCGGTCCTCGGGCCGAACGGCTCGGGCAAGTCCACCCTGCTGGGCAGCCTCGCGGGGCTGCTACCCCCACAGCGCGGGAAAGTGGTCCACCGGCGTGAGCATCGCGCTGCGTCGTGGTGGGACGACCCGGATGCCGGGTGGCACCTGTCCCCCGCAGACCGGCACGTCGGGCTGGTGCTGGCCGACCCGCTGCTGTTCGGTCACCTCAGCGTGGCCGACAATGTGGCCTTCGGACCACGCTCGCGTGGGGCTTCGCGAAGCCAGGCCCGCGCGCGCGCCCTCGAGGAGCTCGAACGCGTCGGCGTCGGGTCGCTCGCCGAATCCTCCCCCCGGGAGGTCTCGACGGGGCAGGCCCAGCGCGTCGCTCTGGCCCGGGCCCTGGCCACCGACCCCGACGTGCTCCTGCTCGACGAGCCGCTGTCCGCCCTCGACCCCGCGACACGCAGCCACACCCGGGCCGAGCTGCACCATCGGCTCGGCGGCTTCGACGGTGTCACCGTGCTGGTCACCCACGACCCGCTGGACGCTCTCACCCTCGCCGACGAACTGGTGTTCCTCGAGGACGGCCAGGTCGTGCAGCACGGCAGCCCGACCGCCGTCATCACCCGTCCCCGAACCCCCTACGTCGCGGGCATCGTGGGGGTCAACCTGCTTTCGGGCCGCATGCGCGTCGGTGACCGGGTCCAGGTCGAGGTGCCTGGGGGTTCGGTTGTCACTGCCGAGGATCCCGCCCACAGCCGCGACGGCACCCAGGTATGGCTCACCATCGACCCGGCCGCGGTGGCCCTGTACACCTCACCACCGGCCGGTTCCACCCGGAACGTCTGGCCGGCCACGGTCCGCGACGTCACCATCGCCGGCCAGCGGGCGCGTGTGCGCCTCGAAGGCCCCGTGGCATTGACCGCGGAGGTGACCACCGCCTCCGTTGCCGAGCTGGGGTTGGTGGCGGGCAAGCCCTTGCACGCCGGGGTCAAGGCCACCGAGGTCGTCACCTACCCTGCCTGACGAACGGCGTCCCAGTGACGACACCCTCCTGTGCAGGAGGCACCACACCCTGGTCCACCACCACGACCCCACCGCCACCACCACCGACCACGGCGTGCGATGGCACCTGTGACCACCACGCCCCACACCCGGGCCCGACGGTCACCCCGACCTGCCGACCGTCGGGCGACGGACGGGCTCGCCGCAGCCTCGTTGCTGACCGCACGACGACTGCGAGCCTGAGGGCTAGCCTGGGTGGATGCGGGATGACGACATCCTCCTCGTCGACCTCGCCGGCGTGCTGTTCACGTTCGAGCACGATGTGCGTCTTCCGGTGCTGGGCGAACTCCTTGGTATGCCTCCGCAGCTGGTAGACGCCATGTTCTGGGCCTCGGGGTTCACTGACGACTGTGACGCCGGGCGCTACCCGGACGCTGCCGCCGTGCGCCAGGAGATCAGGCACCGGACCGGCTACACCGGCACGGACGCTGACCTGGACCACGCGTGGTGCAGCTGCTACGCGGTCGACCCCGAGGTGCTCAGCATGCTCACCGCCCGTCAGGACGATCTGCACATGGTGGCGTTCACCAACAATGGCCCGCTGGAGGAAGAGGTGCTGGTGCGACGGCACCCGGAAGCCTTCGCACCCTTCGACGAGCTGCTCTTCTGCCACCGGCTGAGCGCGAACAAGCCGGACGCCGCGGTCTACCGGGAGGTGCAACAGCGCCTCGACCGCGCGGCCGAACGCCTGCTCTTCGTCGATGACGGGGAGGACAACGTCGCCGCGGCCCGCGCGCAGGGCTGGACGGCAGTGCACTTCTCGGGGCCGGAGGACCTCGCCGCGCTGCTGGCCGCAGGGGACTCGGGCCGCTGACGCGGCGGGCTGCGGACCCCAAGTGGAGCCGCCTAGCGGAATCGAACCGCTGACCTATTCATTACGAGTGAATCGCTCTACCGACTGAGCTAAGGCGGCGTTTGCGCCGAGGGCGCCACGGCAGGCTAACCGACCCTCGGCGCGCGGGGC
This sequence comes from Ornithinimicrobium sp., assembly GCF_035267225.1. Classification (GTDB taxonomy): domain Bacteria; phylum Actinomycetota; class Actinomycetes; order Actinomycetales; family Dermatophilaceae; genus Ornithinicoccus. Next base: position 37,067 of record NZ_DATFMA010000076.1, read on the forward strand.
GAATCAGCACTCCTTCCCGTCCTGCGGCACCTTCCCGTCCAGCAGGTAGGCGTCCACGGTGTCGTCGATGCACGTGTTCGAGCGGCCGTACGCGGTGTGGCCTTCGCCGTCGTAGGTCAGCAGCACACCGGACTCCAGCGTCTCGGCCAGGGTCTCGGCCCACTCGTACGGGGTGGCCGGGTCTCCGGTCGTGCCGATGACGAGGATGGGCGCGGCGCCGGCCGCCTCATAGCTCTCCAGAGTCTGGGTCGCCTCTTCGGGCCACTCGGCGCAGGTCCCTTCGCCGGCGAAGTAGCGGGCGAAGTTCGGAGCGGCCCTCTCGACCTCGGCCAGCATCTCCTCTTCGTCTTGCCCGCTTTCCTGTTCCGGGTCGTCCAGGCAGTTGACTGCGTAGACCGCCTGAAAGAGGTTTCCGTCGTAGTTGCCCTCGTCGTCCCGGTTGACGTACAAGTTCGCGAGGACCTGCATGGTGCTGCCGTCGCCTTCGAAGGCGCGTTCGAACGCCTCCGTCAGCACGCTCCACGCGCTCTCGTTGTACAGCGCCGCCACGATGGCGTAAAACGCCCAGCCCTCGGTGAGCTCGGTGTTCGCGTCCCCGCTCACCGGGAGCGGATCGGCGTCGACCTCGTCCAGGAACTCGGTTATCCGCTCCAGTCCCGCGTCGACGTCGCCGCCCAGTGGGCAGTCACCGCTGTCGACACAGTCCCTGACGTAGCTGCGCGCCGCCTGCTCGAACCCCTCGGCCTGGTCCAGCCGGCGCTCCTGGTCGGTCAGCTCGGGAGCAATCGCCCCGTCCAGCACGAACCGACCGACTCTGTCCGGGAAAAGCTCGGCGTACGTGGTGCCGAGGAACGTACCGTAGGACTTCCCGAGGTAGTCCATCGTCGACTCGCCCAACACCGCTCGCAGCACGTCCATGTCCTTCGCGGCCTCCACCGTCGACACATGGCCGAGCAGCTCGGGAGCCGCTTCCTCGCACGCGCTGACGAACTCGCCGACGAGCTCATCACTGGCCTCCTCCTCGGCCGCGTCGTCCGGGCTCGGGTCGGCCCCCACGAACTCGTCCATCTCCTCGTCGTCGAAGCACACGATGGGCGCGGACTCCGCGACGCCGCGAGGGTCGAAGCCGATGATGTCGTAGACCTCGGCGACCGTCGGCGAGACGATCAGCTCCGACTGCCGCGCGTAGTCCACCCCCGAGGCGCCCGGCCCCCCGGGGTTGACCAGCAAGCTGCCCTGTCGAGCGTCGGCGTCCTCCGCGGGGACGCGGATCACGGCAAGCTCGATCGACCCCTCCCCCGGGTTCTCGTAGTCGATGGGGACCGTGAGCCGTCCACACTCGCCCCCCTCGCAGTCGCTCCATGAGATCTCCTGGGAGTAGAACTCCTCGAGAGGTCCTGGCCCATCCTGACTCGCCGAGGACCCGGAATCCTGGTTGCTGGAGCTCGAGCCTTCGCCGGAGTCAGGGCTCTCGGCGCTGGGCGCGCTGTCACACGCCGACAGGACGAGCATCGCCACCAGGGTCACCAGCGCCACGACACGACCTCCGAGCATGCCTCGTTCGCCTGCTGCCGCAGCTCGTGTCACCACGCCGTCCTTCCGTCCGGTTATGCTCGGGCACCCATTGGAGCACGGGGGAGAATCAACGCCACCATCATCGCCTCGATGACCAACAGGGGGGCGCCGTTGGCCACCAGCCGGTCCCGGGCCAGAGCGATGGCCTCCAAGGCGCCAAGCAGCTCCTCGGGGCTCATGCTTCGGGCCACGTCGCGGACCATGTCCAGCTCGCTGGCGTTGACCGCCTCGACGTGGGCCCCGGAGCCCAGCACCAGGGCGTCGCGGTAGACCGACGACAGGTCGGTCAGCGCCGCGTCGATGCTGTCGTGCTGGCGGCGACGAGCCACCCGCTTCTGCTCGTCCTCGACCTGCTTGAGGTGGGCTCTCACCTCTGGCGGCTGGGTGCGCGCGGCCGGGTCCGCGCCTAGCTGGCGCAGCACCTCAGCGCGCGCCTGAGCGGCGTCCTCTCCGGTGACCGCCTCCGCCGCTGTGGCCGCTTCCTGCACCACCGAGGCGGCGGCCGCCAGCGCCTGGCCCACTCCGGTCAGGGTCATCGGTATACCGGTGACCCAACGGCGGCGGGAGCGCGCCGCCTCGTCCGTGGCCAAGCGCTTGGCCACCCCTACGTGGCTCTGCGCCGCCCGCGCCGCGTAGTGCGCCATCGACGGCTCGATCCCGTCGCGCCGGACCAACAGCTCGGCCACCGCGTCCAGCGCCGGCGTGCCCAGCCTCAGATGGCGACACCGGCTGCGGACGGTCACGATGAGGTCATCCAACGTGGGAGCACAGAGCAGCCATACGGTGCGCGGAGGTGGCTCCTCCAGGGTCTTCAACAACGCGTCCGCGGCCTGCTCGTTCAGCCGGTCCGCGTCCTCGACCACCAGGATCCGCCAGCGCCCGGACACGGGGCGGGATGCCGCAGCCAGCGCCAGCTCCCGCGCGCGCTCCACGCGGATGAAGGTCTCCGACGTCGCCACCACGGTGACGTCCGGGTGGCTGCCGACCATCGTGGTGTGGCAGGGCGGACAGACCCCGCACCCGGGGTTCTCCCGGTCTTGGCACTGCAGCGCCGCGGCGAAGGCGCGTGCGGCGATCGAGCGACCAGAACCCGGCGGCCCGGTGAACAGCCAGGAGTGCGTCATCGACTCAGGTCGTGCGACCGCCGAGGTCAGCACCGCGCGCACTCGCTCCTGGCCCACCAGCTCGTCGAAGACGCTCACGGCCCGCCGCCCTCGTGCAGTCCCAGCAGGTCGACGGTGCGGGCGCGCACGATCTTGTGGACCGACTCGGCGGCGCCGGCGGCGTCGACCGTCATGTACCTCCCCGGGTGGGCTGCCGCCAGGTCCAGGAACGCCTGCCGAACGTGCTCGTGAAAGACCTCGTCCTCGGCTTCCATGCGATCGGCCTCGCCGTCGCGTCGGGAGTGGCCACGGGCCGGGTCCACGTCGAGCAGTACCGTCAGGTCCGGCCACAGCGTGCCGGTGGCCCACATCGACAGGGAGCGAATGTCGCTGGCGTCGAGGTCGCGCGCCACGCCCTGGTAAGCCACGGAGGAGTCCACGTACCGGTCGCACAGCACGACTGCTCCCCGCTCGAGCGCGGGGCGCACCACGGTGGCGACGTGATGCGCCCGGTCAGCAGCGAACAGCAGCGCCTCGGCCCGCGGGTCGACATGCTCGCCGTGCAGGAGCACCTCGCGGATCGCCGCGCCCACCGGTGTCCCACCCGGCTCGCGGGTGGGAACAACATCGTGTCCCGCGTCGACGAGGCAGTCGGCCAACAGCCGCAGCTGGGTGGACTTGCCCGCGCCGTCCCCTCCTTCGAAGGCGATGAACGTCCCGGCGTACCCATGCCCCTCGGGCGACGGCGGGGGCACGAGGGGCATGGGTACGCAGCGTAAAGGACGGGGCTGTCAGCCCTCCTGCCGCTCGGCGTTGGCCTGGACCGCGTCGCGGACGTAGACAGCCAGACCCTCGGTGTGGTTCTCATAGCCGGCCCTGAACCGCGGGTCGTCCACATACATCTGGGCGATGTCCGCGTGCATCCGCGGAGGGCAGTCGTAGAACCACGTGGTGATGTGCTGGCGCGCCTGCTCGGCGACGTCCATGGCCGCCTCCCCGGTCGCAGGCTCGCCGGAGGTGAGCAACGCCGCGTAGGCGTCGTTGATCTCGTCGGTCTCGTCTTTGACCTGCTGCCACTGCTCCTTGCTGTAGTGCTTCGTGCGCTGCGCGGACTGTGCCCAGGCGTCGGTGTCTCCCCAACGCTGCTCCGCCTCGTCGGCGTACTCGTCGCTGAAGGTCTCGCCGAAGATCTCGCGCTGCTCTTCCCGGGTGATCTGGTATCCGTTCATCTCTGCCTCCATGGCTCGATCCAGTGCGTCGGCCAGCGAGCCGAGCTCGCTGAGCCGCTGACTGACCGCTTCGCGTTGGCGCCGCAGGTGGCTCAGCGGGTCGGCGCCGGCCTCCAGCACCGAGGCCACCTCGTCCAGCCCGAAGCCGAGCCGTCGGTAGGCGACCACGTGGCGCAGCCGCACCAGGTCAGCCTCGGTGTAGAGCCGGTACCCGGCGACGCTGCGTTCCGACGGCCTGAGCAGCCCGACGTCGTCGTAATGGTGCAGCGTGCGCACTGTGACTCCGAGCTCGCTGGCTACCTGTCCCACGGTGAGCATCCGCATTCCTTGCCTGTGCTGGTGTTCCCGCGTGGCGATCATGACTCCACGATGAGCGCTCACGCGGCGTGAGGGTCAAGCCTGCAGCGAGTCGACCTCGGTGCGGCTTGCTGCGTCGAGCCGATCACGACGGCCCATCACGTCAGCGTGCCCTGCCCACGCAGCGACTCGAAGATCAGGGCACTCTCGGCGTGCAACACCCCGGGACGGCTCGTGAGGTGGTCCAGCACGAAGTCGCGCAGCGCGTCGGCCGACTCCGCCGCGACGAGCACGAAGTAGTCGTTGGCCCCGGCCACGTGGTAGGCCGCGCGTACCCCCGGCAGGGTCGGCACCTCGTCGCGGAACTGCTCGAAGTGGCTGCGCCGGTGGCCACCGAAACGGACGGCGATCATGGCTTCGACCGGTCGACCCACGGCGTGCGGGTCGATGTCGGCGTGGATACCGCGGACGACACCACGTTCGCGCAACGAGCGCACTCGCACCAGACACGTGGACTCCGCGATCCCTGCCTCACGGGCCAGCGTGGCGTTCGAGGTTCGACCGTCCGCCTCGAGCAACCGCACCAGGGCGCGGTCGGTGTCGTCCAACGGCGGTACTTCGGGCTTCGGGCTGTTCCTCGCCATGTCCGGCAGGGTATCGCCTCGGCAACGAAGATTCTGCGATTTTCAAAGAATCCCGGATCCGGTCAGATACGCGACGCCGACGCATCCGGCGCAGGCGAGGCCGGACAGGAGCACCCCGGCCAGGGCACCGCCCAGGTGTGCCGACCACTGCCGCCGCAGACTGTCCGGGCCGTACAGGAAGGCCGTGGTCAGTCGCTCTCGGCGCACGGCAGCGGCCTCGATGAGCTGGTCGTCGTAGTCGTAGGCCACTGTCGCCGCCCTTGCGGATCGCTGGTGCACTCGGCCCTCACACTCTAGTCCCAGCACGGACGGCAGGGTCTGGGGCTGGGGATGACGTACGTCGCCGGCTCGGTGGTCGGCCCGTTCAACGACCATCCGCTGATGATGCGGGGCGGGTCCGGTCAGGACGGGGTCATGGTCATACGCCAGACCCCGTAGGGCAGCCTCATGACCGCTTGGCGCTGGCCGTCTTCGTGGTCGCGGCCTTCTTCGGGGCTGCCTTCGTCGTGCTGCCCTTCTTCGTGGTCGTCTTCTTGCGGGTCGTCTTCTTCCGCGTGGTCGGCCCCTTGGCCCGCTTCTCGGCCAGCAGCTCGAACCCGCGCTCGGCGGTGACGGTGTCAGGGTCGTCGTCCTTGCGCAGCGTGGCGTTGACCTCGCCGTCGGTCACGTAGGGGCCGAACCGGCCGTCCTTGACCACCACGGGCTTGCCTGAGACAGGGTCCTCACCCAGCTCCTTCAACGGCGGGGAGGCCGCCCGGCCGCGCTGCTTGGGCTGGGCGTAGAGAGCGAGCGCCTCCTGCAGCGTGATGTCGAAGATCTGGTCCTCCGTGGCCAGCGAACGTGAGTCGGTTCCCTTCTTCAGGTAGGGCCCGTAGCGACCGTTCTGGGCGGTGATGTCCTCACCGGACTCCGGGTCGGCCCCCACGACCCGCGGAAGGCTGAGCAGGCGCAACGCCGTATCCAGCTCGATGGTGGCCAGGTCCATGTCGGTGAACAGACTGGCGGTACGTGGTTTGGGCTTGGCGGCCTTCTTCGCGCCCTTCTTCGGCGTCGAGCCCTCAGCGCCGGCCTGTGCCGCGGACGCCTCGTCCTCGGGGATCACCTCGCTCACGTACGGCCCGTACCGGCCCGCCTTGGCCACGATGTCGCGGCCGGTGCTCGGGTCCTGTCCGAGGACGCGGCCGTCCTCAGACGCGGTCTCCAGCAGCTCGCGGCCCTTCTCGGGCGTCATCTCGTCCGGCGCGATGTCGTCGGTGATACTGGCGCGCTTCGGGTCGCCCTCGGCGCCCGCGTCCTCCACGTAGGGGCCGTAGCGCCCGACGCGCACGACGATGCCCTCCCCGATCTCCACGGTCGAGACGCCACGTGCGTCGATCTCACCCAGGTCCGCGACCAGCCCGCGCAAGCCCTCGCTGTGGGTCGCCTCGTCGCCGAAGTAGAAGCGCTGCAGCCAGGTCACCCGGTTCTCGTCGCCGCGCGCGATGCGGTCCAGGTCCTCCTCCATCGAGGCGGTGAAGTCGTAGTCCACCAACCGCGGGAAGTGCAGCTCCAGCAGCCGGGTCACGGCGAAAGCGAGCCAGGTGGGGATGAGCGCCGACCCTCGGGTGTGCACGTAGCCGCGGTCCTGGATCGTGCCGACCGTGGCCGCGTAGGTCGAAGGGCGACCGATTCCCTTCTCCTCCAGGGCCTTGACCAGCGTGGCTTCGGTGTAGCGAGCCGGCGGGTTGGTCTGGTGACCCAGTGCCTCGGCACCGAGAGTGTGCAGGTCGAGGTCTTCGGACAGCTTGGGCAGCCGCCGCTGGGCGTTCGCTTCCTGAGGGCCGTGACGGTCCTCGTCCCGGCCCTCCTCGTACGCGGCGAGGAAACCGCGGAACGTGATCACCGTGCCGCTGGCGGAGAACTCGGCATCCCGGCAGACGGTGCCGCCGGCGCCCACGCCCTCGGGGAGAGTGGCCCCCAGCTTCACGCTGGCGGTCGACCCGGTCGCGTCGGCCATCTGTGAGGCCACCGTCCGCTTCCAGATCAGCTCGTACAGCGCGTACTCCTGGCCCTTGAGCTCGCCCGCCACCTGGGCCGGGGTACGGAAGGCGTCTCCGGCGGGGCGGATCGCCTCGTGGGCCTCCTGGGCGTTCTTCGCCTTCTTGCCGTAGGCGCGCGGAGCCTCCGGTACGTACTCCGAGCCGTACATGTCCCGGGCCTGCGAGCGGGCAGCGGCGACCGCGGACGAGGACAGCGTCGTGGAGTCGGTGCGCATGTAGGTGATGTACCCGTTCTCGTACAGCCGCTGCGCGGTGCGCATGGCGCTCTGGCTGTTCAGCCGGAGCTTGCGGCTGGCCTCCTGCTGCAGAGTCGAGGTCGTGAACGGCGCGGAGGGGCGTCGGGTGTACGGCTTCTCGGACACCTCGCGCACGACGACCTCGGCCTGCGGCATCGCTTCGGCGATCGCCGTGGCCAGGTCGGCGTCGAGCTGGCGGACGTTGGACCCCTTCACGGCCCCCCGGTCGTCGAAGTCGCGACCCGAGGCGACCTTGGCGCCGTCGAGCCCGGTGAGTCGAGCCGTGAAGGCGTCGGAGGCCTGGCCACGGCCGGCGGACGGGGCGAACTCGCCTTCGACGTCCCAGTACGCGGCGGACCGGAAGGCCATCCGCTCTCGCTCGCGCTCGACGACCATTCGGGTGGCCACCGACTGCACCCGACCGGCTGATAGACCCTGCTTGACCTTGCGCCACAGCACGGGGGACACCTCGTAGCCGTAGAGACGGTCCAGCACCCGCCGGGTCTCCTGGGCGTCCACCATGCGGATGTCGATGTCGCGGGTCTCGCGAGCGGCACGCTGGATGGCCTCCTTGGTGATCTCGTGGAAGACCATGCGCTTGACCGGGACCTTGGGCTTGAGCACTTCCAGGAGGTGCCAGGCGATGGCTTCGCCCTCGCGGTCCTCATCGGTGGCGAGCAACAGCTCGTCGGCGTCCTTCAGTGCGCGCTTGAGCTCGGTGACCTTCTTCTTCTTGTCGCCGTCGACCACGTAGTAGGGCTCGAACCCGTCCTCGATGTTGATCGCGAACCGGCCGTAGGGGCCCTTCTTCATGTCCGCCGGCAGCTCGCTAGGGTTCGGGAGGTCCCGGATGTGCCCGACGCTGGCGTCCACCTGGAAGCCGCT
>NZ_DATFMA010000077.1:0-13941 GCF_035267225.1 Ornithinimicrobium sp.
ACGCTCAGACGTGGGCCCGGATCGCGCACGCTAGGTCCCGCGAGAGCCAGTCAGGTGGGCGCGGTTGACAGGCGCGGCCCCCGGTCGCCAGAGTCTCGAGATGTCAGGTTTCGAGGAGCTGCCCACCGTCCCAGCCGCCCCCACCGGCCGGCCCGGGAGTCTCGAGCTCGGTGCCTTCTCGATCTCCTTGAGCGTGGCGGATCTCGACTCGTCACGTGCGTTCTACGAGAAGCTCGGCTTCGAGGTGACTGGTGGTGCGGCCGAGCACAACTACCTGATCCTCAAGAACGGTGAGACCACGATCGGCCTGTTTCACGGGATGTTCGAGGGCAACATCCTCACCTTCAACCCGGGCCTGACCAACCGGATGGAGCGGCTCGAGCAGTTCACCGACGTGCGTGAGGTGCAGTCCCGCCTCGACGACGCCGATGTCCCGCTGACCAACCGCGCCGACACCGAGAGCACCGGGGCCACCTCGCTGACGCTCGTCGACCCGGACGGCAACGCGATCCTCATCGACCAGTTCTTCTAGGCCTCATCGCAGGGCTCGTGGCGCAGCGTGCCCCGCACGCGGTGCTCGCCGGTCAGTGCTTGACCCGATAGCGGCTGCTCGTCATGCCCGAGCCGGCGTACGAGGTGCCCAGATGGGTCAGCTGCACGTCCGTCCCGAGAGCCCCGAACAGCGGGATGCCCGCGCCGAGGAGGACCGGGGCGGTGCTGATGACGAGCTCGTCGACCAGGCCCTGGCGCAGGAACTCCTGGATGACCTGACCGCCGTCGACGTAGACGGCGCGGGCACCGCGACCTTCCAGGGTCTGCACCACCTCCGGCACGGAGTGGGCCACCGAGATGCGCTCGTCGACGCCGGGCGCCAGCGTGGAGCCGAGCACGATGACGTGGTGACCCGCGTACGGCCACCCGGCGAAGGTCAGCACCTTCTCGTAGGTGCCGCGACCGACCACAAGGTGGTCGATGCCGGCCATGAACGCCTCGTAGCCGGGTGGCGGCTCCGGCCCGTCGTGACCGGTGACGTGACCCTCGTCGTGCGGAGGGTCCGTCAGCCATCCCAGGTCGCCGTCGGGACGGGCGATGAACCCGTCGAGGCTCTGCGCGATGAAGACCCGTCCCTGCCAGCTGTGCGACGTCATCCGCCTATCGTCCTGCCTCGGGCCGGGGTCAGCAGGCCGATCCGGTCGTAGTGGCGCAGCATCCGGACCGACACCTGGCCGAGCCGAGCGAGTCTCCGGTGGGCATCACGAGACAGTTCTCCTGCCTGGCACCGTGTCAGAGGCGAATGCGCCACGGTACGTCGCAGGGCCGCAGCGCTGTCGCGTGCGGGGGCTACCGGCCCGGCGAGCATCGGCATACGCTGACGGAGACAGACGGGAGAGGCTCATGATCGAGAACGCTCACGGGGGCAGCCAGGTCGCGTCGCCACACCGGTCCGCCGAGGTGACCGGCCGCTACGTCGTGGTGATGCCCGACGGCGCGGACCCGGCTCCCGTCCTCACCCAGGTAGCAGGGATGCGGACGGTCGCCTCGTCCCGGGACTTCGGGGCCCAAGCGGTGGACATGGACTCCGCCGGTGGGTCCGAGGGCATGGTCTTCGCCGAGCTCGGCATCGCCGTGGTCGAGGCCGACCCCGACCAGGTGGGCGCGCTGCAGGCAGCCGTGGGTGACCCCACCGCTGCGGTGCAGACCGTCGTGCCCGAGCTGATCTACCACATCCTGCCCGCACCGGGTTTTCTCGAGGGCTACCGGGCCGGCGTGGAGGACCTCAGCCGCCGTCTGGGTGAAGACCCCGGCGAGCGTCCGGGCCCGGTCTTCGAGGACGGCGAGGATGCCACCTGGGGTCTGCACGCGATCGGGTGGGCGCCCGACAGCCCCGCCGGAGCCGGGATCCGGGTGGCGGTGCTGGACACCGGGATGGACCTGGAACACCCTGACTTCGCCGGCCGCGCCGTCACCGCGAAGTCCTTCGTCGAGGGCGAGGGCCCCCAGGACGGCCACGGCCACGGGACGCACTGCATCGGCAGCGCCTGCGGCGGTGTCTCGGACCAAGGCCGCCGCTACGGCGTGGCCAGCGAAGCCGAGATCTATGCGGGCAAGGTCCTCGGCGACTCGGGCTCGGGTTCCGACGCCGGGATCCTGGCCGGGATCAACTGGGCCGTGGCCAACGAGTGCGCCGTGATCTCGATGTCGCTCGGCGCGGACGTGCCCGAGCAGCATCCGCCCTACGTCGTGGCCGGCCGGCGAGCCCTCGAGCGCGGGTCGCTGATCATCGCGGCCGCCGGCAACAACGCGGACCGTCCCGGCGACCCCGGCTTCGTCGGGACCCCCGCCAACAGCCCCGCTGTCATGGCCGTAGGGGCGGTCGACTCGGCTCTGGCCGTCGCCCGTTTCTCGGCCCGCAGCCTGCCGGGCTCGGGTGGGCAGGTCGACCTGGCCGGGCCGGGGGTCGAGGTCTTCTCCTCCTGGCCGATGCCCGAGCGCTACCACTCGATCAGCGGGACGAGCATGGCCACTCCTCACGCCGCCGGTGTGGCCGCGGTCTGGGCCGCGGTCACCGGCCGGCGGGGCCTGGAGCTGTGGGCGACCCTTGACAAGCAGTCCCGCCGGCTCGAGCTGCCGTCGGTCGACGTCGGGGCCGGGCTGGTGCAGGTGGGGTCCGAGCTGTGAGCATCCCGGCGGACCCGGGTCAGCTCGGGTCGGAAGGCTCGGCACCGCGGCAGATCGTGATCACCGTCGAGGCGCGGTACTACGGGCACCTCGACGAGGTCTGCGCCGGGCTGACCCGCAGCGGCGTCGTGGTCCAACAGGTGATGTCCGAGCTGGGGATGATCACCGGCACCGCCCCGGACGCCGAGCACCTCGCCGCGGCGAGCACGGTCGAGGGGGTGGCCACCATCGATCAGAGCCTCCCGCATCATCTCCCCCCTCCCGACTCTCCGGTGCAGTAGCTCCACCGGCGGATGCGTCACGGGGCGGGCTCGCGAGTCAGCCGCCGGAGGGCTCGGAGACTTCCTCGCGGTCGATGTCGCCGTCCAGGTAGTCGTGCACGGCTGAGGTCAGCAGCGGGTTGACGCGATCGTCGCCTTCCCGGACGCGCTGGATGATGGCCTCCCGCATGCGCGGCTCCCAGAACTTGCGAAGGTGGGTCGCGATCTGCTCACTCGCCTCGTCGCGGGGCAGGTGCGCCATCGCACGGCTGACGTCGTCGCCCATCCGTATCTCTGGGGGCAGCGCGCTGCGGTCGGTCACGAGCGCCCAGCCCCCTGCAGCTCGTAGCTGGTGTCGGCGGCCGGCTGCCCGGCGTTGGCCACCCCGACCTGGACTGCGGTGACCTTGTACTCCGGGCAGTTGGTGGCCCAGTCCGAGTTCTCCGTGGTCACCACGTTCGCCCCCGTCACCGGGTGATGGAAGGTGGTGTACACCACGCCCGGCTGCATCCGCTCGGACACCACGGCGTGCAGCGCCGTGGCCCCGACCCGGCTGGAGAGCTCCACTCGGTCCCCGGTGCGGATGCCGCGCGGCTCCGCATCGGCAGGATGGATCTCGAGGGTGTCCTCGGGGTGCCAGGTCGAGTTCGGGGTGCGTCGGGTCTGCGCGCCGACGTTGTACTGGCTCAGGATCCGCCCCGTGGTCAGGATCAGCGGGTACCGCCGGTTGGTCGTCTCGGTGGTGGGCACGAAGACGGTCGGCATCAGCCTGCCTCTGCCGCGGACGAACTCACCGACGTGCATGGTCGGCGTGCCGTGGGGCGCCTTCTCGTTCACCGGCCACTGCATCGACCCCTCGGCGTCCAGCCGGGCGAAGGACACGCCCGCGAACGTGGGGGTGGTGGCCGCGATCTCGTCCATGATCTGCGCGGCGTTGTCGTAGCGCATGGGGTAGCCGAGCGCCGTGGTGATGTCGCAGACCACCTGCCATTCGTCCTTGCCGACCGCGCTCGGCATGACCGGGCGCACCCGGTTGATGCGGCGCTCGGCGTTGGTGAAGGTGCCGTCCTTCTCCAGGAAGCTGCTGCCGGGCAGGAACACGTGCGCGAACTTCGCGGTCTCGTTGAGGAAGAGGTCCTGCACGACGACGAGGTCCATCGACCCCAGAGCCGAGCGGACGTGGTTGAGGTTGGGGTCGGACTGCGCGATGTCCTCCCCGTGGACGAACAGCCCCTTGAAGGAGCCGCCGAGCGCGGCGTCGAACATGTTCGGGATGCGCAGGCCCGGCTCGGGATCGAGGTCGACCCCCCAGAGCGACTCGTAGATGTCGCGGACCGCGTCGAGGGCGATGTGCCGGTAGCCGGGCAGCTCGTGCGGGAAGGAGCCCATGTCGCACGAGCCCTGCACGTTGTTCTGCCCGCGCAACGGGTTCACGCCGACACCCGGCCGGCCGATGTTGCCGGTCAGCATGGCCAGGTTGGCCATACCCATCACCATGGTCGAGCCCTGGCTGTGCTCGGTCACGCCGAGCCCGTAGTAGATGCTCGCGTTGGCAGCGGCGGCGTAGGCGCGGGCAGCGGCCCGCAGCTGGTCGGCGGGGATGCCGGTGGCCCGCTGCGTCTGCTCGGCGCTGTTCTCCTCGGCCATGAGGAACTGCAGGTAGCGGTCCACGTCCTCGCAGCGCTCGCGCAGGAACTCCTCGTCGTGCAGCCCCTCGGTGACGATGGTGTGCGCCATCGCGTTGATGAACGCGACGTTGCTACCGGGCAGCAGCGGCAGGTGGTGCTGTGCCTGCACGTGCGGGCTACGCACCAGGTCGATGGCCCGCGGGTCGGCCACGATGAGGCCGGCCCCCCGCCGCAGGACCCGCTTCATCCGCGAGGCGAAGACGGGGTGGGCGTCCGTCGGGTTGGCCCCGATGAGCAGGACGAGGTCGGTGTCCTCGACCGAGGCGAAGTCCTGGGTGCCGGCGGAGGTGCCGAAGGTCTGGTTCAGCCCGTACCCCGTGGGCGAGTGGCAGACGCGGGCACAGGTGTCGATGTTGTTGTTGCCGAAGGCGGTCCGCACCATCTTCTGGACGACGTACACCTCCTCGTTGGTGCACCGCGAGCTCGAGATGGCCCCGATCGAGCCCCTCCCGTGCTCGGCCTGGATGGCCTTGAACCCCGCGGCCGCGCGAGAGATCGCCTCCTCCCAGCCGACCACCCGCCAGTCGTCGTCGATGGAGTCGCGCACCATGGGATGCATCTGGCGGTCGGCGTGCTGGGCGTAACCGTAGGCGAACCGTCCCTTGACGCAGGAGTGCCCTTCGTTGGCCCCGCCGCTCTTGCTCGGTGTCATCCGCACCACGGTGGTGCTGGTGCCGGTCTCGGTCTGCTCGTCGCGCACCTCCGCGCGGAAGCTGCAGCCGACGCCGCAGTAGGCGCAGGTGGTGTCGACGTACCGCGTCGGCATCCCCAGTGAGACCACCGACTTCTCGGTGAGGGCGTCGGTGGGGCAGGCCTGCACGCAGGCACCGCACGAGACACACTCCGAGCCGAAGAAGTCGGTCGGTCCCGGAGCGATGCGAGAGTCGAAGCCGCGACCGGTGACCGTCAGCGCGAAGGTGCCCTGCGTGTCCGCGCAGGCGCGCACGCACCGTGAGCACACGATGCACGCCTGGGGGTCGTAGTCGAAGTAGGGGTTGGTCTCGTCCCGGGCGGCGCCACCGTCCACATGGGTGTGCAGCGTGGGCACCGCCGTGGCCGAGGACGTCGGGGCACTCGTCGCGGTCGAGGCCTCGCCGCCGCTGCCCGGCAGGCCGTAGCGCACCTCGGCGACACCGGTGCGCTGGGCCAGGTCCTGCATCTCACAGCTTCCCCGCGCACAGCCCGCACAGTCGGTGGGGTGGTCCGAGAGGTACAGCTCCATGACGCTGCGACGCAGGTCACTCACCTGCTCAGTGTCGGTGCGCACCACCATTCCGTCGCTGCACGGCGTCGTGCACGAGGCGGGCGTCCCCTTGCCGCCCTCCACCTCGACCAGGCACAGCCGACAGGACCCGAACGCCTTGAGGGAGTCGGTGGCGCAGAGCTTCGGGATGTCGACGCCGGCCTCTTTGGCCGCGCGCATGACCGAGGTCCCCGCGGGGACCTGCACCTGCCTGCCGTCGATGGTGACGGCGGCATCAGGCGGGCCGGCGAGCGCCGGCGTGCCGTAGTCCGTCTCCGGCGCGTAGGGGGCGCCACCCGGAGCGGCGCCGGGGCTGGGCTGACGTGGCGGGGCTCCGATGGGACCGGCGGGCTGGTCGATCTGCAAGGTCATGTCGTGCTCCGCTCGGAGATGGCGCTGTGCTGGGTCGCCTGGAGGTTGTCGCTGTCCGTCGGCGTGAGGTCGGCCAGGTCGCTGCCGGGTGCGACGTCGAAGTCCTCGGGGAAGTGCTTGAGGGCGCTGGTGACCGGCATCGGCGTGAGCCCACCCATCGCGCACAGCGACCCCTTGGTCATGGTGGCGCAGAGGTCCTGCAGCAGCACGAGGTTCTTCTCGCGGTCCTGCCCACCGCGGATGCGGTCGATGGTCTCCACCCCACGCACCGAGCCGACCCGGCACGGCGTGCACTTGCCACAGCTCTCGGCCGCGCAGAACTCCATGGCGAAGCGCGCCATACCGGCCATGTCGACGGTGTCGTCGAAGAGCACCATGCCGCCGTGACCCACCATGGCGCCGGCCTCCGCCAAGGCCTCGTAGTCCATCGGCACGTCGAACTGGTCCGGGTGCAGGTAGGCACCCAGGGGGCCGCCGAGCTGGGCGGTCTTGATCGGCCGTCCGGAGCGGGTGCCGCCGCCGTAGCCCTCGAGCAGCTCGCGGACGGTGATCCCGAAGTCGACCTCGACGATGCCCCCGCGGGCGATGTTGCCGGCCAGCTGACATACCTGCGTGCCGCGAGAGCGTCCGGTGCCGCGCGCGGCGTACGCCTCGCCACCGTCGGCGAGGATCATCGGCACGGCGGCGAAGCTCAGCAGGTTGTTGACCACCGTCGGCCTGCCGAAAAGCCCGGACAAGGCGGGGATCGGCGGCTTGGCCCGCACCTCCCCGCGGCGCCCCTCCAGGCTGTCCAGCATGGAGGTCTCCTCGCCGCAGATGTAGGCCCCGGCCCCCACGCGAACCTGGAGGTCGAAGCTCAGCGAGCTCCCCTGGACATCGGCACCGAGGTAGCCGTGGGCGTAGGCGATGTCGATGGCCCGGCGAAGGGTGACGATGGCATCGGGGTACTCCGAGCGTACGTAGACGAAGCCCTCGGTCGCCCCCACCGCGTGGGCGGTGATGAGCATGCCTTCGATGAGGGTGAAGGGGTCGCCCTCGGCCAGGACACGGTCGGCGAAGGTTCCGCTGTCGCCCTCGTCGAGGTTGCAGCAGACGAACTTCACGTCGGCCTCGGCCTGAAGGACCGTGCGCCACTTGATGCCCGTGGGGAAACCCGCCCCGCCGCGGCCCCTCAAGCCGGAGGTGACGACCTCCTCGACCACGTCGGCCGGGTCCATCGACAGGGCACGGTGCAGACCCGCCCACCCGCCGTGCTCGGCGTACGCCGTGATGTCGGTCGGCTCGATCACCCCGACGCGGGCGAACGAGACCCGGTGCTGGCTGGCCAGCCACTCGTGCTCCTCCACCACCCCGAGGCAGCCGCCGACGTCGGCCCCGGTGAGCATCCCTTGTTCGACGAGCCCGGGTACGTCGGCCGCGCTGACGTTCGGATAGCCGATCCGGCCGCGCTCGGTGACGACCTCGACCAACGGCTCGGCCCACAGCATGCCGCGGGAGCCGTTGCGCAGCAACCGCACCCCGGCCTCCTGCTCCAGCGCGGCTGCCACCTCGTGCGCGCCTACGGACACCGCGCTGGAGTCCCGCGGCACGTAGACCTGCACGCCGTTCACGCCCACTGCCCCATCAGCTCGGACAAGCGCGCCTCGTCGACCCGCCCGTGCAGGCGACCATCGAGGCTGACGGTGGGCCCGAGCGCACAGTTGCCGAAGCAGAAGATCTCCTCCACCTCGACCCCGTTCCGGGCGGAGGCGGCCTCGGTCGCGGCGGCGAACAACGGCTGCGCCCCGAGGGCCTGACAGGCCTCGGCCCGACACACCTGCACGACGTGGGCAGCAGGGGGCTCCGTGCGGAAGTCCTTGTAGAAGGACACCACTCCGTGCACCTCGGCGACCGACAGGTTGAGCACGTCGGCGATCGCCGGGATGTCGGCGTCGTCGATGTGCCCCAGCTCGGCCTGCACGGCGTGGAGGACGAGCAGCAGAGGGCCTCGTTCCCGTGCGTACCCCTGGGTGATGGCGCGCACGGTGTGCGCGCGTGTGGTTGCGTCGATCTGGGCGCTCACCAGGGGCCTTTCCCCGAGTTGGACTACTACGGGCAGTGTGACATTTCACACCCTTGCGACGCTATCGCGGCTCTACGACAGGGCCAGCACCAGGCGTCATACGGCCGGTCGGTGAGCGCCGCGCGACCCTCGGTGGCCCAGGGGCGTGCTCTACGCTTCGGTTCGTGGCGACCCACACCTACGCGACCCGGCTGCGATGGACCGGCTCGACGGGTCTGGGCTACGCGGCCTACGAGCGAGGCCACCACCTCACCGTGGCTGGGGCGCCCGGCGTGAGCCTGACCGCAGACCCGGCGTTCGGCGGCGATCCGTCCCATCTCAACCCCGAGCTCCTCGTGCTTGCGGCCGCAAGCTCGTGCCAACTGCTCTCGTTCCTGGCGGTCGCGGCCAGGGCGCGGGTCGACGTCGTCGGCTACACCGACGAGGCCGTCGCCGAGATGCCCGAGGACGTCCACCCGGTGCGGATCACCCACATCACGCTGCGCCCCCACATCACGATCCGAGGGTCCGGAGGTGCGAAGGTCGAGCGCCTGGTCGAGGTCGCCCACCGCGAGTGCTTCGTCGCGCATACCCTGTCGTGCGACATGAGCATCGACCCCACGGTGAGCACGACCGACTGAGACGCTCTCGAAGCGGGCGCGAGGGGCAGCGGCGCGCTGCTCTACCGCACCAGCTCCGAGGTCCGCTCGACGTGATCGGCGACCAACGCGGTCCAGGTGTGGGTGTCGGCGGGCGTGCGGGCAACCACGAGCCGGCTGTGCGGCATCAGCTCGTGCAGGCGCTGAGCCGTGCTCAGCGGGTGGGCGGGGTCGTCGACCCACGCCAGCAGCAGGGTCGGCATCGCCAGAGCGGCGAGTCGGTGGGGAGCGGGGAGGTCCGTGGCGGCCGCTCCTGCGAACACCGCCGGAAGCAGCTCCGCCGTGACCGTCGGCCGCGCGCGAGGGCGGTCCGCGTCCACCGCCGGCGGAGTCGGGGAGCTCGCCTCCTGCGCCAGGAGCGCCTCCACGCCCTCCCGCTCGACGGCCTGTGCGTGGCTCAAGTAGGTCCGCCGCTGCGCGGCTCGGGTGCTCCACGCCGTCGGGGGGATCCCGAGCACCAGCGACTCGAACCGTTGAGGTGCGGCGACGGCCGCGTGCAACAGGGTGCCCGCGCCCATCGACTGGCCCACCCCGTGCACCGCCTGTCCGGGCGCAAGCACGTCGAGCAGGCTCATCAGGTCCTGCGCCAGCGCACCCCATTGATAGGAGGCAGGGTCGGGGTCGCCGGTGGATGCCCCGTGTCCTCGGGCGTCGTACCGAGCCACCCGGTGACCGGTCAGCCCGGCCACGAGGTCGAGACCCAGCTCGGCGTCCCGGGCGCGGCTCGAGGTCAGGCCATGCAGCTGTACGACGAGGGGCGAGGCCGGGTCAGCCCCGGACTCGGACAGCTCGTAGTCGAGGATGGCGCGCGGCAGCGGCAGGGAAGGCACCCGGTCTCCTGGGGCTGAGGTCGTTGAGGTTCTACAGTACGGCTGCATGCGGCTCACCAGCGTGGCCCATCTGGACCTACCCCACGGCCCGGTGCATAGCTATGCCGTGAGCGCCCTGGGCTCGCGGCGGGAGCTGCCGGTGTCGTTCGACCAGCGCCGCCACGTCGATGCGGGTCAGCGGCCCGGGTCGTGGATGGCCATCGCCCTGCGACCGAGCCAGGCAGTCTCGGGAGAGGAGCTGGAACAGGCGTGGCTTGCCGTCATCGAACGTCATGGCACCTTGCGCACGGCGTTCTCTCGCAGGGACGCGGGGGCCGCCGAGCTGCACGAGATCGAGACCGGGCCCGGCTCGTGGACCCAGCACGCCTTCTCCCCGGACCAGCAGCCGTGGGAGCTGGTGCGGGAGGTGCTCGACCACGGGTGCGCGCCGTTCGAGCGCCCCTCGCACCGGCTGGTGCTCTGCGGGGAGGCTTCATCCGACCCCTGCGTCCTCGTGGGCCTGGACCACGCGCACGCCGACGCGTGGTCCTTGTTGGTCCTGGGGCGAGACCTGCTCTCCTGTCTCGACGACGTCCGGGCAGCCCGCGAGCCCGGTGCCGGCCTGACCCGAGCACCGTCGTTCGCCGAGCACAGTGCCCAGCTCGAGTTGCAGGACCCGGCGCCGGAGCCGGTGCGGCGGCGATGGGCACAGGTCCTCGAGTCCGGCGGCGGCCGGATGCCGACCTTCCCCCTCGACCTGGGCGATGTGTCGACCCCGGTGCCGGAGGTGGTCGAGGTCCGCGACGTCCTCGACGCCGCGGACCTGCTGCGTTGGGAGGACCGAGCACGGGCAGAGGGGGTCCGACTGCTCTCCCTGGCGACCTCCGTGCTCACCCGTGTCGGGCGCGAGCTGTCCGGCCTCCCTCTACGGGCGGTGTTGCCGGTGCACAGCCGCCACAACGCGAGGTGGCACCACAGCGTGGGCTGGTTCATCACCAACGCGGTGCTGGAGTCGGGCGACCCCGACCCCCGAGCCTGTTCGGCGGCGGTTGCCGAGGCTGTGCAGCTCGGGTCCTACCCCCTGGCCCCGATCATGGCCCCGTACGGGGGCATGCCGGCCGGGCCGGGGATGTTCGCGCTCTCCTGGCTCGACAACCGCAGGCTGCCGGTATCGCTGCCCCCCGAGGTGCGAGCTCAGCACGTCTCCGCCGTGACCCGTGCCGATGGCGTGATGGTCTGGTTCGTGATCGACCACGCCGGGGTCCACCTGAGGTGCCGCTACCCGGACACGGCGCAGGCGCGTCAGTCGGTGACGACCTGGCTCGATGCCGTCTGCAACGGACTGACCCTCAGCGCTGCCCCAGCCTCGGGCCGGAGATCACCGTGCTGAGGCTGGCCGACCACTGGGTGTGGGACTCGTGGTCCATCACCGAGGAGGACGGAACCCACCACCTGTACTTCCTGAAGGCACCTCGCCGTCTCCAGGTCCCGCTGCGTCGGCACAGCCACGCCTTCGTCGGCCACGCCGTCAGCCGGGACTGGCGCAGCTGGAGCCTGCTTCCCGACGCCCTGAGGCCCTCCCAGGGGCCCGGCTGGGACGACCTCGCGATATGGACGGGCTCGGTCGTTCGGGGCCCCCACGCCTTTCACATGTTCTACACCGGCACGAGCCGGGAGCACGGCATCTCGGTCCAACGCATCGGCCGGGCAGACTCCACGGACCTGGTGCACTGGGAGCGGTTCGGCGAGAACCCGCTGGTCACCGCGGACCCCCGCTGGTACGAGAGCGTCGACGGTCGCACGGCGTGGGAGCAGACGTGGAGGGATCCGTGGGTGCAGGCCGACCCGAGTGGAGCGGGCTGGCACATGTTCCTCACCGCTCGGGTCCCCGGCGAAGGCCCAGGGCGGGGTGTCGTGGGGCATGCCGTCTCACCCGATCTCGACCAGTGGGAGGTCTTGCCCCCTCGCAGCGCCCCCGGGCCGTTCGACCACCCCGAGGTCGTCCAGCCCACGATCGTGGACGGTGGGCATGCGCTGCTCATGTCCTGCGCCGACACGGGGATCAACCCCGCCCACCACCCCTCCGGCTCATCCGGGGGGATCTACCTTCTCCCGGGGGCCGGCCCGTTGGGTCCGTGGGACGCCGACCGATGGCGCCGCGTCGACCACCCCTCGCTCTACGCGGCTCGCGTCATCGACGACCACGGCGAGCCCGCCCTGCTGGGGTTCCGGGATCTCGAGGGGGGACATTTCGTGGGCGAGATCGCCGATCCGCTACCGCTGCGCCTGGAGGAGCAGGACCCGCCCGTCACCACCCGGGCTCCCACCCCACGGTGACGGCATCGGACGCCAAGGTGGTCAGGCGAGCGAGGTCGACGTGAGCCGTCAGCCAGTCGGCGAGCCGATCCAGATGGGCCTCGACCGCGTCCTGGTAGGCCGTGGGGGTGGGCGTGTACTGACGGCCTCGGGCTTCGGCGATCTCGCTCAGGAGGGCGGCGCGGAAGTCGTCGTTGTCCAGCAGCCCGTGCAGGCTGGTCCCGCGCACCCGCCGGTCGGTGCTCTGGGCCCCCTCGGCCTCCCCGTCGACCTCCAGCCACGGATCCGCACCGACACAGGGACGTCCCCAGCGGATCTCGTAGCCCGCGATCGTACGGCCCTCACCGCGACCCGCCGAGCGCTGGACCACTTTCGGCTCGGCGAAGACCGTGCGCACGTCCAAGAGTCCCAAGCCCTCCAGCACGCCCAGCCCTGACTCCACCTCGTCCTCGATCCACGTGCCCAGCATCTGGTAGCCGCCGCACAGCCCCAGCACCGAGGCCGAGGTGGTCCGCAGGGCTTCGGCCAGCCCTTGCCGCCGCAGCCAGGCCAGGTCTTCGGCCGTGGCACGGCTCCCCGGCAGAATCACCAGGTCGGCCTCGACGAGGTCGCGCGGGTGAGTGGCCCAGCGCAGGACGACGTCCGGCTCCAAGACCAGCGGGTCGATGTCTGAGGGGTTGGCCAGGTGCGGCAGCCGCACCACGGCAACGCGCACCGGGGCGGGACCACACTGCCGGGACGACTCGAAAGCAGCGCCGAGGTCGAGTGAGTCCTCGACGCCGAGCATCGGCTCCTCCCCCAGATGGGGCAGGACTCCCAGCACGGGGACCCCCGTCCACAGGGCCAGCTCGGCGATGCCGCGGTCGAGCAGGGCAGGGTCGCCCCGGAAGCGGTTGAACACCAGGCCGACCAGGCAGTGACGCAGCCGTTCGGGAAGCAGGGCGATCGTGCCGTACGCCGAGGCGAAGCCTCCGCCACGGTCGATGTCCACCACCAGCACCGCCGGCACCCCGGCCGCCGCGGCCAGAGGCAGGTTGACCATGTCGCGGTCGAGCAGGTTGATCTCGGCGGCCGCCCCCGCCCCTTCCAGCACCACCCAGTCGTGCTCGGTACGCAGCTCCGTGAGGGCCTGCAACACCACCGGACGCAGCTCGGCTGCCGTCAGTCCCTGGCCTCGCGCATCGCTACCCATGACCTCCTGGCCGAGCACGACCAGATGGGCGCGTGCCTCGGGGGCGGGCTTGAGCAGGACCGGGTTCATCCGCCGGTCGACCTCCACGCCGGCCGCACGCGCCTGCAGCGCCTGGGCCCGTCCCACCTCGCCCCCGTCAGCGGTCACCGCCGCGTGGTTCGACAGGTTCTGGGCCTTGAAGGGGACCACGTCGCGATGCTGTCGAGCCCAGGCGCGGCACAACGCCGCAGACACCGTCGACTTTCCCGCTCCGCTGCTGGCCCCGACGATCATCACGGCACCGGTCATCGGCTGTTCACTTCAGCGGCCATGCTCTGTCCCGTCACGACGCCCGACGTCATCGAGCCGAGCAGTGGCGATGCGCTGACCAGACGCGTGGACAACCCCACCCCCGGTTCACACCACTGCTGCCCCGCCCGAGGTCACGATACTCGCCCGGTGGGATGAGTCCGTGTCCGCGGTGCGGGAAGCACGAGGCGCTCCCCGTCGACCACCCGTACGGTCAAGGGAGTCGCGTAGACCCGGGACAGCAACGCCGGCTCCAGGACCTCGGCCGGAGCCCCCGTCGCGACGACCCTGCCTGCCTCGACGAGCACCAGGCGGTCGGCGAAGCGAGCCGCCGTGCTGAGGTCGTGCATGGCCGCCACCACGGTCAACCCGTCCGCGCGACGGAGCCCGTCGA
>NZ_DATFMA010000078.1:0-41770 GCF_035267225.1 Ornithinimicrobium sp.
TCGTGCCCACCTTCGACCTGCCGGACTTCTCCGGCATCGAGGTCGAGGTCGACCCGGTCGAGGTGAGCGAGGGGGACGTGGCCGAGCGGATGGAGAACCTGCGGGCTCGGTTCGGCACGCTGGTGGGGGTGGACCGCCCGGCGCAGGACGGCGACTTCACCTCGGTCGACCTCACCGCCGTCATCGACGGCGAGGAGATCGACTCGGTGACGGGGGTGTCCTACGAGATCGGTTCCAAGACCATGCTCGACGGCCTGGACGAGGCGTTGACCGGAGCCAGCGAGGGCGAGACCGTGACCTTCACCAGCCCCCTGGCCGGGGGCGAGCACGCCGGGCGCGAGGCCGACTGCACGGTGCGGCTGGTCTCGGTGAAGGAGCGCGAGCTGCCCGAGGTCGACGACGAGTTCGCCCAGCTGGCCTCGGAGTTCGACACCGTGGAGGAGCTGCGGGCCGACCTGGTCGGCCAGGCCGAGCAGGGCGTGAAGTTCGAGCAGGGTGTCCAGGCACGCGACCGGGTGCTGGACCGCATGCTGGCGCTCACCGACATCCCGCTTCCAGAGGCGCTGGTCACCCAAGAGGTGGACTCACACCTGGAGAAGGAGAGCCGCAGCGACGACGAGGAGCACCGCGCCGAGGTCGAGGAGTCCACGCGCAAGGCGATGAAGACGCAGTTCCTGCTCGACGCCCTGGTCGAGCGCGGCAACGTCGGAGTGGAGCAGAACGAGCTCATCGAGTACATCATGATGACCGCGCAGCAGTACGGCATGAACCCCAACGAGTTCGCCCAGAAGATCGACCAGGAGAACCAGGTTCCGGCCATGATGACCGAAGTGGCGCGCCGCAAGGCCCTGGCTGAGGTGCTGGAGCAGGCGAACGTCGTCGACACCGAAGGCAACGCGGTGGACCTCAGCGAGCTGGAGGACGCGGACGCCGAGGAGACGGACGAGATGGAAGCCGATGAGGCGGAAGGCGACGAGATGGAGGGCGAGGAGCCCCAGGCGGCCGCGCCGAAGGACCCGGAGGTCGTGGTCCACCCGGAGGAGCCCGACGTCGCCCAGGATCCGGAGGAGACCGAGTCCGACCGTGTCGAAGCCGAGGAAGAGGTCTTGACCGACCTGGAGGCCGGTGACGACACCGGTCGCTCCAGCCGGGACGCCGAACGCCCGGAGGGCTGAGCCCACGCGAGCACCGAGCCCGCTGCCGGCGGTGAGCTCGCGGTGGTTGTGCGCTCACGGCGAACACGGCTCGGCGGCGGGAGTGAGGCCGGGTGCTTCGACGTTAGGGTCCATGACGAGACGGCGAGCCGGGATGGCCCGCCGCCACCGACAAGAGCCCACAGGAGCAAAGATGAGCAACTCCGAGATCGTCGCGGCCGGGGAGCGGCCGGTGGCTGGCCTGGATGACCAGATCTACAACCGGTTGCTGAAGGAACGGATCATCTTCCTCGGCTCGGACGTCCGCGACGACAACGCCAACGCGATCTGCGCGCAGCTCCTTCTCCTCGCAGCCGAGGACCCCGAAGCGGACATCTGGCTCTACATCAACTCCCCGGGTGGCTCGGTCACCGCAGGCATGGCCATCTTCGACACCATGCAGTGGGTGCCGAACGACGTGGCCACGGTGGCCATGGGCCTGGCCGCCTCGATGGGCCAGTTCCTGCTGTCTGCCGGGCAGAAGGGCAAGCGCTACGCCACGCCCCACGCCCGGGTCATGATGCACCAGCCCTCAGGCGGGATCGGCGGCACGGCCAGCGACATCAAGATCCAGGCCGAGCAGATGCTGCACATCAAGAAGCAGATGGCCGACCTCATCGCCGAACACACGGGGCAGACGCCCGACCAGATCGCGCAGGACTCCGACCGCGACCGCTGGTTCACAGCCACGGAGGCGCTGGAGTACGGGTTCGTGGACCACGTGTACGAGCACTCCAGCGCCACCGGCGCTGGGACACCCGGCGAACAGGCCGCCGGCGATGCGTCCAGCAACGACTCCTGACCGCGCCGACGAGACGAGAGAGACCACCATGAACCAGCCCACCTTCCCGTTCGCCGGCGGACCCGCACGCGAGCCCCTCGGCGGGTCGAGCCGCTACATCCTGCCGCAGTACGAGGAGCGCACCTCGTACGGGATGAAGCGCCAGGACCCGTACACCAAGCTGTTCGAGGACCGCATCATCTTCCTGGGGGTGCAGGTCGACGACGCTTCGGCCGACGACATCATCGCCCAGCTCATCGTGCTGGAGAGCCAGGACCCCGACCGGGACATCCTGATGTACATCAACTCTCCCGGTGGCTCGTTCACCGCGCTGACGGCGATCTACGACACGATGATGTACATCCGCCCCGACGTGCAGACCTTCGTGGTCGGCCAGGCCGCCTCGGCGGCCGCGGTCATCCTCGCCGCGGGTGCCCCGGGCAAGCGCTTCGCCCTGCCGAACGCGCGCGTGCTCATCCACCAGCCGGCGTTGGCCGGGGGTGACTACGGGCAGGCTTCCGACATCGAGATCCAGGCCAACGAGGTGCTGCGGATGCGCACCTGGCTCGAGGAGACCTGGGCCAAGCACTCGAACAAGAACGTCGAGGATGTCCGCAACGACATCGAGCGCGACAAGATCCTCATCGCCAGCGAGGCCAAGGAGTACGGTCTCGTGGACGAGGTGCTCGGCACCCGCAAGGCTTCGCTGCAGGAGTAGTGCTCCAGCGCGAAGTCGTGACGCGGCTGCTGGAGCGACACGGCACGACCTTTGCCGAGCAGGCGCGTATCCGGCTGCAGGACAAGCCCTCGCCGTGGTACCGGCTGCTGGTGCTCTCGACCCTGTTGTCCGCGCGGATCAGCGCTGACCTGGCGGTGGCCGCGGCACGCGAACTCTCGAGCGCCGGGTACCGCACCCCGCTGGCCATGGGGAAGGCGAGCTGGCAGAACCGCGTGGACGCGTTGGGCCGCGGTGGGTACCGCAGGTACGACGAGCGCACGGCGACCCAGCTCGGCGACGGCGCGGAGCTGGTTCTCCAGCGGTACGGCGGCGACCTGCGTCGACTGCGCGAGCCTTCCGAGCCGGCGGCCACCTGGAAGCGCCTGCAGGACTTCCCCGGTATCGGGCCCACCGGGGCCAGCATCTTCTGTCGGGAGGCGCAGGGTCTATGGGGTGAGCTGGTCCCGACGCTGGATACCAAGGTGCTGGCTGGGGCCGAACGCCTGGGCCTGCCGGGGACGGTGGAGCAGCTGGCGGCTCTTGTCGAGCCGGAGGACCTACCCCGGCTCGCGGCGGGCTGCCTGCGCGCGCACCGTCGAGGTGTGGTCGACGACGTCCTGGGGGACGGCTGACTCAGCCGGGGCGCTGGCCCTCGACGTAGGGCCAGACCGTCGAGCCGTCCTGGAGGGCCTCCTTGGCGATGACCCCCAGGGAGCCGTCCTGCTGCATGACGACCGCCCGCAGGCCGTCCAGCGACCCGTGCCCCGCCTCGCGCGCCGCGGTGTGCACATCGGTGAGGGTCAGCCGGTGCTTGCGCAGCGTCGACTCGATGAGGTTCCCGTCGTACCAGAGCAGGACCGGAGGCGAGTCGACGGTGCGCCGCACCCACTCCCACCGGGCGCGTCCGGTCGCGATCAGCCACTGCAGCCCGATCAGCAGGGCCAGGGCCGTGACGGACTGCGCCAGGGGCACGTCGACCGCGGTGATCGTGCGTCCGAACGCCGACCCCAGCGTCACCGCGACCACGAAGTCGAGTGGGGTCATGTTGGCCATCGTCCGCGCGCCGGTGACCCGCAGCAGCATCACCAGGACCAGGTATCCGGCGGTACCCAGCACCAGGGTGTGCACGATCGGTGGCCATCCGGTCCACAGCAGCTGCATCTCCATCCCGGCGACGCTACAGGTGCGAAGCCCCGTACGTCGTAGCGAAGGCCCCGGGCGTGTATCCCGTGACCCGGTGGAAGTCCCGGGTGAAGTGGGCCTGGTCGGTGTAGCCCAGCTCGACGGCCAGCTCGGCGAGACCACCGTTCGTCGCGCCCTGCTTGAGCCGGTCCGTCGCCTCGTGCAGGCGCCGCCGCTGGATGAGCCACTTCGGAGTCAGACCGAGGTAACGCCGCAGCACCCGCTGCAGCCGGCGCTCCGAGGTCCCGGTGAGCTCGCAGAGCTCGGTGACCGTGCGGATCTCGGGATCGGACTCCACGACGCTCACCCAGCCGGTCACCTCTCGACCCTCGGCGGAGACGGCAGGCAGGGCGTCCAGCTCGCCCTCCAGCACGGCGATCGCCCGCGCGTGCGAGGCGGGCGAGGCCGGGTCGGGGGTCATCGCCGCACGAACCGATGTGACCACCCGCGCCATCGCGGGCAACGTCTCCACATCGATGTGGGTGCCGAGCAGGTCGCTGAGGTCGGTGCGGCCGCTCATGACCATTCCGGCGCCGGGCTGCAGCGCCACCCCCACGGCCCATCCCTGCCCGCTGAGCTCCACCTGGGACCGGCCCGGGACCACCCCGTAGAAGCGGGAGTAAGTGTCGGAGACCACCACCAGGCACGTGGGGTACTGCAGTACCTGCTCGGTGACACACTGCCCGGGCGGGATGTCCCAGACCGGCACCCAGTAGTGACGCACGAGCGAGGTGTGTCGCTCAGCCGCCGCGTAGCGGTGGACCGGGGGAGCCAGCGGAGCGTGCTGCGTCAGGCGCGCCCGGTCGACCGGGTGCGCCGCGGGCTCTCGGGCCGCAGGCGACATACGTCGGATTATGACAATCACCGGTCCGAGCGGCCCGGCTAGCGTCGCAGTGACCCGAGAAGGACACCTCACCCCAGGAGCCTTGATGACGACCGACCCCGCACACCCCAGCGCGTTCGCCCAGGACTACCGGACCAGGGCCGAGGCCATCGCCCACCTCGTCGCCGGTGCGACCGAGCAAGACTGGTCGGCCCCGTCTCCCTGTGAGAGGTGGAACGCCCTCGACGTGCTGAGCCACATGAGGGACACCCAGCGCGACTTCCTCGCCGGTCACGACCTCGAGCCACCTTCGCCGCCTCTCGAGGCCGTGCCCGAGGTGGCGTGGCGCGTGCACACGGACCACGTCGAGAACCTCCTGCGCGACCCTGAGGTCCGGGACCGGGGATACGACGGCTACTTCGGCCCCACCACGATCGGGGAGACGGTGGCGCAGTTCTACGGGTGGGACATGCTCGTGCACCGCTGGGACATCGGTATGGCGATGCACCGGGACCCGCAGCTGAGCGAGGCCGACCTGGACGCGATCGAGCGCGACCTGGCCATGTTCGGGGAGGCCCTCTACGCGCCCGGGATCTGTGCTCCCCCGGTGGAAGTGGGTCCGGGCGCGTCCCGGACCGAGCAGGTCATGGCACGGCTGGGGCGGCATCCACGCGCTGCCGCAGCCTCCTGAATGGCCGTTGCGCTGACAGCGGATACCAGCCACGAACACGCCGCCATGCTGCCCAAAAGGCTGTTCTCCCCCTGGGTGCCGGGGTAGCGTCTCCCACATGCCCCTGAAGGTCGGGGTCCCTCGGGCGATCGGAGAGGATGCGGCGTGGCACGCATGGGTGAGAGCAGCGAGCTGCTCAAGTGCTCTTTCTGCGGGAAGAGCCAGAAGCAGGTCAAGAAGCTCATCGCCGGCCCCGGGGTCTACATCTGCGACGAGTGCATCGACCTCTGCAACGAGATCATCGAGGAGGAGCTGGCCGAGACCACCGATCTCGGTCTCGGGCAGCTGCCCAAGCCGCGCGAGATCAACACCTTCCTCGAGCAGTACGTGGTCGGCCAGGACGCCGCCAAGAAGGCGCTGGCCGTCGCGGTGTACAACCACTACAAGCGCATCCAGGCCGGCGAGGGTCGCAAGAACGACGACGCGGTCGAGATCGCCAAGTCGAATATCCTGCTCATCGGTCCGACCGGCTGCGGCAAGACCTACCTCGCGCAGACACTCGCCCGCATGCTCAACGTGCCGTTCGCCATCGCCGACGCGACTGCGCTGACCGAAGCCGGCTACGTGGGCGAGGACGTCGAGAACATCCTGCTCAAGCTCATCCAGGCGGCCGACTTCGACGTCAAGCGCGCCGAGAGCGGCATCATCTACATCGACGAGATCGACAAGATCGCCCGCAAGTCGGAGAACCCCTCGATCACCCGTGACGTCTCCGGCGAGGGTGTGCAGCAGGCACTGCTGAAGATCCTGGAGGGCACCACCGCCTCCGTGCCCCCCCAAGGCGGTCGCAAGCATCCGCATCAGGAGTTCATCCAGATCGACACCGGCAACGTGCTCTTCATCCTCGGCGGCGCCTTCGCCGGCCTGGAGAAGATCATCGAGGCCCGCGCCGGCAAGCAGGGCCTCGGCTTCGGCGCGGAGCTCCACACGGCCAAGGACGCGGTGGAGCACTACGAGGACGTGCTGCCCGAGGACCTGATGAAGTTCGGCCTGATCCCCGAGTTCATCGGACGTCTCCCTGTCATCACGACGGTCTCGCCGCTGGACCGAGCGGCCCTGGTCAACATCCTGACCGAGCCGCGGAACGCTCTGGTCAAGCAGTACCAGAAGATGTTCGAGATCGACGGTGTGGAGCTGGAGTTCGCGGATGACGCCGTCGAGGCCATCGCCGACCAGGCACTGCTCCGGGGTACCGGCGCCCGGGGGTTGCGGGCGATCCTGGAGGAGGTGCTCCTCCCGGTCATGTTCGACGTGCCATCTGAGGAGGACGTCGCCCGGGTGGTCGTCACCCGCGAGGTCGTGCTGGACAACGTGAACCCCACCATCGTGCGGCGTGAGGTCGAAGCCCGCCCCCGCAAGCGTCAGCAGCGCAAGGAGTCGGCCTGAGGGTCACGCCCTCGAAGCACCTCGACCCCGGTCCGGTCGCGACGCGGAGTCGGCCCGTGACTCGCTAGACCGTCACCAGGTGGACGTCGTGCACGGCGAGCTCCTCGGCCTGGTCCAGTGAGACGGCCCCGGTGACCTTGCCGGCCGCGGCCAGGTCACCCGCAGCGAGCTCCACCCAGCGCAGGTCCTCGCTCGGCCCGGCCACGGTGGCCGAGGCCACCTCGGTGCGCATCTTCACCTTGGCTTCGGACTTCGCCTTGCGCAGCCCGGCGAGTGCACGCCCCACGACCTGCAGCATCCGGGGGTCGGCTCCCTCGGCGGCCGGGGCCAGCTCGGCGCTCGTCGGCCACGGCTGGGTGTGCACCGAGTCGGAGTGCCACCACGACCAGACCTCCTCGCAGGCGAAGACGAGCACCGGCGCGAGCAGACGCATGTAGACGTCGAGTGCCACCTGGAGCGCGGCCACGGCGGAGGCGCTGGCCGGGTCTCCTCCGCTGTGGCCCTGGTGCGTTCCGTCGCCGTAGGCGCGCTCCTTCACCAGCTCCAGGTAGTTGTCGCAGAAGGTCCAGAACGAGGTCTCGGTCACCTCCAGCGCCCGGGTGTGGTCGAAGTCCTCGTAGGCCGCGGTCGCGGCGTCGACCACCCGAGCCAGTCCGGCGATCATCGCGCGGTCCAACGGCTCGGTGACCCGCTGCACGAGGACCGACAACGGCTCGGGGTCGGGCAGAGACCCGTCGGCGCCGGCACCCATGCTCAAGGCGAATCGGCTGGCGTTGAGCGCCTTGATGGCCAGGCGCCGCCCGACCTTCATCTGCGCCTCGTCGAAGGCCGCATCGGTGCCCAGCCGGCCCGAGGCCGCCCAGTAGCGCACCCCGTCCGAGCCGTGCGACGCGAGCATCCCGTCGGGGGTCTGGGCCTGCCCCTTCGACTTGCTCATCTTCTTGCGGTCCGGGTCCAGGATCCAGCCGCTGATGGCGGCGTGCGCCCAGGGAAGGCCCCCGTGCTCGTGGTGTGAACGCACCACCGAGGAGAACAGCCAGGTGCGGATGATGTCCTGGCCCTGTGGGCGCAGGTCCATCGGGAACACGGCCTCGAACAGGGCCCGGTCGTTGCCGAGATCGCCGTCGGGACGGCCCCCCACCGGCCAGCCGGCCGCGATCTGCGGGGTGAGGGAGGAGGTCGCCCAGGTGTCCATGATGTCGGGGTCGGCCGCGAAACCTCCGGGCACATCGCGCTGCTCGGCCGAGTAGCCGGCGGGCACGTCCGTACTGGGGTCGAGCGGAAGCGACTCCGGCGGCGGGGTCAGCCGGCGGTCGTGGTCGATCTCACCACTGTCGTCGACCGCGTACCACAACGGGATGGGCACCCCGAAGAAGCGCTGGCGGCTGATCAGCCAGTCGCCGTGGAGCCCCCCGACCCAGTTGCGGTACCGGGTGCGCATGAACGAGGGGTGGAAGTCCAGGTCGTCGCCGCGGCCGGTCAACGCCTCGCGCAGCGCAGCGTCGCGGCCGCCGTTGCGGATGTACCACTGCCGGGTGGTCACGATCTCCAGCGGCTTGTCGCCCTTCTCGAAGAAGTTCGCCTTGCGCTGGGTCTTGACCGGCTCACCGTCGAGGTCTCCGGAGTCGCGCAGGGCAGCGACCACCTGCTCACGGGCGCTGAACGTGGTCTTGCCGGCCAGGGACTCGGCATACAGCGGCGCTCCGGGGCCCCCGGCGATCCACGCCGGAGTCTCGGGCTGCATGCGGCCGGTGCGGGTGATGACCGAGCGCATCGGCAGGTCCAGCTCGCGCCACCACTGCACGTCGGTGAGGTCACCGAACGTGCAGCACATCGCGATGCCGGCGCCCTTGTCCTGCTCGGCGGCCGGGTGGGCCAGCACCGGGATCTCCACCCCGAACAGGGGCGAGGTGACCGTGGTGCCGAACAGGGTCCGGTAGCGCTCGTCGTCGGGATGGGCGATGAGCGCCACGACGGCGGGGATGAGCTCGGGACGCGTGGTCTCGATGTAGACCGGATCGACCGGCTGGCTGTCACGACCGCTGCGGTGGAAGGCCACCCGGTGGTAGGCGCCGGGGTAGTCGCGGGCCTCCAGCTCCGCCTGCGCCACCGCCGTCTGGAAGGTGACGTCCCACAGGCCGGGCGCCTGGGCCTGGTAGGCCTCCCCGCGCTCGAGGTTGCGCAGGAACGCCTGCTGGGACACGGCGCGCGAACGGTCGTCGATGGTGCGGTAGGTCAGCGACCAGTCCACGGACAGGCCGAGCGTGCGCCACAGGCTCTCGAACTTCTCCTCGTCGAGCACCGTCAGCTCGTTGCACAGCTCGATGAAGTTGGCCCGCGAGATCGGCTGCTGCTCACTCATCTTGGGCGCCTTGCCGGAGGTGTCGTCGCTACCGTGGCGGGGGGGCTCGAACGCCGGGTCGTAGGGCGCACTGGCGTCGCCGCGGACGCCGTAGTAGTTCTGCACCCGGCGCTCGGTGGGCAGGCCGTTGTCGTCCCACCCCATCGGGTAGAACACGACCGAGCCGCTCATCCGCTTGTACCGCGCCAGGCAGTCGGTGTGGGTGTAGGAGAAGACGTGACCCACGTGTAGCGAGCCGCTGGCGGTCGGCGGGGGAGTGTCGATGACGAAGAGGTCCTCGCGCGGCGCCGCCAGCGCCGCGTCCCGGTCGAACGCGAAGGTGTCCTGCTCGGCCCAGACCGCCGACCACTTGCGCTCCAGGCCGTCGACGGACGGCCGCTCGGGCAGGCTGATGGCCCGCAGGGCCGCCGGGCGCGAGGGCGATGACGTCATGAGGGCAGTCTCCCAGATCGGCTGTCGTGGACGGCGCCACGCCAGCATCACGTGCGCTGGGTCACGGGGAGGCGGTCCGACATGTTCCCGAAACATGGTCACGTTTTGGTAAAGAGTGCGTGTGAGCGCTTGCTCAGTGCCGACACAGAGGGTCCCATTGCCGCATGTTGACTAAACCCCTGATCCTGCCTACGCAGGCGGAGCCCGAAGGCGTCTTCGCCACCATCGACTCGGCCGTGAACAGTGTGTTCGCACCATTCAACACCTGGATCAACGACGTCGTGTTCTGGTCGCCGTCCTTCTTCCCCATGCCGTGGATCGTGATGTGGCTGCTCGCCGCTGGCATCATCATCACGATCTATCTGGGCTTCATCCAGGTCCGTGGGATCAAGACCGCCTCCGAGGTCATCCGAGGCAAGTTCTCCTCGCCGGACGACCCCGGTGAGATCCCCCATTACCAGGCCCTCACCTCGGCCGTGTCCGGCACCGTCGGCCTGGGCAACATCGCTGGTGTGGGTGCCGCCATGGTCATCGGCGGGCCGGGCGCGATGTTCTGGATGGTCCTCGCCGCGCTGCTCGGCATGGCCACCAAGTTCGCCGAGTGCACGCTGGGCGTGAAGTACCGCACCGTCTACGACGACGGCACCGTCTCCGGTGGCCCGTTCAAGTACCTGCCCGTCGCCTTCAACAAGTTCCCCAAGTTCATCGCCGTCTTCCTCACCGGTGTCTACGCCATCTCGATCTTCTTCTTCGGCGTCGGTGGCGGGAACATGACTCAGTCCAACCAGACCTACTCGCAGGCGGTCTCGATCACCGGCGGTGAGGACAGCTTCATGGCCAACCCGGCCGGTGCGATCATCTTCGGCCTGATTCTGGCCGTCATCATCGGCCTGGTCATCCTGGGCGGCATCAAGTCCATCGGCAAGGTCACCTCCACCCTGGTGCCGTTTATGGGCACCGTCTACGTGATCGCCTGCCTCATCGTGATCCTGGGCAACGTCACCGAGGTGCCAGCGGCGATCGGCACGATCGTCACCCAGGCGTTCAACCCCGACGCTGTCACCGGCGGTTTCATCGGTGTGCTGATCACCGGTCTGCAGCGGGCTGCGTTCTCCAACGAGGCCGGCCTCGGCTCGGCCCCGATTGCCCACTCCGCGGTGAAGACGCGTCGGCCGGTCTCCGAAGGCTTCGTGGCTCTGTTCGAGCCCTTCATCGACACCGTCATCATCTGCTCGATGACCGCCTTGACCATCATCATCGCCAACACCACCTTCTTCCAGGAGACCCGTGAGGGCTATCTGGAAGAGGGAGACGCCTACGAGTACGGCGGAGGCGTGGCGGTGACTTCCGACGCCTTCGAAAGCGTCATCCCGTGGTTCCCCTACATCCTCGCCGTGGCGGTGGCCCTGTTCGCCGTCTCCACGCTGATCACCTGGTCGTACTACGGCAACAAGGCGTGGAACTGGGTGTTCGGCGAGGGTAAGACCAAGGACACCGTCTACCGCATCCTCTTCTTGTTCCTCACTGTCGCGGGCTGCGTGCTGACCTTCAAGGATGTGCTTGGTATCGCCGACGCGTTCTTGTTCGTCTGCGGCTTCGTCAACTGCCTGGGCGTGTACTTCCTGCTTCCCAAGATCAAGCAGGAGATGAACGAGTACCTGGCCGACCGCAAGAGCGGCAAGCTCTACCAGCTGGGGAAGGCCGACGACGAGAAGGACACAGCTGCCGACCAGATCTGATCCCTCAGGTCGTCGTCGGTAGGCTCCTCAGGGAGTCAACATCGAAGGGGCTGGGACTGCCACACGGCAGCTCTCGGCCCCTTTGGTGTGGTGCGCGCGGCCCGGGGCGTTTACGATGTACCGCGCAGGCAGGGACCCGGCCATCACCGGTGAGCCTTCCGGAAGAACGGGTAGGGGCAGACCTCGGAGTCGTCCGCACCTCACTAGAACCGGACGTGTGGGCGACGACACCGCCTTCGACCAGAGCGGTCGGCGCCCCAGCCCTGGGGTGCCGGCAAGCGAGGTGGTACCGCGGCGTGCGCGCCGTCCTCGTGGCACGACAGCACCCAGACCTGCCGCCATGAGCCCGTGGCCGTACCGCCAGGAGCATCCGCATGACCTACCCCCGTGTCGCCACGACCGGCGCATCCTCGCTGACCGCCTCGCCGCGCTTCCCCGAGATCGAGCGTGCGGTGCTCGACTACTGGGCCGAGCACCAGACGTTTCAGTCCAGCGTCGAGCAGCGGGAGGCGGGGCAGAGCGGAGACAACGAGTACGTCTTCTACGACGGCCCCCCGTTCGCCAACGGCCTGCCGCACTACGGCCACCTGCTGACCGGATACGTCAAGGATGTGGTGCCGCGCTATCAGAGCATGCGCGGCCGTCGCGTGGAGCGCCGCTTCGGATGGGACACCCACGGCCTGCCGGCGGAGCTGGAGGCGATGAGCCAGCTCGGCATCAAGACCAAGGACGAGATCGTCGAGCTGGGCGTGGAGGCCTTCAACGCCAAGTGCCGGGAGTCGGTGCTGAAGTACACCGACGAATGGCGCGACTACGTCACACGGCAGGCGCGCTGGGTGGACTTCGACCACGACTACAAGACCCTGAACCCCGACTACATGGAGTCGGTCATCTGGGCGTTCAAGGAGCTGCACGACAAGGGCCTGGTCTACGAGGGCTTCCGAGTACTGCCCTACTGCTGGAACGACCAGACCCCGCTGTCGAACCATGAGCTACGGATGGACGAGGACGTCTACCAGGTGCGTCAGGACCCGGCCGTGACGGTGGGGCTGCGGATCGACTCCGAGGACGACCTGGACGGTGCGCTGCTGCTGGTCTGGACCACGACGCCGTGGACGCTACCGGCCAACCTGCTGGTGATGGTCGACCCTGAGATCGACTACGTGCTGGTGCAGCCCGGCGACGGGGAGGCCGGGGACGAGCGCTATCTCATCGCCGAGGCGCGGCTGGGCGCCTACGCCCGCGAGCTCGGTGGCGACCCGGAGGTGCTGCGTCGCCTCACCGGGGCCGACCTGCTCGGCTACTCCTACGTCCCGCCGTTCGACTACTACGCCGGCCACGCGCGCGCTCACCGCGTGGTCGAGGCCGACTTCGTCACCACGACCGACGGCACCGGGCTGGTGCACAGTGCCGGCGCCTTCGGTGAGGAGGACAAGGAGGTCACCGACCGCGAGGAGATCGAGCCGGTGATGCCGGTGGGCCCGGACGGGGCCTTCCACGCTCCGGTCGACGACTACGCCGGCTTGCTGGTCTTCGACGCCAACCCGGGGATCATCGACCACCTCAAGGCCGCCACCCGCGGGTCCGGCGAGACCGGCTCCGTGAGCGCGGGCACGGTGCTGCTGCGACACGAGACCTACGACCACTCCTATCCCCACTGCTGGCGCTGTCGTGAGCCGCTGATCTACAAGGCGGTGTCAAGCTGGTTCGTCGCGGTGACCGAGTTCAAGGACCGGATGGGCGAGCTCAACGAGCAGATCACCTGGGTGCCGGAGCACATCAAGGAGGGTCAGTTCGGCAAGTGGCTGTCGAACGCTCGCGACTGGTCCATCTCCCGCAACCGGTTCTGGGGCAGCCCCATCCCGGTGTGGCGCAGCGACGACCCTGCCTACCCGCGGCTCGACGTCTACGGCTCCTTCGCCGAGCTGGAGCGCGACTTCGGTGAGCTGCCGCGCAACCGCGACGGTGAGCCCGACCTGCACCGCCCGTTCGTGGACCAGCTGACCCGCCCCAACCCCGACGACCCCCGACCCGAGGGCGAGCGCTCGCAGATGCGCCGCGTCGAGGACGTCCTCGACGTCTGGTTCGACTCCGGGTCGATGAGCTTCGCCCAGGTGCACTACCCCTTCGAGAACACGGAGTGGTTCGAGCACCACTTCCCGGCCGACTTCATCGTGGAGTACATCGGGCAGACCCGCGGCTGGTTCTACACCCTGCACATCCTGGCCACGGCGCTGTTCGACCGGCCCGCGTTCTCGACCTGCCTGAGCCACGGCATCGTGCTGGGGCACGACGGGCAGAAGATGAGCAAGTCGCTGGGCAACTACCCGGACGTCCGCGAGGTGTTCGACCGCGACGGCGCCGACGCCATGCGCTGGTTCCTCATGTCCTCGCCCATCCTGCGCGGGGGCAACCTCATCGTGACCGAGCAGGGCATCCGGGACGAGGTGCGCCAGGTTCTGCTGCCGCTGTGGAACGCCTGGTACTTCTTCGCCCTGTACGCCAACGCGGCCGAGCCGGCGGACCCCGGCGCAGGTCGCGACGACGGCTCCTACACCGCCCTCTGGTCGACCGGGTCGACGCACCGGCTGGACCGCTACCTGCTGGCCAAGACCCGCGAGCTGGTCGAGCAGGTGCAGGAACAGATGGACGCCTCGGACATCGCCGGGGCCTGCGCCAGTGTGCGGGCCTACGTGGACGTGCTGACCAACTGGTACATCCGGCGGTCCCGTCCCCGATTCTGGGGCTCGGAAGCACAGGAGACCCAGCCTGCCTTCGACACCCTCTACACGGCGTTGGAGGTGGCCTGCCGGGTGGCCGCTCCGTTGCTGCCGCTGCTGACCGAAGAGGTGTGGCGCGGCCTGACCGGCGGCGAGTCGGTGCACCTGACCGACTGGCCGCATGCGCTGGACCTGCCGGCCGACCCGGACCTGGTGGTCTCGATGGACGTCGCTCGCGAGGTGTGCTCGACGGCCTCCGCTCTGCGCAAGGCCGAGAGGCTGCGGGTGCGCCTGCCGCTGTCGCGACTGACCGTCGTCACGCCGATGTCCGAGGGCCTGCTCGACCTCGCCGACATCGTCCGTGAGGAGGTGAACGTCCACGAGGTGCACGTGCTGCACGTCGACGACCCGGCCGCCGAGGTGTTCGGGGTCCAGCAGCGGCTCACGGTGAACGCCCGCGCGGCCGGGCCCCGGCTCGGTGCCGACGTGCAGCGGGCGATCAAGGCGGCCAAGTCCGGCGACTGGGCCGTCGGGCCCGACGGCACGGTTCACGCCGGTGGCTTCGAGCTGCGTGAGGGGGAGTACGTGCTCGACACCGTGGTCGCCGAGGGTTCGGAGTACGCGCCGTCAGCGGCGTGGCAGCAGTCGGCAGAGGAGGACCTGGAGGTCATCCAGGAGCAGGTGGGCGGCTTCCCGGCGTCGGCGATGTCCGAGCACGAGCCCACCAGCCAGGCCACCGCGACGTTGCCCTCGGGCGGCTTCGTGGTGCTCAACACGACGGTCACTGCCGACCTGGCGCGGGAGGGTCTGGCCCGCGACCTGGTGCGCGCCGTGCAGCAGGCCCGGCGACAGGCCGAGCTCGAGGTCACCGACCGGATCAGCCTGACCGTCGTCGGCGACGACGAGGTCTGGCAGGCGGCCATGGAGCACCAAGGGCTGGTGATGTCCGAGACGCTGGCCGTGCAGTTCGGGGCTGCGGGCCCGGGGACTCCCCTGCCGGAGGCCGGAGCAGCCACCGGTCAGTTCCGTACCGAGGCTCGGCTCGACGGTCGGCGCTCGGTGCAGATGATGATCTCCAAGGTGGCATCGTGAGCACCGAGCCCGACGACCTCGAGCTGCGGATGGCGGTGGTCACCGAGGAGATCCTGCAACGCTCCCCTGAGAACGTCGTCGAGCCCACGCTGAGCCGGGTGGCCCGGGTGATGGACCTCATGGGCAACCCGCAGCACACGTTCGCCGTCGTCCATCTGACCGGCACCAACGGCAAGACCTCGACCACCCGCATGGTGGAGCGGCTGCTGCGGGAGATGGGCCTGAACACGGGCCGGTTCACCAGCCCGCACCTGCACGACATGCGGGAGCGGATAGCGATCGGCGGCGAGCCGATCGGCATCCAGCGCTTCCTGGACGCCTACGACGACGTCCTGCCCTACGTGCAGATGGTGGATGCGGAGTGGGCGGCCCAGGGCGGCCCGCGCATGACCTACTTCGAGGTGCTCGTCGTCGTGGGGTACGCCGCGTTCGCGGACGCTCCGGTGGACGTGGCGGTGGTCGAGGTGGGGCTGGGCGGTGTCTGGGACGCCACCAACGTCGCTGACGGCCAGGTTGCCGTCGTCGCTCCGGTCGCCATCGACCACACCCGACTGCTGGGTGACACCCTGGAGGCGATCGCCACCGAGAAGGCCGGAATCATCAAGCCGGGTGCGCTCGCAGTGATCGCGGAGCAGGAGCCCGAGGTGATGTCCATCCTGCTGGAGCGGTGCGACGAGGTGGGGGCCACGGCCTACACCCAGGGCATCGCTTTCGGCGTGACCGAGCGGGATGTGGCCGTCGGTGGTCAACAGGTCTCGGTGCGGGGGCTCGCCGGGGAGTACCGCGACCTGTTCCTGCCGCTGCACGGCGGGTACCAGAGCCACAACGCGGCGCTGGCCGTCGCCGCCGTGGAGGCGTTCGTCGGCGGCGGTGAGCAACCGGTGAGCGAGGACGTCATCCGGGCAGGGTTCGCCGGCATGACCTCGCCCGGCCGTCTGGAGATCGTGCGCCGCAGCCCGACGGTCATGGTGGACGCCGCGCACAACCCCGCGGGGATGCGCGCGCTGGTTGATGCCGTGCGCGACTCCTTCACGGTGCACCGACTCGTCGGGGTGTTGGCGATCTTGGCCGAGAAAGAGGCCGAGATCATGGTCGAGATGCTGGAGCCCGTGCTGGACCACCTTGTCGTGACCCGGACGACCTCGCCACGGGCGATCGCCCCCGCCCGCCTGGCCGAGATGGCGACGGGCTACTTCGGCGCCGACCGCGTGACGATGGTGCCCGACCTTCCCGATGCCGTCGACGTCGCCGCCGGGCTGGCCGACGAGGGCGGGGTCTCCGGTGCGGTGCTGGCGACCGGGTCGGTCGTGACCGCCGCCGAGGTCCGCATGCTGCTGGGCCGCACCGATACCTGAGCCCACCCGCAGGCGGGACACCGGACCGAATCGGATCAGTGCGGTTGATCGGCAACAATGGCCGCGTGACCGCTCTCTTCACCTCTGACGTGCCGGGGAAGATGACCCGGCGGCTCGGGGCGGTGGCGCTGTTGGGCCAGGCGATGACCGTGTTCTTCGGTGCGCTGGTGGCGCGCCAGTTCGCCGTTGCCGTCGACGAGCCTGACCGGGCCACGACCTACCTGGTGGGGGGTAGCGCGCTGGCCCTGCTGTGCGTGGTGGCCTCGGGCCTGCTGCGCCGACGGGGCGGCGTGCTGCTCGGCTGGCTGGTGCAGCTGCTGACCCTCGCCAGCGCACTGGTGCTGCCCGCGATGGCGATCGTGGCGCTGATCTTCGGCGGTCTGTGGTGGATGTGCCTGACCCAGGGCGGCAGGATCGACGACATCCGAGCACAGTGGGAACGCGAGGACCCGACCGGCCCCGGCGAGGGGGCCTGAACGTGGACTACACCCAAGCCATTCTGCTGGGTCTCGTCCAAGGCCTCACCGAGTTCCTGCCCATCTCCAGCAGTGCTCACCTGTCCATCGTGGGCCAGCTCATCGGTGGACAGGACCCCGGGGCAGCGTTCACCGCGATCAGCCAGCTCGGCACCGAGGCCGCGGTGCTCGTCTTCTTCTGGCGAGACATCACGCGCATCATCAGTCGCTGGAGCCAGGCTCTCCTGGGGCGCGTCCCCCAGAGCGACCCCGATGTGCGTATGGGGTGGTTGGTGATCATCGGCTCCCTGCCCATCGGCGTGCTCGGTTTCACGCTCCAGGACTGGATCGAGACCGACCTGCGCAACCTGTGGCTGACGGCCACGATGCTGTTCCTCTTCGCGCTCGTGCTGTATGCCGCGGACCGGCTCGGACGCACCGAGCGCAGGCTCGACCAGCTCACCTGGAAGCACGGCATCATCTACGGCTTCGCCCAGGCGATGGCGCTGATCCCCGGCGTCTCCCGCAGCGGCGGCACCATCGCCGCGGGCCTGTTCATGGGCTACACCCGGGAGGCGGCGGCGAGGTACTCCTTCCTGCTGGCCATCCCCGCGGTGCTGGGCTCGGGCTTCTACCAGGTGCTGAAGATCTCCGACGACCCGGTGACCCCGGCCTGGGGGCCCATCTGGGTCGCCACCGCGATCGCCTTCGCGGTGGCGCTGGCGGTGATCGCGTGGTTCCTGCGCTTCATCTCGACCCACACGTTCACGCCGTTCGTGATCTACCGCATCGGGCTGGCGTTGGTGTTGTTCGCCCTGCTGGGCACGGGCGTGCTCAACGCGACCTGAGCGTCCTCGGTCAGCGGCTCGGCACACCGGGCCCGAGCGGCAGGCCCACTGCGTACCAGAGCAGGAAGAACGCGGTCCACCCGACCAGGATGGCCACGGACACCGGCAACGTGATCGACAGCAACGTGCCGACTCCGGCGTCCTTCCGGTAGCGCTGGAGGTAGGTGAGCATCAGGGCGAAGTAGACGTTCAGGGGCGTGATGATGTTGGAGGCCGAGTCGCCGATGCGGAACAGCATCTGGGTCACACCAGGCTGGATGTCGAGCAGCATCATGGCCGGCACCAGCACCGGCGCCATGAGTGTCCACTGTGCCGAGCCGCTGGTGATGAACAGGTTCAGCAGGTACACCATCAGGATGATGGCCAGGAACAGGATGACGTTGGGCACACCCAGCGACTCGATCGCGTCGGAGGAGACGACGGCGAGGACGGTGCCCATGTTGGACCAGCTGAACCAGGCGATGAACTGGGCCGCGGCGAAGAACAACACCAGGACCGGGGCCAGGTCCTTCATGCCCGAGGTCATCCAGGCCGGCAGGTCCGACCACGAGGACAGCGTTCCCACCGTCTTGCCGTAGGCCACTCCGACCACGACGAAGAGCAGCGCGATGATGATCGACACGCTGAGCAGAGCCGGGCCGGTGAGGATGGTGCCGTCCGGGGCGCGCAGGGGCGAGCCGGGGATGGCCACGGCGCCGCAGAAGGCGATCACGAACACGGTCGCGGCGATCGCGGCGTTGCGCAGCCCGCGCTTCTCGGAGTCGTCCAGGGCCAGGTCCTCCAGGGACTCGGCGTCCTCGAGGGCGTCCGAGGCAGAGGAGTCCTCGGATGTCGCATCGCGCTCCTCCTGGCCGTGCGTCTGACGGCCGCCCTGCTCCGAGGTGGTGAAGTCCTCCGCCTCGCGCTCCAGCCGCGGTCCCACGTACCGCTCGGCCACCAGGGTGATCAGGGCGGCCAGGAAGATGGAGGAGACCACCGTGAAGTAGATGTTGGCCAGCGGAGAGACGACGTAGTCCTCCTCGACGATCTGCGCCGCGCTGGTGCTGATGCCCGCGAGCAGCGGGTCGGTGGCGTTGATGACCAGGGAGGCGTTGAAGCCCGCCCCGACCGCGGAGAACCCGACCCCGATCCCGAGCAGCGGGCTGCGGCCGACGGCGAGGTAGGCCATGGCCGCCAGGGGCGGCAGGATGACGATGATGGCGTCGGAGGCCAGCGAGCCGGTGACGCCGGTCAGGGCGATGGCGAAGGTGAGCCAGCGTCCGGACACCTTGCTCACCACCAGGCGCACGGCTGCCGTGATCATGCCACTACCCTCGGCGACGGCCACCCCCAGCATCACCGTCAGGACGATCCCGAGCGGGGGAAACCCGGTGAAGTTGGAGATCGACTCGACGACGATCCGGCGCATGTTGTCGACGGTGAGCAGGCTCTCGATGGCCACCGGCTCGTCCTCGCCCGGCGCGTCGACGCTGATGCCCAGCGGCCCGAGGATGGCGCTGAGGATGAGGACGATGAGCGCCAGGATGAGGAACAACCAGAACGGGTGAGGGATCTTGTTCCCCACCCGCTCGATCGCGTCCATGGCGCGGGTCGCCAGACTCGGCTTGTCCGTCTTCGTCTGTGTCGCTTTCGATGTCATCGCATCCCCTTTCCGCGGGGGAAGGCTAGCAGCGGCCGAGGTGACTCTCGCCGCGAGACTCACCGGTGCTTCTGGATAGGCTGGCGTGCGTGACTGAGCACACGCAGCCCGAGCGCTCCCTGGTCCTGGTCAAGCCGGACGGGTATCAACGCGGCCTGACCGGAGAGGTCCTGCGGCGGATCGAGGCGAAGGGCTACACGCTTGTCGCTCTCGCGGTGACTGATGCGCGGCCCGACCAGCTGGCCGACCACTACGCCGAGCACGAGGGCAAGCCGTTCTACGAGCCGCTGGTGGAGTTCATGTCCTCGGGTCGCCTCGCGGCCGCGGTGATCGAGGGACACGGGTGCATCCCCGGATTCCGCGCGCTGGCCGGTGCGACCGACCCGACCGCCGCCCTGCCCGGCACCATCCGCGGCGACCTCGGCCGTGACTGGGGAGGCTCGGTGCAGCAGAACATCGTGCACGGCTCGGACTCGACCGAGTCCGCCGCTCGCGAGATCGACATCTGGTTCCCCGACCTCGGCTGAGCCGGGGCCACCGCGTCGGACCCCCGCGGTTGCGCCCACCGCGGAGGGGAGTAGACATGGGGGCGGAGCCGGAGTGAGA
Organism: Ornithinimicrobium sp.; assembly: GCF_035267225.1. Taxonomy (GTDB): domain Bacteria; phylum Actinomycetota; class Actinomycetes; order Actinomycetales; family Dermatophilaceae; genus Ornithinicoccus. The sequence continues at coordinate 20,062 of NZ_DATFMA010000078.1, forward strand.
AAGCCGGCCGCAGACGGCAACGACGGAGGAGACCATGAGCACGAACGACTTCCAGGACTCGAACCTCAACAACGACGAGGACGTGGAACAGGCGTTTGCCGAGCACGGCCCGGCCGACGGTGGAGCCGAAGGCGGCGGCGCGGACGGCGGCGCGGATGGTGGTGCCGACGGTGGTGCCGACGGGGAGGCCGAGCACGGTCCCGCTGACGGAGGAGCCGAAGGCGGCGGGGGTGACGGTGGTGCCGACGGTGAGGCCGGGCACGGCCCGGCCGATGGTGGTGCCGAAGGCGGCGGCGCAGATGGTGGTGCCGATGGCGGGGCGGACGGTGGTGCCGACGGGCAGGCCGGGTGAGCAGTCACGATCTCGAGGGGCGGGTGCGGGCCGGTAGCACGGCTCTCACTCGCCTCCTCGCGTGCGACCTCGACACTTTCGCGTCGACCTACTGGGCGCGGGAAGCCCTGCTCAGTAGCCGTGCCGACCGGAACGACGAGGACTTCGGCGACCTGTTCTCCCTCGCTGCGGTGGACGAGCTCCTCTCGCGTCGCGGCCTGCGTACGCCCTTCCTGCGTCTGGCCAAGAACGGGAAGACGCTGCCGGAGTCGGCGTACACGATCGGCGGCGGTGTCGGGGCCGGTGTCCGCGACCAGATCAGTGACGATGCGGTTCTCTCGCTCTTCGCCGACGGGGCCACCGTCGTGCTGCAGGGCCTCCATCGCACGTGGGAGCCGGTCGCCCGGTGGAGCCAGGACCTCGCTGCCGCCCTCGGGCACCCCGTGCAGGTCAACGCCTATGTCACACCCCCCCAGAACCAGGGGTTCGCCGACCACTACGACGTCCACGACGTCTTCGTGCTCCAGGTCCACGGTCAGAAGCGCTGGTCCATCCGCGAGCCGGTGCTGCCCGCGCCCCTGCGCGACCAGCCGTGGGCCGAGCGTCGCCGTGAGGTCGAAGAGGCGGCGGCGGGCCCGGCGGCCATCGAGGCCACCCTGGAGCCCGGGGACTGCCTCTACCTGCCGCGCGGCTACATCCACAGCGCTGCCGCCCTCGGCGGAGTCAGCATCCACCTCACCGTGGGCGTGCACGGGTGGACGCGTCACCACCTTGCCGAGGCCCTGCTGGACGAGGCCCGTTCATGTCTGGGCAGGCGACGCGAGGTGAGGCAGTCGCTCGCGCTCGGGGCCGACGTCGCCCGTCCGGACGCGATCAACGAGGACCTCGAGGTGACCCGCGAGGCGCTGATCCAGGCCCTCCGTGAGGTGCCGGTGGACCGGGTCGGCGCGCGGATGGCCAGCCGGGCCCGGGACTCGCAGCGTCCGGAAGCGCTCAGCCCGGTCTCGACCGGGGCCGCGGTGGCGTCCCTGGACCTCTCGTCCGCGCTACGCCAACGTGCGCACCTGATGCTTCAGACTCACCCTCACGGCGAGCGGGGAGCGATGCAGGTGCGCTCCCGAGCCGGCCGTTTCACCGTTCCCCCGGAACAGGTCGGCGCCCTACACGTGTTTCTGGACGCCGACTGGGTCACGGTCGCCGACCTCGACCCCGACCCAGAGACTGCCCTCGTGGCCGCGCGCTCGCTCGTGCGCCATGGGGTGGCTGTCCCGGTCGACGCGTGAGCGCCGACGCGGGCGACGGGTCGGCAGCGGGGGGCGCTCCCGCCACGTCCGCGGGCGCCCGATCCGAGCCTCGCTGCTCTGACCTGGCGCGTCGGCGGGGCGACCCCCTCGTCGGCACCGCCCCGCCCGCGCGTCGCTGGCTGCTCGTCGAGCTCGAGAGTCGATGGCTGCCGACCGCAGTGGACTCCCTCGGGCTCGACCCGAGCGCGCGAGAGGACCTCACCCGGGCCGCGGCGCGCGCTCGGGCTCGCATCATGCTGATCCGCCGCCCCGGCCGGCCGGCTGCGCACGAGCCCGCCTCGGCCCCGGGGGCCCGTCGCCGCGCTTGGTGCGTCGTGGACGATCCCGTACTCGCCCGTGGCCCGGTGACCACGTGGGGCACCTGGACCACCCCCGGGGATCTGCTGGAGGCCGGCCGGCTGCTGCAGGCTCAGGCCACGAGCGAGTCGGCCCCGGTCGAGCCCGTGCGAGCCGGGCCGGGCACGTCGGCCGGCACCCCCTCCCTGTTGCTCGTCTGCGCACACGGGCGGCATGACGTCTGCTGCGCCACCCGCGGGCGCCCGGTGGCCGCCGAGCTGCGCCGTGCCTGGCCCGAGGCCACCTGGGAGTGCTCGCACACCGGAGGGGACAGGTTCGCGGCCAACCTCATCGTTCTGCCCGACGGGGCGTGCTACGGCGGCCTCGACCCCGACTCGGCCGTCCAGGTCGTGCAACGACACGTCGCGGGCTCCCCGGACACGGCATACCTGCGCGGCCGTACCGGTTGGTCCCGCCCCGCCCAGGCCGCGCTGCTGGCGGCGCATCGCGCGATGCCCGGATCGGCCTGGGGTGCTTTCGCGGTGAAAGACGTGACGTCTTCGGGGCCTCAGCACATGGTGTACCTGTCCGCAGGGCAGGCCACTTTCGCCGTTCCCGTCACCGAGCAGGCCCGCGACGCCGAACGCATCACGTGCGCCGCCACAGCCGACGGCCGGGTGGTCGTGCCGGTGGCCGGCGAGGTGCAGCTGCTCCCATGAGGGGCCAGAGGCCGCTGCTGGCTACCATCGGCGGGTGAGGTTCGGATCCGGGTCGCCGATCTTCGGCCGAGACCTGGCCCTCGACCTCGGTACCGCCTCGACGTTGGTCCACCAGCAGGGTCGTGGAGTCGTGCTCGACGAGCCCACCGTGGTGGCGGTAGAGGCTCAGACGGGCAGCCTGCTGGCCGCCGGCGCCCCCGCGTTCGAGATGGTCGGTCGTACCCCGTCGACCGTACGCACCCTGTATCCGCTCAGCAACGGTGTGATCACTGATGCCGAGGTCGCCGAGGCCATGTTGCGCACCTTCGTGGAGCGAGTCAGCGCTTCGCGCCTGTTGCGGCCACGCATGGTCGTCTGCGTGCCGAGCGCGGTGACGGCGGTGGAGCGGACGACGTTGGAGAACGCGGCGATTCACTGTGGGGCGCGTCAGGTCTTCGTGCTCGAGGAGGCGATGGCCGCGGCGATCGGGGCCGGGCTGCCCGTCCACGACGCGTCCGCCTCGATGATCGTGGACATCGGGGGCGGCACGACCGACATCGCCATCATCAGCCTCGGGGGCGTCGTCAACGCGCGCAGCGTGCGCACCGCGGGTGCGGACGTCGACGCCGCCATCGTGGCCGGGGTGCGGGCTCGGCACGACCTGCTGCTGGGGGAGCGGAGCGCTGCGGGCATCAAGCACGCCGTCGGTGCTGCCGTCCCGCTGGAGATGCCGTTGTCGACCCGGGTGCGTGGCCGCGATCTGAGCACCGGGCTTCCGCGCACCGTGGCGCTGTCGTCCGAGGAGGTCAGCGAGATGATCGAGCCCGTGGTGGGGCAGATCACCAGCGCCGTCCTCGAGGTCCTGGACGTCTGCCCACCCGAGCTGTCGGGTGACCTGCTGCACAGCGGTGCCGTCCTCACCGGTGGCGGTGCCCTCCTCCAGGGTTTGGACCGCCGCCTGCATCGCGACCTCGGCCTGCCGGTTCGTGTGGTGCCGGAGCCCCGCTACGCGGTGATCCGCGGCGCCGGAGCCTGTGTGGACGACTTCTCGGCCCTGCAGCGGGTCCTGGTCACGGCACCCACCTGGTGAGCGGCGTCTCGTGAGGAAGGTCCTGGGGGTGTTGCTGGCGCTGACGTGCGCGGTGCTGGTGCTCGACCTGGCCCGCCCGAGCTGGACCGAGCCGGTCCGGGCCGCCTCGGCGAGCGTCTTCACGCCCGTGCAACAGGCCATCCGGGGGTGGGACCGGGACGAGCTGGACCGGGTTGCGGCCGAACGGGACCGCCTTGCCGTCGAGGTCGAACGCCTCCGGGGCCGGCAGGACGCGGCCCTCGCGGCAGGGGACCTCGACCTTCCCGGGACGGCGGGCCTCAGGCCGGTGGGGGCGAGGGTGGTAGCGGCCACCCCACAGACCTCGCCGGCCGGAGCGCGTGTCGTCACCATCGACGCGGGCTCACGGCAGGGGGTACGCGCCGACCGTACGGTGCTCAACGCCGACGGCCTCGTCGGCCGCGTGCTGCGTGTCGACCCCTCGAGTGCAGAGGTCGTGCTGCTCGGTGACCGCAGCGTCGTGGTCGGCGTCCGGGTCGGGCGTGAGGGCGCCTTGGGCTCGCTCTCAGCGACCGCGCCGTCCGAGGTGCCACGCCGAGGTGCCGATGAGCTGACGTTGACCGCGATCGGGGACTCCCCGATGTCGGTGGGGGATGTGGTCAGGACGCTCGGGAGCCCGGGTGACGTGCCCTACAGCGCCGGCATCGAGGTCGGCACCGTGACCTCGGTGGATCCCGACTCGGGACAGCTGGCCGGGACTGCGGTCGTGCGGCCCGCCGTCGACGCCGACCGGCTCGACACGGTCGTGGTCCTCACCGGCGGGCAGCGGCCGTGACGCGCGCCCTCGGCCTCACGGTGCGGGGTGCGCTCTTGCTGCTGGGGGCGCTCGCCATGTCGGTGGCCCCCCGCTCGCTGCCCGGACCCCCCGACCTCGTGCTCGTGGCGGTGGCTGGCACGGCGCTGCTGCGGGGACCGTGGGCCGGGGCGGGTATGGGACTGGCGGGAGGGTGGTTGCTGGACGTCGTGCCACCGGGGGCGGAGCCGATGGGCGCCAGCGCGCTGACGTACGCCGCGGTGGGCGCCCTGCTGGGTCTGAGCCGCCGGTATGTCGCCGCCTCCCCGGTGGTGCTTCCGCTGGCTCCGCTGGCCGCAGTGGCGCTGGCCAGCCTGGGTGTAGTCATGGTGCGGGGAGTTGCGACGGCCGCGGGCATCACCGAGGCGGGTCTGGTCGACCTGTGGTGGACGTGGGCCGCCACCGTGCTGGTCGCGGTGCTCCTGCTGCCTCCACTCACCGGCCTGGAACGGTGGCTGGCGGTGCGCCGGTGGACCTGAAGCCGACCTTCCACCGGGGCCGGCGCAACCTGAGTATCGGGCCGACGTGGGCCTTGATCGCGGTGACCGTGGCCCTCGTGGGGATCCTCATCGCGCGGCTGGTCCAGTGGCAGGGCCTCGACCAGGCCGACTTGACCCGACAGGCTGCCGAGGCGAACACGCGTGAGGTGCTCGAGCCGGCCCTGCGCGGGCGGATCCTCGACGCGGACGGCGAGACCCTGGCGGGTAACGCGGCCAGCACCGTCGTCACCGTCGACCCTTCGACCTTGGCCGCCTCCGACGACGAAGGCCGCGCCCTACTCGATGGCGTGGCCGGCGAGCTCGGCCTCGACCCGGGCCGACTGTGGGGCCGGACGCGCGTGTGTGGCACCGAGGGCGCGCCGGCCGCGCCGCTGTGCTTCAGTGGCCTGCCGTTCCAGCCCGTCGTCATCGCGCGCGACGTCGACCCGATGGCGGCCCTGGCCCTGGTGGAGCGTCCGGAGGACTTTCCCGGGCTGGCCGTCGAGTCCCGCCCGGTCCGGGACTACCCCTCCGAGGAGGTGAACGCCGCCCACGTGCTGGGCTACCTCGGCCGCCCCAGTGAGGACGAGGTAGCCAGCACGGACCCGCCCTTGGGGCCCGAGGACGTCGTGGGTCGTGCGGGGCTCGAAGCCGTGTACGACCAGGCGTTGCGGGGCGAGCCGGAGCGCAACGTCCTCTCCGTCGACCCGAGCGGGTCGGTGACCGGTGAGGTGAGCCGGGACAAGGCCGTCCGGGGGCTGGACCTGCGCACTCATCTGAACGTGCAGGTCCAGTCTCGCGTCGAGCGAGTGCTCCGCCAGACGGTCGGCCGGGCGCGTGCCGCCGGGCGCCCCGCTCGCGCCGCTGCCGGTCTGGTCATGCGGGTCGACGATGGGGCGGTGGTCGCGGCGGCGAGCTGGCCCACCTACGACCCGGACATCTGGACGTCCGGAATCTCCGCGGCGGACTACGACGCCCTGGTGGACCCGGACGGGGGAGAGCCTCTGGTCAACCGGGTCCTGGCCGAGACCTACCCTCCAGCCTCCACGTTCAAGGCCTTCTCGCTCCCCGCTGCTCTCGCCTCCGGCGTCGACCCCGACCAGGAGTACGCGTGCCCGGGCGCCGTGCGGATCGCCGGTACCCGGTTCACCAACTTCAGATCCCAGGGCTACGGCGAGCTGGACCTGCAGCGCATCCTCGAGGTGTCGTGCGACACGGTGTTCTACCGGTGGGCCTACGACAGCTGGACCGACCTGGGAGGCCTGTCCGCCGAGCGGGACCTGCGTGACCCGTACGTCCTCATCGCCGAGGACGCCGGGTTCGGACGGCGCAGCGGCATCGACCTGCCCGGTGAGGTGGTGGGCACCGTGCCCGGCCGGCAAGCGACACGCGAGGCGTGGGAGGCGGAGAAGGGGCAGATCTGCCGGCGCGCCGAGCGCGGATACCCAGGGGTACAGGACCGGCAGCGTCGCGCCTTCCTCGAGCGGTCGGCCCGCGAGAGCTGTGCCGACGGCTGGCAGTACCGAGCCGGCGACGCGGTGAACTTCGCGATCGGCCAGGGTGACCTCGCCGTCACCCCGCTGCAGCTGGGCACCGCGTACGCCGCGGTGGCGAACGGGGGCATCCTGTGGGCTCCTCAGGTCGCCGCGGGAACCCAGCGGCTCGACGGCACACTCGTCGAAGACTTCCCGGCACAGCGCCGCGGCGAGCTGTTCTGGGACGCCGAGGCCCTCGAAGTCGTGCGATCGGGGCTGCTCGGGGTCAACACCGCCGGGACGGGCGCGTCGGCGTTCGACGGCTTCGACCTGGACAGCTATCCGGTGGCCGGCAAGACGGGATCGGCCGAAGCGCTGGGATCCCGCGCCACCGCGTGGTACGCCTCGTACGGACCTGCTCCGGACCCGGAGTATGTCGTCGTGGTCCTCGTGGAGGAAGGCGGTATCGGAGGCGAGATCGCCGCGCCGGCCGCGAGGAAGATCTGGGAGACGCTGCGCGAGCTTCCGCCGGAGGAGCAATCCCGGTGAAACACCATCCTCGATATGGTCACCTGCGTGAGCCATGACCCGATCAGCCCCGAGCTGCGCGCCGACGTGCGCCGCGTGTCCACTCTGCTCGGCCAGTCCCTGGTCAGACACCACGGCCAGGAGCTGCTGGACCAGGTCGAGCACGTCCGGATGCAGACCAAGGAGAGCAAGTCCGGGGACCCCGACGCAGCCGCGCGCGTGCGCGAGCTGCTCGCCGACCTTCCGTTGTCCACCGCGACGGACCTGGTGCGAGCCTTCGCCGCCTACTTCCACCTCGCGAACGCCGCCGAGCAGGTCCACCGGGTGCGCTCGCTGTCCGAGCGCCAGGAGTCCCACGGCTGGCTGGCCAGCACCGTTGCCGACATCGTCGAGACCAGTGGGACCGAGCGGCTGGCCGAGGTGGTCGCCGAGCTCGACGTGCGCCCCGTGTTCACCGCCCATCCCACCGAGGCCAGCCGCCGTTCGGTGCTGACCAAGATCCGGCACCTCTGCGACGAGCTGGCCCGCTCCACCGAACCCGAGTCGATGGCCCGGCGGCGGCAGGACCGCGCGCTGGCCGAGTACGTGGACCTCATCTGGCAGACCGACGAGCTGCGCGCCACCCGGCCGACGCCGATGGACGAGGCGCGCAACGCCATGTACTACCTCGACGAGGTGCTGACCACCACCATGCCCGAGCTGCTCGGCCAGCTGGCCGACCTGCTGGCTGAGCACGGGGTGCGGATGGACCCGGCGTCGCCTCCGGTGCGCTTCGGCTCCTGGATCGGTGGCGACCGGGACGGCAACCCCAACGTGACGCCCGAGGTGACCGCCGAGGTCCTCCGGCTGCACCAGGAGCACGCCACGCGCGTCGCCCTCTCCATCCTGGACGTGCTGATCTCGCAGGTCTCCAGCTCCACGGTCATCGTCGAGGTCTCGCCCGACCTTCGGGCGTCACTGAAGGAGGACCTGGACCACCTTCCCGGCTTGGACCCGCGAGTCAAGGAGCTGAACGCGGCCGAGCCCTACCGCCTCAAGCTGACCTGTGTGAAGGCCAAGCTGCTCAACACCCGGCGGCGGGTGCGTGCCGGGTCGGCGCACGAGCCGGGTCGCGACTACACCAGCACGCGTGAGCTGGTGGCCGACCTCACGTTGGTCGCCGACTCGCTGCGCGACCACGGGGGCGAGCTCGTGGCCGACGGGCGGCTGGCTCGCGCCACCCAGACCCTGGCCGGCGTGGGTCTGCATCTGGCCACGCTCGACGTGCGCGAGCACGCCGAGAAGCACCACGAGCTGCTGGCCGACGTGCTCGACACCGTCGGCCACCTGCACACGCCGTATGCCGAGCTGGACAAGCCCGCTCGCACGGCGGTCCTGGCCGAGGAGCTGGCCTCGCGCCGCCCCCTGCTGACCCCGGCCGCCGGCCGGCCTCGGACCCTCGCGGTGTTCGACGAGATCCGGCAGGCGCTGGACACCTACGGCCCGGAGGTCATCGAGACCTACATCGTCTCGATGACGCAGGGCCCGGACGACATCCTGGCCGCCGCGGTGCTGGCCCGGGAGGCCGGACTGCTCGCGTTGCATCCCGGTCCCGAGGGCAACGGGGCGTTCGCTCGCATCGGCTTCGCGCCGCTGCTGGAGACGATCGACGAGCTGCGCGGCTCGGCCGACCTGGTCGACGCGCTGCTCAGCAACGCCGCCTACCGTGAGCTGGTCCGTCTGCGCGGCGACGTGCAGGAGGTCATGCTGGGCTACTCCGACTCCAACAAGCAGGCGGGGGTGCTGACCAGCCAGTGGGGCATCCACCAGGCGCAGCGTGCGCTGCGCGACGTCGCGGCTCGCCACGGCGTGCGGCTGCGGCTCTTCCACGGGCGCGGCGGCTCTGTGGGCCGCGGTGGCGGCCCGACGTACGAGGCCATCCTCGCCCAGCCGCCCGGGGTGCTGGAAGGGGAGATCAAGTTCACCGAGCAGGGAGAGGTCATCTCCGACAAGTACTCCCTGCCCGCGCTGGCCAAGGAGAACCTGGAGCTGTCCGTGGCTGCCGTGCTGCGAGGCAGCGCCCTGCACCAGCAGGCCTGGGCCAGTGCCGGGGAGATCGCCCGCTGGGACGAGGTCATGGACCTGGTCAGCGACGCCGCCTACGAGACCTACCGCGCCCTGATCGACAGCGAGGATCTGCCCGCCTACTTCGTGGCCGCTACCCCCGTCGACCAGCTCGGCGCGCTCAACATCGGCTCCCGGCCGAGCAAGCGACCCGACACCGGCCAGGGCCTGGAGGGGCTGCGGGCCATCCCCTGGGTGTTCGGGTGGACCCAGACGCGACAGATCGTCCCCGGATGGTTCGGCGTCGGGTCCGGCCTGCGCGCGGCACGCGAGGCCGGCCACGCCGAGCTGCTGGCGGACATGCTCGAGCACTGGCCGTTCTTCGGCGCCGTCATCTCGAACGTGGAGATGACGGTGGCCAAGACCGACCTGGACATCGCCAAGCACTACGTCGACACACTGGTGCCGGGGGAGCTGCGGTACATCTTCTCCACGATCCGGGCCGAGTTCGACCTCACCGTGGACGAGCTGCAGCGGCTGACCGGACAGGACGGCGTGCTGGCCGACCAGCCGACGCTGGAGCGCTCGTTGGCGGTGCGTGACCAGTACCTCGACCCCATCTCCTACCTGCAGGTCGAGCTGTTGCGCCGGCTGCGGGCCGAGGGAACCTCGGATGAGGACTCCGCGGATGGCGACACCTCGGATGGCGACGAGCACGCCCAGCTGCAGCGAGCGCTGCTGATCACGGTCAACGGCGTCTCGGCCGGCTTGCGCAACACCGGCTAGGCGGTCGGCCCAGGTGCGGCCGGATGCTCATCGACAGGCAGGATGGGCCGCATGCCCGAAGGCCACACGATCCACGCTTTGGCCCGTGACCTCGACGCGGCGTTCGCAGGCACGGCACCGATGGCCAGCAGCCCGCAGCTGCGTTTCGCCGACGGTGCTGCGCAGTTGGACGGCCACGAGGTCGAGGCGGCGGATGCCTGGGGCAAGCACCTGTTCGTCGACTTCGCCGCCGACCTGCGACTTCACGTGCATCTGGGGCTGATCGGCAAGTTCACACTCACCGCTCTCGATCCCGAGGCGCAGGTGCCGCCGGTGCGCGGCCAGGTGCGCCTGCGGCTGGAGACCGCGAGGCACGTGGCCGACCTGCGCGGCCCGATCATCTGCGCGGTGGTGACGCCGGAGGAGGTGGCCGCCGTCATCGCCCGGCAGGGTCCCGACCCGCTGCGGCCCGGCGAGTGCGACCCGGAGCGTGCCTGGGCGAAGATCCACCGCTCGCGACGCAGCATCGCCGAGCTGCTGATGGACCAGCAGGTTCTGGCCGGTGTCGGCAACGTCTATCGCAGCGAGGTGCTGTTCCGGCACCGCGTCGGGCCGATGTTCGAGGGTCATCGGATCAAGCGGCATACCTGGCAGGCCCTGTGGGACGACCTGGTGCTGCTGATGCCACTCGGAGTGGTGACCGGCCGCATCGTGACCGTGGAGCGCCAGGTCACCACGGTGCTCGACCAGATGGCGCGAGGGGTGGCGCCCCGGCCGGGTCGTCGACGTTCGTCGGTGTACAAGAGGCAGGGTGAGCCGTGCCCGCGCTGCGGGTCGGTGGTCCGAAGCGCGGTGGTGGCCGGGCGCAACCTGTTCTGGTGCGCCAACTGTCAACGACGGACCTGACCCGGGGCGCTCGACGTTCCGACCCGGCAGAGCGCCTACGGGGACTGCGGGGCGAGATCGGGGCAGAAGAACTCGACGGCGGGTGGACCGATGATGCCGAGGGCGGCGCCGTGGAACTCGGGCACCCGCTCGCTGGTCGTGTCGATGACCTCCTCCGTGTCGTGGCCCTCGTGCAGTCCCGCACAGATGGACGCCGCGGACGCGACGATCTCGTCGTCGGTCATCCGCCGGGCGACCTCAGCTCCACGCGAGCCCACCGCTTCACCCGTCATGGCGTCGACGCCGCTGAGCAGGGAGTCGACTCGTTCAGCACGTGCGCTGTCGCTGAGTGAGTCGTCCCAGGCGTAGCTGTCCCCGCAGCCGCCGAGAGCGATGGCGCTCAGAACCAATGCCGCTGAGCAGCGTGCACCTTCCATGCGCCTTCCCCCGTCCGGCCGAACCCCCCGACCTCGATGCTAGCTCAGCGCTGGAAAACCTCCAGGCCAAGTGTGTAGTCACCGAGATCCTCGTGGGTGGACGAGCCCAGGATGGCCTGGAGGAGCTCCGTCGGTGTGGGGTAGTCCGGGCCCAGCCCCTCGAGGTACTGCTGGTGCGCCTCCAGAGACGCCACGCCATCTGCGAACGTGTCGGTGACGTCGACCGTGTGTGTGGGTGCGGGCGACCCGGCGAAGCAGACCTGCCTGACCCCTGACCAGGGCTGCAGGCCCTGTTCCTCGAGCTCGGGGTAGATCCAGCGGTTGCCCGCATCCGCCGCCGCGTCCAACGCGGCCAGGCCGAGGTGGCGATGGTCGGCCTGGTTGGTGCCACCGCCGGCGAACCGCTCCCGGTGGGTCAGGGAGAAGACCACGTCGGGTTGTCGCAGGCGGATCTGCGAGGCGATGGCCCTGCGCAGCTCTCGGCCGTACTCCAGGCCGCCGTCCGGCATACCCAGGAAGTCGACCACGTCGACCCCCACGCGCGCGGCCCCGTCTCGCTCCTCCTGCTCGCGGAGGGGGCCGACCTCCACCGGGGGGATGCCGTCGATGCCGGCCTCGCCGCTGGTGGCGAGCAGGTAGGTCACCGTCTTCCCTTGCCCGGTCCAGCGCGCTACCCCGGCCGCGAGGCCGTACTCGAGGTCGTCGGGGTGGGCGGCCACGCACAGGCCGGTGGTCCAGTCTTCACCGAAGGTCTCCATGGATGCCATGATCCTGCACCCCCAGCCCCGAACGCGACCTCGGGCCTCGAGTTGGCGGCCGGAGGTCGCCACATGTGGCTGGGGGTGGGGGAATTGGGGGTGAGAGCCGCGCGCTGCTAGATTGACAGTTGCCGTTCAACGGCCGCGGATTCAGAGAGCCCTGGTGGAACTGCCCAGGAGCGCCGCGCAACGAGTATCAAGGGAGTCGCCCGTGGGGCTGGATGTTGCTGTCAAGAGGCAGATCATGGATGAGTACGGCACGACCGAGGGCGACACCGGCTCTCCTGAGGTGCAGGTGGCGCTGTTGACCCAGCGCATCCGCGACCTCACCGAGCACTCCCGGCAGCACAAGCACGACCACCACAGTCGTCGTGGTCTGTTGCTGCTGGTCGGCAAGCGCAAGCGTCTGCTGCGTTACCTGGCCGACACCGACATCGAGCGTTACCGGTCGCTGATCAAGCGGCTCGGCCTACGCCGCTGAGCACCACCCGCAGAAGCGACTCCCGAGGATGACCACCATCACGGGGGTCGCTTCGGCGTACCCGTCGACGGCCGCCGCGAGCGCCCGTACCGACACGTGAGAACAGCCGGGCACAACGACGATGCCCCGCGCTGAGCGCAACAGATAGGAGGACCCGATGGAGGGTCCAGAGATCACGTCCGCCGAAGCCGTCATCGACAACGGCGCCTTCGGCACCCGCACCGTCCGCTTCGAGACCGGGCGACTGGCGGCGCAGGCCGCCGGGTCGGTCACGGCCTACCTCGACGACGACACGATGCTGCTGTCGACCACGACCGCGGGCAAGCACCCGAAGGACCACTTCGACTTCTTCCCCCTGACGGTGGACGTCGAAGAGCGCATGTACGCCGTGGGCAAGATTCCCGGCAGCTTCTTCCGTCGCGAGGGGCGACCCTCGACCGAGGCCATCCTCACCTGCCGTCTGATCGACCGCCCGTTGCGGCCCAGCTTCGTCTCGGGCCTGCGCAACGAGGTGCAGGTGGTCATCTCGGTGCTGTCCTTGGACCCCGACCACCAGTACGACGTGGTGGCCATCAACGCGGCCTCCGCCTCCACCCAGATCTCCGGGCTGCCGTTCAGCGGCCCGATCGGTGCTACGCGAGTCTCGCTGATCGACGGTCAGTGGGTGGCCTTCCCCAACTTCAGCGACGCCGAGCGCTCCACCTTCGACATGGTCGTGGCCGGCCGCGTCGTGGGTGAGACCACGGCCGAGGACGGCTCCACGATCCCGGACGTGGCGATCATGATGGTCGAGGCCGAGTCCACCGAGGCCACCTGGGACCTGGTCAACGGGCAGGGCAAGCAGGCGCCGACCGAGGAGGTCGTGGCCGAGGGTCTCGAGGCCTCGAAGACGTTCATCGCCGCCCTGTGCCAGGCGCAGTCCGAGCTGGCGGCCGAGGCCGCCAAGGAGGTGCGGGAGTTCCCGCGCTTCCTGGACTACCAGGACGACGCCCTCGAGGCCGTCGACTCCGAGGTCAGCGACTCGCTGGCGTCCGCCCTCCAGATCGCGGGCAAGGCCGAGCGCGAGGAGCGGATCGACGAGATCAAGGAGTCGATGAAGTCGGCTCTGGCCGGCGAGGACGGTGACGGCGCGTTCGGTGGGCGCGAGAAGGAGCTGTCCGCGGCATACCGTGCGGTGCAGAAGAAGCTCATCCGCCAGCGGATCCTGCGCGAGAAGGTGCGCATCGACGGCCGCGGCCCTTCGGACATCCGGGCGTTGTCGGCTGAGGTCGAGGTGATCCCGCGGGCACACGGCTCGGCCATCTTCGAGCGCGGAGAGACCCAGATCATGGGGGTCACCACGCTGAACATGCTGCGGATGGAGCAGATGCTCGACACTCTTTCCCCGGTGTCCCGCAAGCGCTACATGCACAACTACAACTTCCCGCCCTTCAGCACGGGGGAGACGGGCCGGGTCGGCTCGCCCAAGCGTCGGGAGATCGGCCACGGTGCGCTCGCCGAGCGTGCGCTGCTGCCGGTGCTGCCGACGCGAGAGGAGTTCCCCTACGCGATCCGGCAGGTCTCCGAGGCGTTGAGCTCGAACGGCTCGACCTCGATGGGGTCGGTCTGTGCGTCCACCATGTCCTTGCTGAACGCCGGCGTGCCCCTGCGGGCCCCGGTGGCCGGCATCGCCATGGGACTGGTGTCGGCGGAGGTCGAGAACGACTCCGGTGAGACCGAGACCGCCTACGCGGCCTTGACCGACATCCTCGGGGCCGAGGACGCGTTCGGCGACATGGACTTCAAGGTCGCAGGGACCTCCGAGTTCGTCACGGCGATCCAGCTCGACACCAAGCTCGACGGCATCCCCGCCTCGGTGCTGGGTGGAGCGCTCACCCAGGCCCGCGAGGCACGGCTGCACATCCTCGACGTCATGACCGAGGCCATCGACGCCCCGGACGAGATGAGCCCGTTCGCTCCGCGTGTCATCAGTGTCAAGGTTCCGGTGGACAAGATCGGCGAGGTGATCGGCCCGAAGGGGAAGATGATCAAGCAGATCCAGGAGGACACCGGAGCCGACATCGCCATCGAGGACGACGGCACGGTGTACATCGGTGCCGTGGACGGTCCCTCGGCCGAGGCGGCGCGCAACGCCATCAACGCCATCGCCAACCCGACGATGCCCGAGGTCGGGGAGCGATTCCTGGGCACCGTGGTCAAGACCACGACGTTCGGTGCGTTCGTGTCGCTGTCGCCGGGCAAGGATGGCCTGCTGCACATCTCCGAGATCCGCAAGCTCGTCGGTGGCAAGCGCATCGACGCCGTCGAGGACGTGCTCTCGGTGGGTCAGAAGGTCCAGGTCGAGCTCAAGGAGGTCGACCCGCGCGGCAAGCTGTCGCTGGGCGCCGTCGTGGCCGACGAGCCCGCAGCCGAGACGGTGGCGACCCCGCCGTCGGCCAGTGCCCCCGTTGCGCCTGCGCCGGACGTGGTCGAGCCGGCCGAGGAGCCGGCCTCGGTGATCGTGCCCGGTGACGCCGCCGACGCCGCCGAGGCGATGAGCGGCGCCGAAAGCGACGACGAGGAGACCTCGCAGGCTCGCCCTCGTCGTAACCGGCGCCGTCGTGGCGGTCGCAACCGTGGGGGCTCGAGTGAGCCCGCACAGTCCGAGGCCGCAGCCGGAAGCAGCTCAGACTGAAGCTGACGCCCGCGCCTCAGTAGCGCGGGCGTGCACCGCCGACGGGGCGGGCCGGTCTCGTACCGGCCCGCCCCGTGCGCGTGTATGGCGGCAGTGGTGCCGCTACGCGGCAACCCGGCGGTGCTGCCGCGTCACGCGTGCGTCGAGGCGGTCGGCGCCTACCAGCCACCGCATCTCCATCCGAACACGCCCCGAGGCGTCGGTCACCGGCACCCAGGACACGACCGGCCCCCGCGCCGACTGACGTCTGACCCGCATCTGATCCACGTTGTCCACCTCCCGTTAACCGCGTGTTCACCTAAGATACCCTCAAAAGTCGCTTGGCGCGCAGCATCAGGTCGGAAATGGCGTGTCGAGGCAGTGGGGTCGGCCCGATGCGTCAGCCCCGAGGGCAGGCAGCGGGTCAGCCGGCGGCGGTGGCGTCTGGCTCGGCGGTCAGCGCCGGATTTCGGTCAGGCTGAAGTTGACGAAGTCGACCGGGTTCGTGGTGGGCGCGCCGTTCTCGAGCAGGACGTCGACCGAAGCACGGACCTTGTACTCGGTGCCGTCACCGGCCGTCAGGAAGCCGTTGACGGAGTTGAAGATGTCCACGGTGGACTCGGATAACACCGTGTTGCGCACCTTGAGGTTGGCTGTTCCGCTGGCCACCGGGTCGGGAACGCTGGTGGTGGGGTCATCGTCGAAGTAGATGTCGCAGAACTCCGTGATGAAGCTTGGCCCGTCGAGTGGCGTCACGTAGAGGTAGAGGGGTTGGTCGCGAGAGTTGACCTTGGTCACGACCGTTCCGTTGTTCCGGGTGAAAACGCGAGCCGTCGCGGATCCGGGCTCGGCGGTGCCGAACGGGTCGTCCGGGCCGTCCTCGCAGAACTCCTCGGCGCTCCCCCCGACCAGGAGAGCGTAGCCCGGGTCCGCGTCGAAGGTGCCGTAGAAGTAGCCCACACCGAACTCCTCCTCGGTGAAGCCCTGCGGTGTGGCCTGCGCTGGGCCAGCGAGCACGGCTCCGGCGACGACCGCGGCGGCGAAGCCGGCTCCTACCGTGGCGGCTGGTGCTTTCATGGGTGCTCCTCATGGGTCGGTGGCTTTCAGGGCAACCTAGCGGCGTGGCCAGCGCTCATGGCCGGTGACGCACGACATGAGTAGCCGGGGCGGGCCGGTTGAGTAACGGCTCCGTCGCTCGTCTGTTCGAACCACACCGATGATGCGCTGACTCGAGGGCGCGGGCAGGAGCGTCAGCCGGCGACCATCCGGACCAGCCCTGCGGTGAGGGCGGCGAGAGCCAGCACCAGCAGGAACGGTGCCCGGGCCATCAACGCCACGACTGCGACGGCCAAGCCGGCGGCACGGGCGTCCAGCGTGAGGCGGCCGGCCTCGTCCAGCAGCGACTGGGTCAGGATCAGGGCGCTGAGCAGAGCGACCGGCAGCAGCGGGGTGACGCGCCGCACGCGTTCGTCATCGAGCGCCTGCGGGGGCACCAGGTAGCCGGACAGCTTCATCGCGTACGAGAGTCCGCACGCCACGAGCACGGCCAGCCACAGACTCATGGCCGTGGCACCCGGGACGGGCGAGGCGACAGGCCGACCACCAGCGCAGCGAGGACAGCCACCAGCACCGGGACCCCAGCGGGGGTGAAAGGCGCGACCGCCACCGACAACACCACGGCTACGACAGCGGTTGCCAACGGGTCGAGACCACGAAGTCGGGGCCACAGCAGGGCGAGGAAGGCCGCTGCGGCGGCGGCGTCGAGACCGTACGTGCGGGGGTCGCCCAGCGCGTCCCCGATGAGCGCACCGGTCAGCGTCATGAGGTTCCACAGGACGAAGACCGCCAGCCCGGTCACCCAGAAGCCGCGACGCCGTTCGGACGGCGTGGCCTGACCGATGCTGACCGCCGTCGACTCGTCGATGGTCAGATGGGCGGCGAGCAGGCGGCGCCAGCCGGAGAGCCGGAGCACCTGCGCCATCTGGACGCTGTAGAAGGCGTTGCGCAGTCCCAGCAAGGTCGAGGCGGCCACCGCGGTGCCGGCCGAGCCGCCGGCGCCCACGACCCCGAAGAACGCGAACTGTGAGCCCCCGCTGAACAGCAGCAGCGAGGTCAGCATCGTCTGGGGGACCGACAGCCCGGCGGCCACCCCGAGGGCACCGCACCCGATGCCGTAGGCCCCGGTGGCCACCCCGACCGCGATTCCCTGCCGGGTGGCCGGGCTGAGCCGGTTCGCTCGACCCCAGCTCCTCACTCGCCGAGATGAGCCAGCAGCCGAACCTCGCGGGCGACTCGCCCTTCGGCGTCGACGACGCGGTCGCGCCATGCGCCGTCCGGCTCCAGACCTCCCGTGGCGCAGAAGTCGCGGGTGCCCGCGTCATCCGCGAGGGTCCAGGCGACCAGGGCGTGATGGTTCCCGGCGCGGAGCGTGTCTGCGCTGGCGTTGAGCAGGCGCGAGCCGTGTCCGCTGCGACGGGCATCGGGGTGGATGCCCATCACGTAGATCTCTCCCGTGTGCTCGGGCAGCGTGGGGTCGGTGTCGGAGGTCGGCCCCAGGGCGGCGAACCCGACGACCTGCTCACCCGCGCACGCGACCAGTACACGGTGCAGCGGGCTGGGAGGGCCCGCAAGCGCGTCTCGCCATGCCGCCGCGAAGGCCCCGGGGGCGAACTGTGCGATCGCCTCGTCGGGCAGCACCTCGGCGTACGTCGCGCGGAACACGGCGTTCTGGACCAGACCGACCGCCGGGGCGTCGGTGTGACGGGCGGTGCGCACGCTGGCATCGGCAGACGGGGGAGAGTCCGCCGGCCCGGGAGATGCGTGATGGTGGTGCCCATGGCTCACTCGCCCAGTCTGACACTGTGACGGCGGGCCGCTGGCCTCGGGACAGATCTACGGCTGCGCCGAGTGCGTCGAGGAGGTGCACGCTGGAGCGGGGCGGCATGACGGGCGCTCCGGCGTTGTTGACCTTCGCGTGAGCCTGATCGTCAGCCGTCCTCCGCGCCGTCGCGCCCGCTTTCACGAGCTGAGGGTCACCGACGTCGAGCGCCTGACCGACCGGTCGGTGGCACTGACTTTCGACGTCCCCGAGGCGCTGCGCAGCGAGTTCGAGTTCGCCCCCGGTCAGTACCTCACGTTGCGCGCCGTGATCGACGGCGCGGAGGTACGCCGCTCGTACTCGATCTGCTCCTCCCGAGGTGCCTACGCCCGCACCGGCCGGCTGCGCGTGGCCAGCGCGCGGGTGCGCGGGGGAGCGATGTCGAACTGGTTGAACGATCAGGTGCGCGTCGGGCAGGCCGTTCAGGTGATGACGCCGATGGGCGGGTTCACGGTGCCGACCGAGCCGGAGCGGGCACGGCACCATGTGGCGGTGGCGGCCGGCTCGGGCATCACCCCGGTGCTGTCGCTGGTCACGACCGCCCTGGAAGAGGAGCCGCAGTCCCAGGTCACCGTGATTTTCGGGAACAAGCGCGCCGATTCGACCATGTTCGCCGAGGAGCTGCGGGGCCTGGAGAACCTTTACCCGGCGCGGCTCACGCTGGCGATGATCCTGTCTCAGGACAAGCCCGAGATCGCGCTGTTCGCCGGCCGGATCGACCGCCCACGGATGACTGCGCTGCTCGAGCACCTGGTCCCGGTGCGCAGCGTCGATGAGTGGTATCTCTGCGGCCCCCATCCCATGGTCCATCAGGTGCAGCAGACCCTCGCCGAGCACGGCGCCGATCCCGCCCATGTGCACCACGAGATCTTCCACGTCGAGGACGTCACCACCGCGGCGACGCCCGTCCTCGAGCCCGCCGCCGAGGCCGAGGGTAGGGGCGGGAACGGCCAGGCGGTCAGTGTGGACGACGAGGCGTGAGTGTTCACCCGTGCTCGTCTCGAAGCATGTCCGCTAGTCGAACTGGGCCCGGTCCATCGTGAAGACGAAGCGCCGCGAGGGGTACTCGGACAGTGACCACAGCTGGTCGGTCGAGGGCCAGTAGGTGATGTCCTCCGGTCCAGCGGGCATCGCGTCGTCGTGCCGCACCAGCTCCCCCGGCTGACCGGCGTAGATGCGTCCCTGCGCACGACGGCCGCGGCTCGCGCTGATGTAGTAGCGCCCGTCGACCACGACCGCCCCCTGCATGTGACCGACACCGTCGGTGTCCACCACACTAGGGCGGCAGTGTCCGTCCCGGTTCCTGGTCGGGAGCAGGGACTGGGGGTCGAGCGGGAACCGGGCCAGCCGCGTGCTCATCTCGCCCCGGCCGTACTCGCCGCTCACCAGCGCAGGTGGGTCGGCACTGCGGTCCAGGGAAAGGAAGGAGTAGCGCATCTGCTCCTCCCCGCGAGCGGTCTCGGGCCGGTATCGCGTGCGCACTGGTAGGACGTAGTGGTAGCCGAAGGTCTGCTCGGAGCGCTTCAGCCGCACGATGTCGTCGAGTCGGCACGTGAACAGGCCTCGTCGGGTGCCGGCGACGTGTAGATGACGGGCTGCCCAGACCAGACCGCCGGCATGGACGTGCAGAGGCCGCGTCGCCGGCTGGACCCAGAGGGTCCGCCACGGACGGACGAGCAGGACGTGCCGGTAACGCAACGTCTCCAGGTCGACCAGCGTGATCCGGCTGCCCTGACCCCCACCCGGGATGTTCTTGCAGTACCAGGTGGTCATCAGCATCCTGCGGCCGTGGACGTCCTCGGTGCCACTGGCGTCCGCGCTCGTGCTGATCCCCTGGGGCCACCACAGCGGGCTCTCGTTGTCCTGCTCGTTCCAGGTCAGACCCCACCGCACCGCATCGCCGGGGACGTGCGCCGCCGTTGCCTGCCGGTTCAGGTCCTCCATGACGCCGGCCAGACCGACGCGCTCCCCGAGATGCTCGCTCAGCGCCGCGATGTGCTCGCTGTTGCCCGGCGCGTGGCGCAGCTGGATGCCGGTGTGGGCCACGTCAGACCGCCTCCGGCGAACGGCGGGCCCAGGTGGTGATGTCAAACCCGTCGTGTGGCTCACGCTCGACGATCGCCCACACGTGGGGGTCGATGGTCGGGAACTTCACCGAACCGTCGGGGCGCTGGTGCACCTCGGTGACCACGAGCCGATGGGCGTCGCTGATGCACTGCCGGTAGATCTCGCCTCCGCCGACCACGAAGACCTCGCCCCCGCCGGCGATGAGCAGGGCCTCGGGCAGTGACTGGGCCACCTGGACGCCCTCCGCCCGCCACGAGGCGTTGCGGGTGATGACCACGGTGCGCCGGCCGGGGAGGGCGGAGCCGATGGAGTCGAAGGTCCGCCGGCCCATCAACAGGACGCCACCCATCGTGAGGCGTTTGAAGTGGCGAAGGTCCTCGGGAAGATGCCATGGCATCCCGGAACCGTCGCCGATGACACCGTTGGCACCGACGGCGGCCACCAGAGTCAACCTCTGATCGATTCCGTGGGTCAAGACCGTGCCCTCTCGCGTGTCGCGGATCGAGCGTTTCGTCGGTGCGCGTCGGGACTCGGTCATACGGCGATCGGTGCCTTGATGCTGGGGGCGGCCTCGTAGTTGCGCACCTCGATGTCGTCGAGGTCGAATCCGTCGATGGTGCTGACTGCGGGGTTGAGCCAGAGGGTAGGCAGCGTCGTAGGGGTGCGCGTCACCTGCTCGGCGGCTTGGTCGAGGTGGTTGAGGTAGAGGTGGGCGTCGCCCAGGGTGTGCACGAAGTCGCCGACCCGCAGCCCGGTGACCTGGGCGACCATGTGGGTGAGGAGGGCGTAGGAGGCGATGTTGAACGGCACGCCGAGGAAGATGTCGGCGCTGCGCTGGTAGAGCTGGCACGACAGGGTCCCACGACGGTCGGTCTCACCCTCGAGCGCGGGAGCGACGTAGAACTGGAACATGGTGTGGCACGGGGGAAGGGCCATCTGGTCGACCTCGGCCACGTTCCACGCCGAGACGATATGGCGGCGGGAGTCGGGGTTGCTGCGAATCCCGTCGATGACGCGAGCGAGCTGGTCGATGGTCTGCCCGTCGGGCGAGGGCCAGGAGCGCCACTGGTGGCCGTAGATCGGGCCGAGGTCGCCGCGGGGGTCGGCCCACTCGTCCCAGATGGTGATGCCGCGCTCGTGCAGCCAGGCGACGTTGGTGTCGCCGCGTAGGAACCACAGCAGCTCACCGATGATGGAGCGCAGGTGCAGCCGCTTCGTGGTCAGGGCGGGGAAGCCCGCGGTGAGGTCGAAGCGCATCTGGTGACCGAAGACCGACAGGGTGCCGGTGCCGGTGCGGTCGTCCTTGCGCACGCCCTCGCCCCGGACGCGCTCCAGCAGGTCCAGATAGGCGCGCATGGCCTTCATCGTACGCACGCTCGCCTAGGGTGGGGCGCATGAGCCACCCGCATCCTGAGCTGTCCTCCCCGCCCCGGTTAGCCAAGGGGGGCGTCCGTGTCGTGGCGCTCGGCGGGCTCGGTGAGATCGGGCGCAACATGACCGTGATCGAGCACAAGGGCAAGCTGCTGGTCGTGGACTGCGGGGTGCTGTTCCCCGAGGACGAGCACCCCGGGGTCGACCTCATCCTGCCGGACTTCTCCTTCATCGAGGACCGGATGGACGACATCGTGGCGATCGTGCTCACGCACGGCCACGAGGACCACATCGGCGCGGTGCCCTACCTGCTGCGAGCCAAGCCGGACATCCCGCTCGTCGGCTCGACGCTGACGCTGGCGTTGGTGGAGGCCAAGCT
>NZ_DATFMA010000079.1:0-17408 GCF_035267225.1 Ornithinimicrobium sp.
CCCCGGGAGCTCACGTCACCGTCGGCGCCGCGCCCGCGGCGATCCCCGGTGGACCCTTCGACCTCGTCGTGCTCTCCGAGGTGGGGTACTTCCTCACCCCGACCGAGCTGCTGGTCACCCTGGCCAAGGCACGGTCGGCCCTGGCCGCCGACGGCGAGCTGGTGCTCTGCCACTGGCAGCACCCCACCATCGGCGTTCCCCTCGACGGCCCCCTCGTGCACGAGCAGGCCCAGGACTCCTGGGGCGGTCCGGCACAGGCGCACTACCGCGATCCGGACCTCTGCATCGACATCTGGACGGCGACTGCCTCGGTCGCCAGTCGTGAGGGTCGCGACACGGCGGCGTCCGAGGACGACCGGGCCGGCCGTCCTCATGGGTGAGGCCTCGGCGACGACGAGCAGGCGGGCACCGGGCGTGTGCCTCCCCCCTGGGGCACCGCCGTCGCCCAATCACCCCGTCTCACACGTCGTGGTGGCCATTCCGGCCAAGAACGAGTCTCTTCTGCTCGGCGCCTGCCTGCGCAGCGTGAACGAGACCGTCCGGTCGCTGCGCCTGGGCACCGGGGTCGGTTCTGTCTGCGTGATGGTCGCCCTCGACGGCTGCACCGACGGCACCGCGGCGGTGGCCGAGCGAGCTGGGGCCCAGACCGTCATGAGCGAGGCAGGCGGAGTCGGCGCGGCGCGCGACCAGGCAGTGAACAGGGGCCTCGCGCACCTCCACCTGCTCGCCGGGCCCCACGTCTGGGTTGCCTGCACCGACGCGGACTCACTGGTCCCCCCGAACTGGCTCACCGAACAGCTCCGCCATGCCGACGCTGGTGCGGACATGGTCGTCGGCACGGTGCAACCCGCCATGGAGGGTGGCGAGCGCCGCAGCGCGTGGGACCGCCGGCACCGCCTCGTCGAGGGCCACCCGCACGTGCACGGAGCCAACCTCGGGCTGCGGGCCAGCACCTGGGCCGCCGTGGGCGGCTTCGGTGTCGGCGCGGCTCACGAGGACGTTCGCCTGGTCGAGCGCGTTCGGCAGGCGCGCTTCGCGAGCGTGGCTACCGACACGACCCGGGTCACGACGTCGGCCCGACCGTGGGGCCGGGCCGAAGGCGGGTTCGCCGACTACCTGAGAGCCTTGGACGGTCAGGTCGGCTGAGGCGCACCGCTCGCTCCGGGCCGCTCGGCGCGGGGCAGCCAGACACCCCGGCTCATGACCGCCTGAGGGGTTGCGTCACCCAGCATCACCAGATCGGCCCGTCGACCTACTTCGATCAACCCGACGTCGTGCAGGCCCAACGCGCGAGCCGGGGTGGTGGCACACACCCGGCCGGCCAGAGCCAGCCCTGCGTCGGCATCGGTCGCCGTCTCACGCGCTGCGGCGAACCCGTGGGGCGTCGTGGCTGTGCTCCCGGCGATCGACCCGTCGGGCAGCCGAGCCACTCCCTGACGCACCTGCACCGGCAGGGTGCCCAGGGTGTAGGCCCCGTCCGGCATCCCCGCCGCCGCCATGGCGTCGGTCACGAACGCCACCCGTGCGGGCCCTGCCGTGCGCACGACCCACTCCACGATCGCCGGATGCAGGTGCAGGCCATCGGCGATGAGCTCCACGGTGACCCGGGGGTCACCCAGGAGCACCGGCACCGGCCCCGGGTCCCGGTGGTGCACCGCGGGCATCGCGTTGAACAGGTGGGTCGCCACCGTGGCTCCCGCCGCGACGGCCCGCCGCGTCTGCTCCTCGTCGGCCTCGGTGTGCCCGATCGCCACGACCACCCCGGCCTCGACCAGCTGCCGCACCGCGTCCTGGCCTCCCGGGCGCTCGGGGGCCAGCGTGACCATCCTGATCGTCCCGCGTCCGGCTCGCAGCAGCTCCTCGACCTCCTGGGGCCGCGGGTCGCGCAGGGCCTGAAGCCGGTGCGCTCCCCGCTTGCCCGGCGCCAGCCATGGACCCTCCAGGTGGATCCCGCTGAGCAGGCCTTCTTGCACCAGGTCGGCGAGCACGGCCACCCGACGACGGAGCTCGCCTCCAGGAGCGCTCACCAGGCTGGCGAGCATGCTGGTCGTCCCCTGCGCACGATGCCACTGGACGGCGCCACGAGCCTCGTCCTGCGAGCCGTGATCGAAGGAGAAGCCACCCCCGCCGTGGACGTGCATGTCGACGAAACCGGGGACCAGCGCACTATGCGGCCACGACACGTCGGGATCGGCCGGCGGTTCGCCGGCGCCCACGCCGCTAATGCGGTCGCCCGTCACCTGAACCCAGCCCGGGCGCAGGACCGACCCCGAGGCGACCACCGCCCCGGCCGCCACGATCGGGGCGGCCTCGGTCATCAGTGGCCCCGTCCCGTGCTCAACCACATCTCCTCATCCGCGGTGTACCAGGCGAGGCCCGACCAGGTCCCGCTGCCCACGAGGAAGTACACCATGGTGCTGTCTGCCTAGGGAGAGTCAGGAATACATCACGCACTGGCGACCTTTCGCTGATAACCGCTCCCCCTCACCCCCTGGGACACGGAGGAGCACAGGCGCTTACAATGTAAGCGCGGAGCGACCCCGCCCCCACCGGAGGTTGCCGCTCGTCAGAATCAGAGGTGTGCACATGGCCTTGGAGCCCTCCGCTGCGTGGCTTGCCGGCGCGATCACGGTGCTCGTCGGCGCCGTGCTCCTGATCGTGTGGAGTCGCTACCTCGGCGCCGGGACGTGGGAGCAGTCGATCAAGCGCCAGCATCGGTGGAGCGTCCACGGGCCGCTGGTGCTGTTGGCGCTCTTCGCCTACGTCACGACATCCAGTGTCGTCATCGCAGGCGCCGCCGCGGGGGTCGTGCAGTGGTGGCTGGTGAGCACGCGGCAGGTCTCCAGCGCCGCGCCGACGAGCATCCCGCGCCAGACTCCTGAGCGCTGACTCTCTCCCTTGCGACCTGTGGGCCTCTTCCTCACCGCTGCGTGATCTGGGGGTGTGACCGCGGCTCGCTGACGATCGCCCGTGCCACCCGGGTCAGCGAAAGACCGTTCTGACGGCAGTAGCCACGCAAGAGGGTGAAGGCATCCTCTACCCCTATCCCCCGCTGCTGCGCCAAGATGCCTTTGACCTGTTCGATGACGATCCTGGTGTTGAGGGCTCCCTGTAGCTGTTCGGTGAGCAGTTCGCTGCTGCGCACCGCACGCTCCTGCAGGAGCCCGATAGTCGCGACGTCCGCCAGCGCCTGGACCACCCGAACCGTCTCTGAGCCGAACGATGCCTTCTCGGTGTTGAAGAGGTTGAGCACGCCGATGGTGTGCCGGCTGTGTCGCATCGGTATCGCGCACACCGAGCGAAAGCCCGAGTCAAGGGCCCGTCGGGTGAAGGCTGGCCAGCGTCGCTCGGTGCGCTCCAGATCGTCGACCACGACAATCTCGCCGGTGGCGTGACACTCCCGGCAGGGTCCTTCGTCGTTCTGCAGTACGAAGAGCTCCAGCAGTCGGGCGGACTCTCGTGAGGCGGCCATCACTTCGAGTCGGCCGCTCTGATCGGCAAGCAGCAGACCGACGGCGGCAGTGTCGCTGACCTCACTCGCATGCGAGGTCAGCGTGTTCAAGAAGTCGATCAGGTCGAACTCGTCGACGAGAGTATCGGCGACTTCGACGAAGATCCCCGCCATCCGGCTTGGCGAAAACTGGCCGTTCATGTCGAAAGCGGCTCCTTCGACGGAGGGGTGAGTACTCATGATTCTTCTCGATTCAACGTCAAGTTACCGGAGATGATGGCCTCCGCCACCGCACCGATACGTTGGTCATACGCGTACGCGTGGGCACGTATACGGGCCAGCGCGTCCACCGGGTCAGCACCGAGCTGGACCATCACCATCCCCTGGGCCTGATACAGCTGCGGGGTGGGGAGCACCTCCGCCCAGGGGGGCAGCACCTCGCCCGCACCGTCCCGGTCGAGATCCTCCAGAATGAGGTCGCGGGCGATACCGGCCGCGTGCAGACAGTCCCGTAAGGGCGCTCGGCTCAGCCCACCAGGATCACTTCGGTAGACGGTCAAAGCTCCCAGATGGACAGCGCCGAGCTGGATGGGAAACCCGAACACGGCGGCAGCACCCAGCGCGCCGGCCGCAGGTGAGAACGCCGGCCACTCTTGCCCACCCGACCGAGCGAGCTCGGGCTCCAGCACCGGTCGACTCAGAAACTCGACATCGAGCGAGGGACCTTCACCGAGCACGAGCTGCATCTCATCCAACTCGTCCGCCAGGTCCCCCGAAGAGGTCAAGGTCATGGACAGGCCTCGACCGACACTGATGGTCAAACCCACCCCCAAGGCAGGGACCAGGGTGGTGAGCACCCTGCAGAGGCGAGTCAACTGACCTGTGCGATGGTCGGTCCGACCAGCGAGCGGTTCCGCCTGGATCAGCGCTTGCATCTCAGCGATGCGGGTGACGTCGCTAGGCACCTCTGCCACCCCGGGCCGGCGGTGGAGGACAGCCTGGCGTGCGTATCACGGTGACCCTCTCGACCGGTGGTAACCATCAGGCTGATCACCGGGTCTGGGGCAATCGCGTTCAGGTTACAGGAGCCTGACAGAGCGGGGAAGCCCAGACCACGGCCTCGCAGAGGCAGCGTGGCCGCCGTGGTCTGGACCCCGCGGCCCCTACGAACGGACCGATTTCGGCAGCTCGCCTTTGGCCTTGGTAAAGGCCTTGGTCGACTCCCGGTTCACCACCGCCCGCACGATCTGCACGATGGCGCCGGAGACGACGGCGAAGGCCAGCGCCTCCCCCCAGTTGACGTTCGGGTCAGCCGGGTTGGACGGCGAGTCGTCGCCGTCCTTGGCCTTGGTCCAGACGCCTTCGATGACCTTCTTCGCCATCGTGCCGCCCATGATGGCCGCCACCGTGGTGGCCACACTCCACATCTTCTCGCCCATGCCGCTCTCCTTGCTCCGTTGGGTGCATTGACCATGGTCGGGCCGCCGACACCTGGGCGTCGGCGGTCCGGCCCGGCGTGATCAGAGGAAGGACCCGCCGAACTTCGAGATCAGCTCCTGGGGGTCCAAGCCCAGCTTCTCCAACTTGCCCTGGTGCTTCTCGGTGTCGACCTTGTCCGGGAGCTCGGAGTCGGCCTGCGAGGCCTTGTCGTTCTCGCCGCGGTCCTTCAGCATTCCGACGATCTTCTGCTTGTCGATCTCCATGTGGGCCTCCTGTATCTCGGGTGGGTGTGCTCTGCACGCGGAAGTTTACAACGTAAACTGGCGTGCGCACGCGCAGAAGGTGGGCCATGGGTCCACGAGTGCCGCGCCAAGGCGCCGGGCGGGCTGCGCTAGGGCTGCAGAACCACCTTGATGCAGCCGTCATCCTTGGCCTGGAACATCGCGTAGGCGTCCGCTGCCTCCGACAGCGGGACCCGGTGGGTGGCCAGGGACTCCACCCCGAGCACATCCGTCGACTGTCGCAGCACCTCGTGCAGCTCGGGCGTCCACTGCTTGACGTGGCACTGCCCCATCCGCAGCTGCAGCCCCTTGTCGAAGAGCTGCATCATCGGCATGGGGTCGGCCATGCCCCCGTAGACCCCGGAGATGGAGACCGTGCCCCCGCGACGCACGGCGCTGATGGCCGTATGCAGGGCGGCGAGACGGTCGATGCCTGCATGCTCGACCGCGCTGCGAGCAATCGGACCCGGCAGGCGGCTGGCCGCCGTGATGGCCACCTCGGCCAGGGGGTTGCCGTGCGCCTCCATGCCGACCGCATCCAGCACCCCGTCCGGCCCGCGTCCGTCGGTCATGTCGCCGAGCTCGCCGGCCACGTCGTCGACCTCCCGCAGGTCGACGACCTCGGCCCCATAGCCGGCGGCAGCCTCCAGGCGCTCGGAGACCAGGTCGACGCCGATCACCCGCTCGATACCCCGGTAGCGAGCCGAGGCGACGGCCAACAGCCCGACCGGCCCGAGACCGATCACGGCCAGGGTGTCACCCGCCTGCACCTCGGCGTAGGAGACCCCCTGCCACGCGGTCGGCAGGATGTCGGACAGGTAGAGGTACCGCTCGTCGCTGTGCTCCTCACCGACCACCACCGGCCCGAAGTCGGCATGCGGCACCCGCACGTACTCCGCCTGCCCTCCCGGCACCGCCCCGTACAGCGAGGTGTAGCCGAACAGACGCGCTCCCGAGCCCTGCTCGGTGACCTGCGTGGTCTCGCACTGGGCGAACAGACCGCGCTCGCACATCCAGCACCGCCCGCAGCTGATGTTGAAGGGCACGACCACCCGGTCGCCGACCTTGAGGTCACCGGCCTCGGAGCCGACCTCCTCCACGATCCCCATGAACTCGTGGCCCAGCACGTCACCCTTGCTCAGGAACGGCGTCAGCACCGAGTACAGGTGAAGGTCCGAGCCGCAGATCGCCGTGGAGGTCACCCGCACGACGGCATCCGTGGGCTCTTGGATGCGAGGGTCCGGCACCTCGGTCACCTGCACGTCTTCGCTGCCCTGCCACGTCAGTGCTTTCATCCCTCGACGCTACGGGGCCCGCGAGGTCGGCGCATGTCGGGCGAGCCGGCACGACTCGCCGTAGGTTGGCCGGATGGATGCACCTGTAGCCCTGGTCGCGGGCGGCTCGCGCGGCCTCGGGCTGCTCGTGGCTCGGGAGCTGCTGCAGCGCGGGCACGCGGTGGCGATCTGCGCCCGCACGTCCGCGGACGTAGGGCAGGCAGTACAGCTCCTGCAGGAGCACGGGACGGTCCGGGGATACACCTGCGACGTCGCCGAGCGAGACCAGGTCGAGTGCATGCTCGCCAGCGTCGTCTCCGACCTCGGCGAGATCGAGGTCCTGGTCACCGTGGCCGGCATCATCCAGGTGGGGCCGGCGAACGCGATGACCCTCGAGCATTTCGACCAGGCGCTCGGCACGATGCTGCACGGCCCGGTGCAGCTGACGTGGCTGGTGCTGCCGAGCATGCGGGCCCGAGGTCATGGCCGGATCGGCACCGTGACCTCTATCGGCGGCGTCGTGGCTCCCCCGCATCTGTTGCCGTACGCGACCGCGAAGTTCGGCGCGGTCGGCTTCTCCGAGGGGCTCGCGGCGGAGCTGGCCGGCACCGGAGTCACCTCGACCACGATCGTGCCCGGACTGATTCGCACCGGCTCGCACGAGCGGGCCCTGTTCACCGGCGACGCCGGCGCCGAGTACGCCTGGTTCGCTCCGGGAGCCTCCCTGCCGCTGCTGTCGATGCGCGCGGAACGGGTGGCCGGGAAGCTCGTGGACGGCGTCCTGGCCGGCAAGCCGCGCGTCTCGCTGCACCCGATGACCCACGTGGGTACGCGGGTCCACGGTGTCGCGCCCGCGACCACGGTGCGCCTGCTGGGCTTGATGAACCGGGCCCTGCCCCGAAGTCAGGTGGGGACCCTCGCGCCGACGGTCCAGGGGCGCCAAGCAGCTCGTGACCTCGGCTCGCGGGTCGTCTCTGGACTCACCACGCTCGGCAGCCGCGCCGCTGCGCGCCTGAACCAGCGCTGAGGCTACTGGCAGACACCTACGATCTGCCTTACACTGTAAACACCCAACGGCTTACGCCGTAAGCATCGACCACCAGGAGCACTCTATGTCAAAGATCACCATGGCCGCCGCAGCCGCCGCCGGATACGTGCTGGGCGCCCGCGCCGGGCGCGAGCGGTACGACGAGATCGTGCAGAAGGCCGAGAAGGCCTGGAGCAACCCCAAGGTGCAGAAGGGCAAACGCCGGGCCCAGGAGAAGGCCGAGGAGAAGACCGGCAAGACGAGCTCGGACGACACCTCTTCCGTGCAGGACCTCGACTCCCCCCAGGACAACCAGTTCAATGTCTGAGCGCATGACGTCCTCGGCGCAGGACGCCTCGACCGGAGAGCTCATGGCGCGCCTGTCCGAGCAGACCTCGACGCTGATCCGCGACGAGATGAGGCTCGCCCAAGCCGAGATGTCCGCCAAGGCCAAGAAGGCCGGTATGGGGCTGGGCATGTTCGGCGCGGGCGGCCTGTTCGCGCTGCTCGGCTCGGGCGCCGCGGTCGCGACGATCATCCTGGCCCTGGCGCTGGTGCTGCCGCCCTGGGCGGCCGCACTCATCGTCACCGTGGTGCTGTTCATCATCGCGGGGATCGTCGCCCTGCTGGGCAAGAAACAGGTCGAGCAGGCCAAGCCCAGTCCGGAGCGCACGATGGCCAACGTCAAGCAGGACGTCCAGACCGTCAAGGAGAACGCGAAGTCATGAGCACGGACACCAGCGCGAACGAGGACGCACAGTCCAAGGACCCCGAGCAGATCGAAGCGGAAATCCAGGCCACGCGTGACGAGCTCAGCGAGACGGTCGATGCCCTGAGCCGGAAGCTCGACGTGAAGTCTCAGTCCCAGGAGAGGGTCGCAGAGCTCAAGCAGCGAGCCCAGGACACCTGGCAGGACCCCCAGGCCCGCAGCGAGGCCTTGAAGGCCGCTGCCCCGGCCTTGGGAGTGCTCAGTGTGCTTGCGCTGATCGCGGGCGTCGCACGGCGGGCACGCTCATGATCTTCGGTCGGTCGAAGGACGAGGACAGCACGAAGCAGGACACCGAGAACCGCGACGCCGAGCACCAGGACGGTGGTTCGGCGTCCACGGCCACCGCGGAGAAGGAGCGCGAGAACGAGTCCCAGCACGACACCTCCGTGGATGACTCCGAGGTCGAGCGCAACGCCACCAACCAGGACACCCCGCACCCGGAGTCCGAGGACAAGCCGGACACACCGGGGGAGGTGAAGGGGCAGGGTTGGGCCTACACGGCTCGCAAGACGCTGCGCGAGTTCACCGACGACCAGTGCACCGACATCGCCGCCGCCCTGACCTACTTCGCCGTCCTGGCGCTGTTCCCTGCCCTGATCGCCGTCCTGTCCTTGCTGAGCCTGGTCGGCCAGGCACAGAAGACCGTCACCACCGTCATGGACATCCTCACCCAGCTCGGCGGTCAGTCGGTCGCCAGCACCCTGGAGCCCACGGTCCAGTCCCTGGCCACCGCTCCGGGAGGGCTGCTGGCGCTCATCATCGGTCTGGCGACCGCACTGTGGTCCGCCTCGGGCTACGTGATGGCGTTCAGCCGGGGGATGAACCGCGTGTACGACATCGAGGAGGGCCGTCCGGTGTGGAAGCTCCGGCCGGCCATGCTCCTGCTCACCGCCGTCATGGTCGTGATGGTCGTGGTGATCGCCCTGCTGCTGGTGGTGTCCGGACCGGCGGCGAGCACGATCGGCTCGACCATCGGGCTGAGCTCGACCGTGGTCACGGTCTTCCAGATCGCGAAGTGGCCGGTGATCCTCATCCTCGCTGCGCTGACCATCGCGCTGCTCTACTACGCCACTCCGAACGTCAAGCAGCCCAAGTTCAAGTGGATGAGCGTCGGCGCCGCGTTCGCGATCCTGGTGTGGATCGTGGCCTCGGCTCTCTTCGGCTTCTACGTGGCGAACTTCTCGAGCTACTCCGCGACCTACGGCTCTCTGGCCGGCGTGATCATCTTCCTGTTGTGGCTGTGGATCACCAACATCGCGTTGCTGTTCGGCGCGGAGCTGGATGCCGAGCTGGAGCGCTCCCGGCAGCTCCAGGCCGGCCTGAAGGCCGAGAAGGAGATCCAGCTCCCGGCGCGGGACACCTCCAAGATCGAGAAGCAGGAGGAGAAGGAGGCCAAGGACATCGAGAAGGGTCGCGCGCTGCGCAAGGACGCCGAGAGCTCACGCTGAACGTCAGCGTGCCGCCCTGCCCCGAGTTCCGGTTGCGGGTGCTGAGTAACACTGTAAGTTTACGGTGTAAGCAGAGCGACGGACAAAGGAGTTCCCGTGTTCACCACCGAGCAGATGCAGCACCTCATCGACGATGGCGGCGTCGTGGTCGACCGCGAGGGCGACAAGGTCGGCAAGATCAGCGAGGTCTACCTCGACGACGATTCGGGCCGCCCGGAGTGGGTCACCGCCAAGACGGGCCTCTTCGGCGGCGCCGACACCTTCGTGCCACTGGCCGGCGCGGAGGAAGGCGACAACGAGGTGAGAGCGGCCCACGACAAGGCCACGATCAAGGACGCTCCCCGCACGGAGGCCGCCGACGGTCACCTCTCGCCAGAGCAGGAGCAGGAGCTCTACCGGCACTACGGGCTCGAGCGCCGCGGGAGCGACGACGACGTCAGCTCACGGCGCGACGGCCAGGACCAGGACCAGGACCAGGACCAGGTTCGCACGCAGGACGGCGGCGACCAGGACCGCGACGCTGACGAGCGCCGACGCCGGAACACCCGAGACCACGGCGACCGGGTGGTCGCCGACCGCGACGCCACGGACCGGGACGGCCACGACGACCAGGACGGCCGCGACGTCGAGGACGGCCACGGCCGCGACAGCCGCGACGACGACGCGGAAGAGCACGGAAGCATGGTGCGCTCCGAGGAACGTCTCGACGTCGACAAAAAGCGGGTCCAGACGGGCAAGGCGCGGCTGCGGAAGTACGTCGTCACGGAGAACGTGACCACCACGGTGCCGGTGGAGCGCGAAGAGGTCCGGGTCGAGCGCGAGTCCATCGACCCGGACGACGCCGACAACTCGACCCGCCCGGATGGCGAGCTCGGTGAGGACCAGCAGGACGTGGTGCTGAGCGAGGAGCAGGTCACGGTCAACAAGGAGACCGTGCCGGTCGAGAAGGTGCGCGTCGGCACCGACACGGTCACCGAGGACCGACAGGTCACCGAAGAGGTCCGTCAGGAGCAGGTCGACAGCGATGTCGACACCGGCGACGCCGGCCGAGACCGCTAGGCCCTCCGCCGCCGGTGACGCGGCGGCCTCGGCCACCGCTCGACCGCCCATGAGTAGCGAAGCACTCGTCGTGGCCAGCCTGGACTACATCGACACCTACGGGGTGGACCAGCTGACCATGCGTCGGCTGGGAGCAGCCCTCGGAGTCGAGGCCATGTCCATCTACCGCTACACCCCCGGGCGCGAGCAGCTGGTCGAGGCCGTCGTGGCCTACGTCCTGCGCGAGGTCGCCATCGAGATGACAGGACGACACTGGCCGACCTGGCAGCACTACGTCCGCCACCTCGCGCACGCCGTCAGGCGCACCGCTATGCAGCACCCCGCACTGTTCCGCCACATGGCGAGCGCGCACCGGCAGTCGGCGTGGCTGCGCTCCCCCCTGTGCGACCTCGGTCTCGTGGAGGGTTTGCTGTCGACTCTTCACCGGGCGGGACTCAGCGACGTCGAGTCGGTGAAGGTCTACCGCGCCCTGACGGCGTTCCTGCTGGGCCACCTCCTCCTCGAGACCGCCGAGCGTGCACCCGGCAGCGCCCAGACCGGCCTGGCCGGCGTGCAGGCCCCTACGCTCTCCCCGGTCATCCAGCGACTGCGGGAGGATGTGGTCGATCGGGAAGACCAGATACAGTTTGACCGCGAGCTCGGCGCGCTCATGCAACGCCTCGACGACGTCTCGGCCCCTGCGTACAGCAGCGGGAGGCATGGCACCGCGCCGCCGACGACCTGGGAAGGGCAGGCATGACCACCGACGCACCGGCTAGCGACACCGCTGAACGCAGACGGCTGGACCGACAGCAGATCGTCAACGCCGCCATCGACTACATGGACACGCATGGGGTGCAGGCGCTGACGATGCGCAAGCTCGGGGCCGAGCTCGGGGTCGAGGCCATGTCGATCTACCGCTATGTTCCCGGACGAGAGGCTCTGCTCGAGGCCGTGGTCAGCCATCTGCTCGAAGGACTGCCCCAGCGTCTCGACCGCGACCTGACCCAGACGTGGCAGGGCTATATCCAGGCCTACTCGCACGAGGTGCGCAAGATCGCCGTGGAGCACCCGTCGGTGTTTCCGCTCATCGCCACCAAACACCCGGCGGCGCCGTGGCTGCGGCCCCCGCTGCGCAGCGTCGAGCTGGTGGAGGACCTGATCATGACCCTGTCCCAGCACGACTTCACCGACGAACAGGTCGTGGACACCTACCGGGCCTTCACGAGCTTCCTCCTCGGGAACCTGCTGCTGCACTGCGCCGCCCACGGCGTCCACACCGGCCCGATGGAGGAGCCGCTGGACGAAGGCGAGGCCGACAAGGATGGGGGCGACGCACAGCGGAGCCTGCGCGACGCACCGACCGTGAGACGGCTCAAGCCGTTGCTCGCGGAAGATCGCAGCGAGGAGGAGTTCGAGAAGGCCCTCGAGTCCTTGCTCGACCGGATCGAGATGACACTGTCGCACTGATCCGGCCGGCTCACCCTCACGGATGTGCCGCTGCCTGCTCACGGCTGCCAGCCTGACGGCCACGCGTGCAATCCTGGGTGCTCGCGCACCATGGCAGCAGAAGGGAGCGTCCGTGTCGCAACCCGCTGACAGCCACGCAGGTGTCCGTTCGCGCTTCCACGTCGATGACGCAGCGCTGACGGCCACCTGGCAGGGATACCTCTGGGCCTTGGCTGACGAGCTCCGCCGTCAGGCGGACGCCGACTCGTCCTTACTCAACACATTGCTGGCGCCCTCGGCCGAAGCGCGCTGGCTGAGCCCTCCGCTGAACGACCTGGCTTTGGTGGAGGAGTTCCTCAGCACGCTGCGCTACCACCGTTTCACCGACGAGCAGGCAGCCGCGGCCTACCCCACCTTCTTCTGGTGCGTCCTCGGCCTTCTGCGGGTGAGCACGGTGAGCACACCTGCCGTCTCCGGGCCGACCACGTATGAGCTCGTCGCCGCGCCGACCGTCCAGCGGTTGAGGGCCGAGCTGAGCCAGGAGCACAGCCGGAGCGAGTACGAGGATGCCGTCGAGGCCCTGCTGGAGCGGATGCAGATCTCGCTCGTGCAGTAGCCGCTGTGGTTGGGTCCCGGCTTACTGCCGCGAAGGACCCGCAGCACCAAAGCGCAGGAGGAGGTCCTCCTCGTAGAGGCCCAACCCGAGCAGCGGCTCGCGATGCACCTCGGTGTCGACCGTGGCGGGCAGGGAGTACTCGACCTGTGCGGCGCGGGCATGCTGCCCTCGGTTGCGCAGCATGCTCACGATCCGCTCTCGAACGATCTGCACCGTGCCCCTCACCGGCTCGAACTGGGTTGCGAAGAAGAGTAGAGATCCGGCCTCGAGGGCGCCCCACCCGGACGGGTGAACCGGCGCGCCGGCTCCCTGCTCGCTTCAGCGTCGGCCTTCGCCGCGAGCCGCGCTCAGACAACCGGAGATCGTGCTGCTGCGCGCACGGCGGCGGCGTGCGGCTGCGGCGTGGCCTTCGCCCAGACAGGGGAAGGCGAAGGCCACGCACGGGGTCGTACCGACGGCTGGCGCAAGAACCTCTGCCGCGGGGGACCAGCACAGCTCGTTCCTACTTGAAACTTTAACAAATCGTAACCTATGGCGTCTCACCTGTCACCGAAGGCAACGGAGGCGGTGCGGACTGCACCGAGGAGCCGGCCACGGTGAAGACCATCCAGGCCGCCACACCGACCAGGCAGACCGGCGCCACCAGCCACCCCCACGCACCACGCCGGCTCTTGCGGTGCCGGGCCGCGTAGCCGGCCCGCACCGACCGTCCTCGTCCTTCTCTGCCCGTGACCAGCATGACCAGCGCCCACCACGCGGCGAGCGACCAGCCCACCACGACCGCGGGGTAGAGGTGCAGCAGCAGGACCGTCCGCCATCGTGGCCAGACGCCCACCGGTTCACCCGAGGACTCCTGGTAGACCCCGGCGAGGAGGAACGCTGGCACCACAGCGCCCGCGTAGGCCGCCGCCCACCACCACGACAGAGCCATCGTCCCTCGCGCCAGCCCGATCGCCAGCGCCCCGGACCAGAGCACCATCCCCGCGGCCAGGAGCGAGGCGGCAAGAAGCAGGACGGGTGTGCTCAGGCCCACGAGCAGCTGGGCACGGGTGACGCCGCTCAGGTTCTCCAGGAGACGAGGGACCTGCGGCCAGCACTGCATCCGGCGTTGCAGCCGTCGGCCTCGGTGGCTGAGCCAGCCACCGAGGCCGGAGGGCGACGGGCCGTGCAGCACGCCGGAGGCCGCGAACTCGCTGCGCCATCCGGCGACCAGCAACCGGAGGCCCAGGTCGAGCTCCGGCGTCCGCCCCTCCCGCCACGGTGAGGAGGTGCCGAGGCTGACCAGCGCGGAAAGACGGACGAACCGACCGGCAGATCCCAGGCTGTCGCCGCCGAAGTGCTGGCGGCCCCGCTGGAAGACCTCGGTGTAGAGCACCTCCTCGACGTCCTGCACTCGTGCCAGCAGACCTTGCCGTCGGTCCTGGACCCGCATCCCGACCTGCACCAAGCCGACGTGTGGGTCGTCGAAGGCCGCCAGCACCGCATCGACGGTGTCCGCATCACACCGCTCGCCCGGGCGCAGCACACCCAGGACCACGTCTTCCGGGTCCGACGGGAGCCCTGCTGCGGTCCCGCTGCGCAGGTGGGCAAGCGCGGCGTTGAGCGCGGCGCCCGTGTCCGCCGCCGCATCGGGGCGGCGGACACGTCGCACCCGCGGGTCGGTCACGGCGCCGAGGACGTCTGCGACGGGCCCACTCGTGCGGTCGTCGACCACGAGGACGCTCATCCGCGGCTGGTCGAGGGAAAGCAGCCGACCCAGAGTCTCACCGACCTCGTCCTCGCGGGTGCGGCACTCCAGCACGACGACGAGGGTCTTGGGCCGCGCCCGGATCGGAGGCAGGGCGCCGCGGGAAGCGACCCCTGGCTCGTAGCGAGACAGCGCCAGCAGCAGCAGGATGTAGCCGAACGCCGCCGCCGCGAGAGCCAGTGCGGTGAGCACCACCATCTCGACCGCGGCTGGGTCGACGGTGTTCATGCCTCGCGCTCCCCGAACCATCGCTCGTCGCTCAGCTCCCGGCCGAACGCGTGCCCCGAAGCGACCCTCCTGGCCCCGGCCAACAGCAGGCTCGTTCCCACGAAGAGGACATAGCAGAGCAGCACGACAACCGCGCCACCCATCAGCATCCAGCCACCGTTCAGCAGGTCGACCTGGACCGTGGTCCACGACCCACCGGTCGACGCGTCCTGACCCATGGCTTGCTCAACCCCGCTCTGCCACAATCGATTCACCGCTTCCCGGTGTCTCAGGGACAACTTACGCGGCGCGGGGCCTGCGGTCACGCCCGGCCAGGCGGGCCAGAGCGCTAGGCTCGGGCGCTATGGCGGACATGTTCGATGGGTACCCCCTGGCCGAGCACATGCACGACGAGATGTTCGCTCTGGCCCGGGAGGGAGCCGACGCCTCCATCCGCACCGCCTACCGCAACCTGTCCACCGCGTTCGGCGACGTCAGCCTGGACGACCTTCGCTCGCGCTCGGACTACCTCTCCAGCCATTACAGCGACCAGGGGGTCACCTTCGACATCGGCGGCGAGGAGCGGCCCTTCCCGCTCGACATCGTGCCGCGCATCATCGACGCCCACGCCTGGTCCCACGTCGAGGCCGGGGTCGCGCAGCGCGTCACCGCTCTGGAGCGCCTGCTGGACGATGTCTACGGCGCGGGTGAGATCTTCGCCGACGGCATCGTGCCCCGGCACGTCGTCACCTCCTCCAGCCACTTCCACCGCGCCGCCGCGGGGATCACCCCGCTGAACGGGGTGCGCATCCACGTCTCCGGGATCGACCTCATCCGTGACGGCAAGGGCGACTTCCGGGTGCTCGAGGACAACGTGCGGATCCCCTCCGGCGTCTCGTACGTGCTGACCAACCGACGCGCCATGACCCAGACCCTGCCCGAGGTGGTCTCGACCCATCGGCTTCGTCCGGTTGCGGCCTACCCGCAGAAGCTGCTGTCGGCACTCAAGGCCGCCGGGCCCAGCGGCGTCGCCGACCCCACCGTGGTGGTCCTGACTCCCGGGCCGTACAACTCGGCCTACTTCGAGCACTCCCTCCTCGCGAGACTGATGGGCTGCCGTCTGGTCGAGGGACGCGACCTGGTCGCTCAGGCCGGGCGGGTGATGATCCGCACCACCCACGGCCTGCATCCGGTGCACGTCATCTACCGCCGGGTGGACGACGACTTCCTCGACCCGGTGCACTTCCGCTCCGACTCGGCGCTGGGCTGCCCCGGCCTGCTGAACGCCGCGCGCGCGGGCAACGTCACCATCGCCAACGCCGTCGGCAACGGCGTCGTGGACGACAAGCTCATCTACACCTACATGCCGGACATCATCCGGTACTACGTCGGCGAGGACCCGATCCTGCCCAACGTGGACACCTGGCGCCTGGAGGACGCGACCCACCGCGAGGAGGTCATGGACCGGCTGCACGAGCTCGTGGTCAAGCCCGTGGACGGCGCCGGCGGCAAGGGCATCGTCATCGGGCCCCAGGCCACTGCGGCCGAGCTGGACCAGCTGCGCTCGACCGTCCTGGAATCGCCGCGCGGCTGGATCGCCCAGCCTGTGGTGCAGCTGTCCACCGTGCCCACCATGGTGGGAGACACGATGCGACCGCGGCACGTGGACCTGCGGCCCTTCGCCATCAACGACGGCAACAAGGTGTGGGTGCTACCCGGTGGCCTGACCAGGGTCGCGCTGGGGGAAGGCGAGCTCATCGTGAACTCGAGCCGGGGTGGAGGCTCCAAGGACACGTGGGTGCTGGCCGGGGACGGACAGCGCCAGCGGCTGGCCCCCCGGTCGCGCTCGGTCGACCATCCCTCGGAGCCGCAGGTCAGACTGCAGGAGTCGGCCGCCACCAAGACCCAGGAGGAACAGCAGCAGCAGAGCCGGGAGGCAGGGCCATGCTGAGCCGCATCGCCGAGTCGCTGTTCTGGATCGGGCGCTACCTGGAGCGCGCCGAGGACACGTCGCGGTTGTTGGACGTGCACGTCCAGCTGTTGCTCGAGGATCCCGTGGTCGACGAGGAGCTCGCCTCTCAGGCCCTGCTCGCCGTCATGGGCGTCGACGCGACCGAGCAGGCCGACCAAGCCTCCGTCATGCGGCTGCTCGGATGGGACCCGCAGTCGCCCGCCTCGATGGTCTCTGCCTTCTGGGGTGCTCGTGAGAGTGCGCGGCGCTCCCGCGAGGTCGTCTCCACCGAGGTGTGGGAGGCCATCAACACGACCTGGAACATCCTGCAGCGCGGCCACATCCAACGGGCTCGACCTGCCCAGGCGTGTCAGACCGTCCGCGAACGCTGCGCGGTGATCTCCGGGACCGCCGACTCCACGATGAGCCACGACCAAGGCTGGCAGTTCCTGGTGCTGGGGCGCAGCCTCGAGCGCATCGACATGACGGCACGCATGATCGAGGCTGCCGCCTACAACGCGGACTCACCGCAGGCGTGGCTGACCACCTTGCGGGCGTGTGGCGCCCACCATGCGTTCGTACGCACCTACCGCGGTGCCGACTCCGACCGCGAGGCCGCCGAGTTCCTGCTGCTGGACAGGCTGTTCCCTCGCTCTCTGCTGTTCTCGTTGAACCGAGCCGAGTCAGCCCTGGTCAATCTGGACGTCGGC
>NZ_DATFMA010000080.1:0-2823 GCF_035267225.1 Ornithinimicrobium sp.
GCGAGGGCTACGACACCCCGACCGACCAGCGGTACTGCATCAACTCGATCAGCATGACCCTGACCCCCGCCGAGTAGCCCTCGCGCGCTACGGCGCGGACGCGACGATCTGGTCGACCGTGACCCGGGGCCCGGTGTAGAAGGGCACTTCTTCGCGCACGTGCAAGCGAGCGCGCGTGTTGCGCAGCTCGCGCATGAGGTCGACGATGCGGGTCAGGTCGTCGGCCTCGAAGGCCAGGATCCATTCGTAGTCACCGAGGGCGAACGAGGACAGGGTGTTCGCCCGGACGTCGCCGAAGTCCTTGGCGGCCAGTCCGTGCTCGCGCAGCATCGCGCTGCGCTCCCCGGCGTCCATCAGGTACCACTCGTAGGAGCGCACGAAGGGGTACACGCAGAGGTACCCTCGCGGCTCCTCCCCCGCCAGGAAGGCCGGCACGTGTCCCTTGTTGAACTCTGCCGGCCTGTGCAGGGCCACCTGGGACCAGACCGGCTCGGTGTGCTGACCCAGCTCGGTGCGACGGAAGCGCTGGTAGGCCGACTGGACCGCCTCGATCCGTTCGGCATGCCACCACAACATCAGGTCGGCGTCCGCGCGCAGGCCGGAGACGTCGTAGCACCCGCGCACGACCACCCCCTCGTCCTCGAGGTCGCGGAGCAGCCGGTCCGCCTCGTCGACCATCTCCGAGCGTGACGACCCCATCCGGCGTGCGAACCGGAACACCGAGTACATCGC
Organism: Ornithinimicrobium sp.; assembly: GCF_035267225.1. Taxonomy (GTDB): domain Bacteria; phylum Actinomycetota; class Actinomycetes; order Actinomycetales; family Dermatophilaceae; genus Ornithinicoccus. The sequence continues at coordinate 733 of NZ_DATFMA010000080.1, forward strand.
GTAGCGCACGCCGGCGTTGATCTGCTCGACCAGGTCGGTGGTGGGACGGCTGGGCTCGGGTGAGGGGGCAGTGCTCATGCGGCCCATTGTGACGCAGCCACCTGCTCGGCGGCGGCGCGCCCCGAGGCGATACAGGCCGGGATGCCGACCCCGTCGTAGGTGGCTCCGGCGACGGCCAGGCCGGGAACGTCGGCCACAGCCGCACGCACCGCCGCGACCCGGTCGCGGTGCCCCACCGCGTACTGCGGCAGGCCCCCACCCCACCGCTGGACGAGCGAGTCCGCCGGGTCGGGCAGAGCCAGCCCGATCGCGCGCAGGTCCGAGACCACCAGGTCCACCAGGTCGGCGTCGTCGCGCTGCAGCACCGCCTCCTCACCCTGGCGGCCCAACGAGGTGCGCAGGAGGGCCACCGGGCCAGGCGCTGCGTGCGTGCCCCGCTCACGGACCCAGTCCCACTTCTGACTGCTGAACGTGGCCGCCTTGATACTGAGCCCCTCCACCGGCGGCACCAACACCCCGGAACCGGGCCAGCCGAACCCCGACGACAGCGGCACGGCAAGCGTGACGATCGCCATCGAGGCTGTCTGCACCTCGCCCAGCACACGCCCCGCTACCGGGGCGAGGTCGGCCAGCAGGCGCGCGGCAGGCGCCGGAGGCACCGCCACCACCACACCTTCTGCGGTGAGCGTCTGCGGGTCGGCAGCGGAGCCGCACACGAGCCGGAACCCGGAGGCCGTCCGCTCCAGGGCCCGGACGGTGACACCGGTGCGCACCCTCACCCCCCGCCGACCGAGCTCCGCCACCAGCCGAGCGGGCAGACGGTACAGCCCACTGCTGAGCCCCGCGAACACCGGCGGCTGCTCCTGTCCAGGCCCCCGGTCCCCCGGCAGAGCCCGGCGAGCCGCTTCCGTCAGCCCGACTCCGTCGCGGTGGGCGGCAAAGGCGGCCGGCAAGGCCGCAGCGGCGGAGATCCGGCGGGCGTGCCCGGCGTAGACCCCACCGAGCAGCGGCTCGACCACCCGGTCGACCACCGCGTCACCGAGGCGCTCGGCGACGAGGTCGCCGATGGAGACGTCCTCGGCGCTGGCCTCACCGACCCGCTCGTGGCTCGCTCGACGCAGCTCGTCATCGGTCAGCACCGGGGCCAAGCGGGCCGGGTCGGCTGGGATACCCATCAGCGTCCCGGTGGGCAGAGGCCGCAGAGCGCCGCGGTTGACCAGCGAGGCACTGGCCGTGCGTGGGTGCACCACCTCATCGTCGAGGCCCACGTCCGCCATGAGGTCCAGCGCCTCCGGTCGACGGGCCAGCACCGACTCGGCCCCCACGTCCACCGGTAGCTCGACGCGCGAGAGCCAGCCACGCCGGATCTTGCCTCCGACGTGACTGGCTCCCTCGATCACGGTGACGTCGAGGTCAGGCCGGGCGGTGACCAGGGCCCACGCTGCGCTCAGGCCGCTGATCCCGCCTCCGATGACGACGACGCGTGCGGTCACCTACTGGATGCGTCTGGCCGGCTCTCGATCGACCTCGGCCTCCTCGTCGACCATCGTGCGCACGGTCTCGTCCTCGTGGACCGCCTCCGACTGCGGGGTGGAGAAGCTGCCCTCGTAGTAGTCGTACTCGATGGGGTTCCCGTCCTCGTCGTAGCGCTGGTACCAGTACGTGTACTCCTCCGAGGTCGAGTCGAAGGTGTAGCCGGCGCCGCGGCCGTCCGCGGCCTTGCGCACCTCGATGCCGAACTCGTCACCGTGGCTGCGCACACCACTCTGGACCGCTTCGTCCAGCGCGTGCTCGCCGAAGCGCTGCCGGATCATCATCGGGTCGGTGCGCAGGTCCTTCGCGAACGCGAACAGCATGAAGAACAGCACGAACGCGAACGGCACCGCCGAGACGATGACCAGGTTCTGCAGCCCGGACAACGCCTGGTTCCCACCGATGAGCAGCATCACGATGGCGATGCCCGCGAGGCAGGCACCCCAGAAGATGACCACCGGGGTGTCCGGCTCGGCCTTGCCTCGCTGGGAGAGCATGCCCATGACCAGCGAGCCGGAGTCGGCGCTGGTGACGAAGAAGATCGCCAGCATGAACATC
>NZ_DATFMA010000081.1:0-8187 GCF_035267225.1 Ornithinimicrobium sp.
CGCGGGCCCGGCCGCTGAGCGGCCCAGCGGTCCGGAGACCGCGAGCAGGTCACCCGGGCGCATGCCGGAGCGCAGCACCGGACTGCTCACGCCGTCAGGAAGATCGCCTACCGCGGTCACCGAGACGCTCACCCCGCCGCCGGAGGACGACAAGTCACCCCCCGCGACCCGCGCCCCGGCCCGCGACGCCGTCCGGGCGATCCCGTCGACGAGGTCCTCCACCCAGCTGACCGTGGTGCTGGCCGGGGCCACCAAGGTGACCAGCAGGGCTGTGCCGACGCCGCCCATCGCCGCGACGTCGGCCAGGTTCTGAGTGACGACCTTGGCGCCGACGTCGGAGGGGGAGGACCACCTGTCGTGCCAGTCCCGCCCACGCACCATCGTGTCGGTCGTCAGCAGCACGCCCCCGGAGGCGCGCAGGTAGGCGGCGTCGTCACCGGGCCCCAGCGCCACCGGCGAGCAGAGTGGCGCCGCAGTGGCGAAGCGCGCGAACACCGTGTCCAGCAGGCCCGACTCACCCAGGCCTGCGATCGTCACCGGAGTCCTTAGGTCTGCCACGGTCAGACACGGTAGCGTCGAGCCAGCAGACGGCGCAGTTCGCAGCGACGTGCGAGAACGGAGAGCTCCATGGTGCACGCCTACATCCTCGTCCAGACGGAGGTGGGCAAGTCCTCCAGCGTGGCTCGCGCCGTCGCCGATCTCCCTGGCGTGTCCAGCGCCGAGGATGTCACCGGTCCCTACGACGTGATCGCCAGGATCGAAGCCGCCGACGTCGAGGACCTCGGCCGGCTGGTCATCGCCAAGATCCAGGACGTTCCCCACATCACCCGTACCACCACATGCACCGTCGTCCACGTCTCACCCTGACCGCAGCGCTGGTCGGCCTGGCCGTGGCGCTCTCAGGGTGCTCGCGGGCGGTCAAGGTGGTGCCCCTGGAAGGAGCGGACGAGGACCCCGTGTGCGCACAGGTGGCGGCGTTCTGGCCGGACACCGTCGGCGGACAGCCGTCCCGGATCACCGCGGCCGACAGTAGGACCGTGGCCGCCTGGGGAGACCCCGCGATCGTCGCCCGCTGCGGTGCCACTCCCCCCGGCCCCACGACGGACCAGTGCCTGGACATCGAAGGTGTGGACTGGATCGCGGTGCCGATCGACGACGGGGTGCGGTTCACGACCTACGGTCGAGACCCCGCGATCCAGGTGCTGGTGCCGCAGGAGTACGCGACGGAGGCGCTCGTGATGCCTGCCTTCACCGCCGCAGCCGACGTGGTGCCGCAGACTCTGGGCTCGTGCACCTGAAGCCTGGCCTCAGCGCAGGCCCAGAGGGCGGTGCAGCGCCAGCTCGATGAGCTCGTGCACCAGATCCGGGTAGCTCATGCCGCCGGCGGCCCACACCTGCGGGTACATCGAGTACGGGGTGAAGCCCGGCATGGTGTTGATCTCGTTGAGCAGGACCTCCCCGGCGGAGGTGTAGAAGCAGTCGACCCGGGCCAGTCCCTCGCAGCCGGCCACGTCGAAGGCCTGGGCCGCGATCTGCTGCACGCGCTCACGAACCGAGGAGGGCAGGTCGGCCGGGCACCGCAGGGTGACGTTCGCCTCGTCGAGGTACTTGGCCTCGAAGTCGTAGAAGGCGTGCTCCCCCGCCACGGTGATCTCACCCACCTCGCTGATCCGGGGATAGGCCTCGCCCCGTCCCTGCAGGACTCCACACTCGATCTCACGCCCGGAGACCCCTGCCTCCACGATGACCTTCGGGTCGCTCAGCCGGGCCCGCTCGATCGCCTCACGCAGACCTTCGGGCCCCTCCACGCGGCTGATGCCCACCGAGGAGCCCGCGCGGGCAGGCTTGACGAAGACCGGGAAGGTGAGCTCCCCGGCACGTCGCAGACAGTCCCGCTCGTCTCGTCTCCAGTCCAGGTCGGTCAGCGCCACGTAGTCGACCATCGGCAGTCCGGCACTGGCGAAGAGCACCTTCATGACGTGCTTGTCCATCATGGCTGCCGAAGCGAGCACCCCGCAGCCCACGTAGCGCACGTCCGCGAGCTCCAGGAAGCCCTGGATGGTGCCGTCCTCGCCGAAGGGACCGTGCAGCAGCGGGAAGACGACGTCGACCTCCCCCAGCAGGCGCGGCACCTCCCCCGGCGCGCGGACCGTCAGCGAACGCTGGGAGGACCCCAGAGGCAGCACCACCTCATCGCCCTCGGAAGGAACCTGCGGCAGCTGGCCCTCGCGGATCTCGAGTGCCGCTGGGTCTGCCTCCACCTGGACCCACGCGCCCGAGGTGGTGATCCCGATCGGCACCACGTCGTAGCAGTCGCGGTCGATCGCCCGCAGCACGCTGGCCGCGGTGGCGCAGGAGATCGAGTGCTCGGCGGAGCGGCCCCCGAACACGACCGCGACCCGGGGACGGCGAGACCCGTCCGGCGCGGTCAGAGGGTGTGTGTCGGGGCTCATGCGCAGCGAGCCTAGTGCCGCTCGTGCTTGCGGGCGCGGGACATCAGCACCTCGGCCAGCTCGGCCGGCGACATGCGCTGGTCGACCACCGCCAGCACTCCCTCGCAGATCGGCACGTCCACGCCGTTGCGGTGAGCCAGGTCGACGACCGACCCGGCCGACTTCAGGCCCTCCGCCGTCTGATGCTTGATCGCCACCACGTCCGCCACGCTCAGGCCCCGCCCGAGCTGCACACCGACGGAGTGGTTGCGGGACAGCGGCGACATACAGGTCGCGATGAGGTCACCGACGCCGGCCAGGCCCATCAGAGTGGCTGGCTCAGCCCCGAGAGCAGCGCCCAAGCGCGCGGTCTCCGCGAGCCCGCGGGTGATGATGCTGGACTTGGTGTTGTCACCGAAGCCCAGGCCTTCGGCCATCCCCACCGCCAACGCCACGACGTTCTTGACCGCTCCGCCGATCTCGGTCCCCACGACATCGGTCTGGGTATAGGGACGGAAGTAGGGCGCGGCGCTGACCTGCGCCACCTGCTGCGCCACGTCGTGGTCCGCCCCCGCCATCACGCTGGCGGCCGGCTGCTTGGCCGCGATCTCACGAGACAGGTTCGGCCCGGAGACCACGACGATGCGCTCCCGTTCCACCCGGCCCACGTCTTCGATCACCTGGCTCATCCGCATGCCGGTGCCGACCTCGATGCCCTTCATCAGGGAGACCACGACAGATCGTCGAGGCAGCATCGGCCCCCAGGCGTCCAGGTTGGCCCGCAACGACTGTGAGGGCACCGCCAGCACCACCATCTCGGCCTCCTGCAGCGCCTCCGCAGGGTCGACGGTGCAGTCCACGGTCGCCGGCAGCATCAGCTCGGGCAGGTAGTCGGGGTTGTGGTGCTCGCGGTTGATGCTGTCGGCGACCTCCGGCCGGCGGGCGAGGATGCGCACGGTGGCACCCGCGTCGGCCAGGACCGCCGCGTAGGCCGTGCCCCAGGACCCGGCCCCCAGAACCGCAACCCGGGTCACGAGCCAGACCCCCGCTCGAACAGCTGCGCCGGGGGTTCCTCACCGCGCAGCGCCGCCACCTGGGCGACCACGGCGTGCATGACCCGGTCACTGGCGCTCGCCATGGCGGCACGCTCGGCGGCGCGGCCGTACAGGTCCGACAGGTCGACCGCGGGCCCCGCCTTGACCCGCATGGTGGGTTGCCGGAAGAGGTTGGTGGGCCGACGCGCATAAGGCGCGAGAAGCTGCTGCGGCCCCCATTGGCCGACGGGGATCACCGGGGCCCGGGTGGCCAGAGCCAGACGCCCGACCCCTGTCCGGCCCCGCATCGGCCACAGGGAGGGCTCTCGGGTCAGGGTGCCCTCGGGCATGATCACCACGCACTTACCCTCCTGCACCGCCGCTTCGGCCTCGGCCAGAGATTCACCCGCTCGGCGGGTGTTGCGGTAGACCGGGACCTGACCCAAGGGTCGCAGCGCGCGTCCCAGCACCGGGATGTCGAACAGACTGGACTTGGCCAGGAACATGGGCGGGTACCCGTGGTCGACCAGGAAGTGCGCCACCGTGAACGGGTCGATCTCGGAGAGGTGGTTGACCGCCACGATGAACCCACCCGACGCAGGAAGGTGCTCCTGGCCGGACCAGTCCTGGGAGGTGACCAGGGCCAACGGGGGCCGGAGCGCCGCGACGGCAAAGCGGTAGGGCCGTGGGGCCGGCGTCCGCTGCGCTCGACGTCTCACGGGCGCCATCTTGTCACTACTGCGCGTGTCAGTGGGTGAGGATGGGCCGGTGCCCCACGATCCGGCCTGGCAGCTCATCGTGCCCGTGAAATCCCGCCACCGGGCCAAGACACGTCTGGAGCCCCCACCGGCGGTGTCCAGGGCTGCGCTGGCCTCCGCGATGGCCCGTGACACCCTGCTCGCCGCCATCGGCACCGTGGAGGCATCCTCGGTGTGGCTGGTCACCGCCGACCCGGAGATCCGCCACTACGCCTCCGGGCTCGGGTGTCATGTGGTCGACGAGCCCGACCGCGGTCTCAACGCGGCAGTCGAGGCGGGCCTGAACGCCGCCGCGCCCCCGGGGGTCCCGGTCGCGGTGCTGCTGGGCGACCTGCCGGCGCTGCGGAGCAGCGAGCTGCGCACGGCACTCGAGCGCGCCGCCGCCTTCCCGGTCGCGGCCGTCGCCGACCGTCACGGACAGGGCACGACGCTGCTGGCCGGGCGGGCGGTGCGGCCGGTGCCCTCGTTCGGCACCGGATCAGCGCTGCTGCACCGCGACCGTCTGGGCGCGGTGCTGATTCCGGACGACCTGCCCGGACTGCGGTGCGATGTCGACGTGCAGGCCGACCTCAGCGCGGCGCGCGAGCTGGGCCTCGGGCCGCACACCTCCACCCTGCTGAGCACCCCACCGGGCCCCACCCCCGCGACGGCCAGGACACCCTAGGCTGACCCCATGCAGGCCAGTGTGCACACCTTCGACCCTGAGACCGGGGCCGGCAGCGTGCTGCGCGACGACGGTGCGGTCCTGCCGTTCAGCGCCGACGCCTGGGCCACGAGCGGGCTGCGGCATCTGCGTGTGGGACAACGCGTCTGCATTCAGGTATCCGGTGACGATGAGGCCTCAGCCGAGAATGACTTTCGACAAGCCCACACCAGCGTGGCGGAGCTGTTCTTGGTCGGGATTGGTGAGGGTCAGCCCATCCTCTGAGCAACGCGCATCGAATACACGATCCTCATTCTTAGGCTATTCCTGACCGAACCTTTGCCCCCACCATTACCCAGCCGGGTATTTCAGGCCGAGGCCTTGTAGGAATGTTCCTTACCCTGACCCGAGGACGAGGGCGCCTCGTCGTCGTGCTTGCTGGCGCGTACCCCGGCCAGACCCTCCGTCGGCAGCGCACCGGGGTCGCTGACCACCTTCTTGAAGTAGGTGCCGGGGCGGAAGCGCGGAGCACTGGTCGCCTCGATCGGCACCGGAGACCCGGTGCGGGGGTTGCGTCCCGTGCGAGGCGCCCGGTCGATCTTCTCGAAGGTTCCGAAACCGGTCACCCCGACCGTGCCGCCCGCAGCCACCTCGCGCAGGATAGCGTCCACGACGACCTCGATCGCCTTCGTCGCCTCGGCACGTCCCCCCAGCTCCGGCGCAATTCTCTCGACAAGATCTGCTTTGTTCATGGTTCCCCTCCCGTTGACGGACACGCGACCGGCTCCCCTTGCGGTCGACGCATTTTCTTGTCCGGGAGTAACTGTAAGCATCTTCGCCTGCATCGCCAAATAGGACACGACTCGTTACGTGAACGGGCATCCATGAATTCATGAAGAAAACAAAACGGCCCCCGATGCTTGGCATCGGGGGCCGTGCGATGTAGCCCCGACGGGATTCGAACCCGCGCTACCGCCTTGAGAGGGCGGCGTGCTAGGCCGCTACACAACGGGGCCATCGGTGCGCACGTGGGCAGAGGTCTGCCTTGCGCGCTGGGGTACCAGGACTCGAACCTAGACTAACTGAACCAGAATCAGTCGTGCTGCCGATTACACCATACCCCAAAGGGATTGACCGGGACCGAACGCTCCCGGCGGACCGCGCATGAACGATACCGTCCGGCGTCGGGGCGGCCCAAATCGGTGTCAGGGCCGCTCGGTGCTCTCCCCGGGCTGGGCCCGAGCCTGGGTCAGCATCTCCAGCAGGCGGGTCAACCGCCTCAGGGTCGAGGCCTTGCCGAGGATCTCCATCGACTCGAACAACGGAGGTGAGACGCGCTGACCGGACAGCGCGGTGCGCAGCGGCCCGAAGGCCAGCCGCGGCTTGATCCCTAGACCGTCCACGATGGCGGCCCGCAGCGTAGCCTCGATCGCTCTGGCCTCCCACGCTCCGCCACGCTCGTCGGACCCATCCGAACCGTCGTCGAGGGGCTCGAGGGCGTCGAGCGCGGCCCGCAGCACGTCGGGAGCTGACTCCTTCAGCTGTCCCCAGGCGTCGTCGGCGATCGGCAGCTCGCCATCGGAGGTGTAGAACGGGGCCACCATCGGCGCCGCCTCGCTCAGCACCTGGATGCGGCTCTGGACCAGCGGCGCCAGCCGGCGCATCCGCTCGCTTGCGGTGGGCGAGCTCGGCTCGGAGACGATGCCCATGTCCTGCATGGCCGCGGTCAGCCGAGCGGCGAACTCGGGGGTGGCCATGGCCCGCAGATGCTCGGCGTTGATGGCCTCGGCCTTGCGCTGGTCCCACCGCGCCGGGTTCGGGTTGACCTGGTCGACCTCGAACGCCGCGACCAGCTCGTCCGGGCTGAAGACATCGCGGTCGCCGCCGATGGCCCAGCCGAGCAGGGCGAGGTAGTTGATCATGCCCTCGCGGACGAATCCGCGGTCGCGATGATGGAACAGGTCCGAGGCGGGGTCGCGCTTGGACAGCTTGCGGTTGCCCTCCCCCAGCACCAAGGGCAGATGAGCGAAGGTCGGGACGGCGTGCGCCTCGCCGATGGCCACGAGGGCCCGGTACAGCGCGATCTGCCGGGGCGTCGAGGAGAGCAGGTCCTCGCCGCGGATGACGTGGGTGATCTGCATGGCGGCGTCGTCAACCGGGTTCACCAGGGTGTACAGCGGCTGGTTACCGCTGCGCATGATGACGAAGTCGGGGACGCTTCCCGCCGCGAAGGTCACCTCGCCCCGGACCAGGTCGGTGAAGGTGATGTCCTCCTGGGGCATCCGCAGCCTGAGCACCGGCTCGCGGCCCTGGTCACGGTAGGCGGCGACCTGCTCGGCGCTCAGGTCTCGGTCGTAGTTGTCATAGCCCAGCTTCGGGTCACGGCCCGCCGCCAGATGGCGGGCCTGGACCTCCTCGGGGGTCGAGTAGGACTCGTAGGCGAAGCCGGCCTCCAGCAGCACCCCTGCCACGCGGCGATGCTCCTGCACCCGCTCACTCTGCCGGTAGGGGGCATGAGGACCTCCGACCCCGGGGCCCTCGTCGTAGTCCAGCCCGAGCCAGCTCAACGCGTCGAGCAGCTGCCCGACAGAGCGCTCGGAGTCCCGGCTGGCGTCGGTGTCCTCGACGCGGAACACGAAGGCGCCGCCGTGGTGCCGGGCGAACGCCCAGTTGAACAACGCCGTCCGCGCCATACCCACGTGCGGGGTCCCGGTCGGTGAGGGACAGAACCTGACGCGGACGTCATGACCTGCGGACGGCACGGCGCGGGGGGTGTGGGGAGGGGAAGACTGGCTGCTCATGGTGCCGTTCACCCTAGTGGCGTCACCTCCGGTCCAGCAGCGAGGCCGCCAGCGTCTCCTGCAACCAGGACAGGAAGTCGTAGTAGGCGGCGCGCTGGGCCCGCTCGACGTCCTCGTCATCGGGCTCGTCGGTGGCCTGCCGCACCACTTCCTCGTGCAGCGCCGCCGAGTCGTCGTCGTCCTTCAGGCCCAAGCGCTCGCCCAGCACGAGCCGGACGTCGGTGAGCGCGACCAGCAGGTCTTGGGCCTGTTCGCCGGACAGGTCGACGACCGGGGGCGAGGTGGCGCTGAGGGCCTCCATGGCCGAGGTGAGCACGCGCACCTTGCGCCCCCGCAGCGAGTGCTCCGTCAGCGCCCGGAACTCTGCCGCCTGGTCGGCGTCGGTGCGGTGGGCCGTGGGCAGCAAGCGCCGCACCGCGGGGTCCTCGGGCTCACGGGGTGCGGGGTCGGACTCTCCCATCCCCGCCACGAGGTCGGCGAGCGGGTCCCCGGTGTCCGCACGGTCCGGCGCGACGAGGT
>NZ_DATFMA010000082.1:0-3753 GCF_035267225.1 Ornithinimicrobium sp.
TTCTACACCGGGCCCCGGGTCACGGTCGACCAGATCGTCGCGTCCGCGCCGTAGCGCGCGAGGGCTACTCGGCGGGGGTCAGGGTCATGCTGATCGAGTTGATGCAGTACCGCTGGTCGGTCGGGGTGTCGTAGCCCTCGCCCTCGAAGACGTGACCCAGGTGGGAGCCGCAGTTGGCGCACCGGACCTCGGTCCGGGTGCGCCCGAACGACCGGTCCTGGACGTACTCGACCCGGTCCTCAGCCAAGGGGGAGTAGAACGAGGGCCAGCCACAGTGGCTCTCGAACTTGGTCTCGCTGCGGAACAGCTCGTAGCCGCAGGCACGGCAGTGGTACACACCGGTGGTGGTGGTGTCGGTGTACTCCCCGACGAAGGGCCGCTCGGTGCCTGCTTGGCGCAGCACGTCGTACTCGGCCGAGCTCAGCTGGTCACGCCACTCCTGCTCGGATTTGCTCACGGCGTAGTCCTGACGGTTTTTCTCCTTCATAGGGGCGCCAACACCACCGCCGGGGCACATCTTCCCCACGGAGGGTTCTGGGGCCGGTAGCGTGCGGCCATGGCCGCCCCGACGACGCTGGACATCCCGGGTCCTGACGGGGCGGAGCGCTCGGTGCGGCTGAGCAGCCCCGACCGGGAGGTCTGGCCGGCGACCGAGTCCTCGTCCGCGCTCACGAAGGCAGACCTGGCGGGCTATGTGCAGGCGGTAGGTTCGGCGCTCGTCAGCGCGCTCGGTGACCGCCCGGTGACCCTGCAGCGGTTCCCCACCGGGATCGAGGGAGAGGAGTTCTACTCCAAGAACCCGCCCCGAGGAGTGCCCGAGTGGGTGCGGACCACGTCGTGCACCTACCCCTCCGGTCGTAGGCACCCGCAGCTGGTGGTGGACGAGGTCGCCACCGCCGTCTGGGCGGTCCAGATGAACACGGTCACCTTCCACCCCTGGCCGGTGCGCACGGGCGACAACGACAACCCGGATGAGGTGCGCATCGACCTGGACCCGCAGCCGGAGCGCTCCTTCGCCGACGTGGTGGAGGTCGCGCTCGGGCTTCGCGAGGTGATGCAGGGCATCGGGCTGCGACCGTTCGTCAAGACCACGGGCAACCGAGGCGTGCACGTGCACGCGGCCATCCGGCCGCAGTGGGAGTTCCTCGTGGTGCGCCACGCGGTCATCGGCATCGCTCGCGAGCTCGAGCGCCGCATGCCCGAGCTGGTGTGCACGGCCTGGTGGAAGGAGGAGCGCGGCGAGAAGGTCTTCGTCGACTTCAACCAGGCGTGCCGCGACCGCACACTGGCCGCCGCCTACAGCCCGCGCCCGTTGCCGGGCGCGCCGGTGTCGACTCCCGTGTCGTGGGACGAGGTGATAGGCCTGGACCCGACGGATCTCACGGTGCACACCGTGCCTGACCGCCTTCGCGAGCGAGGCGACCCGTGGGCGTACCTGCACGCCGATCCCGGTGACCTTAGTGGGGCGCTCGACTTGTGGGAGTCCGATCTGGAGCGCGGCCTGGGGGAGATGGCTTTTCCTCCCGACTACCCGAAGATGCCTGGCGAGCCGCGGCGGGTGCAGCCGAGCCGCAAGCGCACCGACTGAGGGCTCAGCACTCGATCACGTTGACGGCCAGGCCGCCGGTCGAGGTCTCCTTGTACTTCACCGACATATCGGCTCCGGTTTGGCGCAGGGTCTCCACTGCTTGGTCGAGGCTGACCCGGTGCGTCCCGTCGCCGCGTAGGGCGAGCCGCGAGGCGGTCACCGCCTTGACCGCTGCAACGGCGTTGCGCTCGATGCACGGCACCTGCACCAGGCCGCCCACCGGGTCGCAGGTCAGCCCGAGGTTGTGCTCCAGCCCGATCTCGGCGGCGTTCTCGACCTGCTCGGGGGTGCCGCCCAACACCTCGGTCAGGCCCGCGGCGGCCATGGCGCACGCGGAGCCGACCTCCCCTTGGCAGCCGACGTCCGCCCCGGAGATGGAGGCGTGCTCCTTGATGATGATGCCGATGGCCGCTGCGGCGAGCAGAAAGCGGATCACCCCGTCCTCGTCGGCGCCGGGGCAGAAGTGCCAGTAGTAATGGAGCACTGCGGGGATGATGCCCGCCGCGCCGTTGGTGGGGGCGGTGACCACCCGTCCGCCGGCGGCGTTCTCCTCGTTGACCGCGATGGCGTACACCGTGAGCCAGTCGACCGCGCTCAGGGTGTCCGAGGCCGATCCACCCCCGCCCGCGATGGCCAGCAGATCCTGGTGCAGGCGTGGAGCCCGTCGGGCCACGCGCAAGGCGCCGGGCAGCACACCCTCTGCCTCGCACCCGCGAGAGACGCACCCTTGCATGACCGCCCAGATGCGACGTAGCTGATCCTCCGTCTGCTGCCGGGGCCGCGCCGCATCCTCGTTGCGGGCCATGATCTGCGCCACACTGGCGCCCTCGAGACGGCACCAGCGCAGCAGCTCACCGGCTGAGTCGAACGGGTGCGGCACGTCGAGGTCGGCGGCGCCGCCCAGGGCGAGGTCATGCTCGTCCACCACGAACCCGCCGCCGATGCTGTACATGGTCACGGCGGTGACCTGCCGCTCACCACTCCACGCGGTGAGAGTCAGGCCGTTGGAGTGGGCCGGCAACACCTGGCGGGGGTGGAACCGCAGGTCGAGCTCAGGGTCGAAGCCGATCTCGTGCCGCCCGCCGAGGCAGAGACGGTGGTGCTGGCGGATGTGGGCCACTCGGGCGGCCATCTCCGCAGGCTCGACCGTCTCGGGAGCCGCACCCTCCAGACCGACCAGGATGGCACCCTCCGTGCCGTGCCCCCTGCCGGTCGCCCCGAGCGAGCCGTAGAGGTCGACGCTGACCCGGTCGACACCGCGTAGGTCGCCAGTCGCATCCAGAGAGGCCGCGAACATGCCAGCGGCGCGCATCGGCCCCACCGTGTGCGACGACGACGGACCGATACCGATGGTGAAGAGATCCAGAACGCTCAGCGTCATGCGGTGCTCACACAGCTCGGCCTCCGACCGGTTGCCGAAGGATCCTGCCCCTTCGATGACACCAGTGTGACGGGCAAGGGCCACAGAAAAAAGCGACCGCCCCGAGATGGTGACGGCCGCTTTTCGGTCTCAGCTCAGAGCCGGCGACCCTTGCGGGTCGCCTTGTTGACCAGGCGGCCGACTCCTCCGCCGCTCTTGGGCCCCGGCGAACCGGTGCCACCTGCTGCTCCACCGCGGCGACGACCTCCACCGCTGATGCTGCTGACCACTCTGTTGACAATGCCCACGGGATCCTCCTAGTTGGATGTTCTCTGCACCGTATCCGCACCAGCCGCCATGCGCGCGCCGCGACACCCATACGGCAGGATGGGGTGGTGGACCTGCCCGTCATGCCGCCGGTGAAGCCGATGCTGGCCAAGCCCGCCCAGAGCATCCCGGCGGGTCAGATGTACGAGCCCAAGTGGGACGGGTTCCGCTCGATCATCTTCCGCGACGGCGACGAGGTGGTCATCGGCAGCCGCAACGAGAAGCCGATGACCCGCTACTTCCCCGAGGTCGTCGAGGCGGTGCTGGAGAACTTCCCCTCCCGGGCAGTCATCGACGGCGAGATCGTCGTGGCCAACCTCGCGGCCAACCACCTGGACTTCGAGGCACTGCAGCAGCGGATCCATCCCGCCGACTCTCGGGTGCGCCTGCTCTCCCAGCAGACGCCGGCAGCGTTCGTCGCCTTCGACCTGCTGGCGTGGGGCGATTAGGACCTTCGCGACCAGGGGATGAGGCAGCG
>NZ_DATFMA010000083.1:0-2767 GCF_035267225.1 Ornithinimicrobium sp.
TCACCGATCTCGGTCTGGATCAGGCGCCGCAGCGGTCTCGCCCCGTAGGCTGGGTCGTAGCCGCGTTCGGCCAGCCATGCGGCCGCAGCGTCAGTGACCTCGAGGGTGATGCGTCGGTCGGCCAGCCGGTCGGCCAGCATCTGAACCTGCAGGCCCACGATGGTGGCGAGCTCGTCCCGGCTCAGCGCGTCGAACACCACGACCTCGTCCAGCCGGTTGAGGAACTCCGGCTTGAACGCGGTGCGCACCGTGGCCATGACCTGCTCCCGCTTGGTGGTCTCGTCCGTCGTCGGGTCGACCAGGAACTGGCTGCCCAGGTTGGAGGTCATGATGAGCAGGACGTTGCGAAAGTCGACGGTGCGGCCCTGGCCGTCGGTCAGCCGCCCGTCGTCGAGCACCTGCAGCAGCACGTCGAAGGTCTCGGGATGAGCCTTCTCGACCTCGTCGAGCAACACGACCGAGTAGGGGCGTCGACGGACGGCCTCGGTCAGCTGGCCACCCTCGTCGTAGCCGACGTACCCGGGGGGCGCGCCGACCAGCCGGGCGACGGCGTGGCGCTCGGCGTACTCGCTCATGTCGATGCGGACCATCGCCCGTTCGTCGTCGAAGAGGAAGTCGGCCAGCGCCTTGGCCAACTCGGTCTTGCCCACCCCGGTGGGCCCCAGGAACAGGAAGGACCCGGTCGGGCGGTCCGGGTCGGAGATGCCCGCGCGAGAGCGTCGCACCGCATCGCTCACCGCCCGCACCGCACTGCGCTGCCCGATCAGGCGCTCACCGAGCACCTCTTCCATCCGTAGCAGCTTGGCGGTCTCGCCCTCCAGCAGGCGGCCCGCCGGGATGCCGGTCCACGAGCTGACCACGTCGGCGACGTCGTCGCTGCCGACCTCGTCCTTCACCATCGGCTCCTGCTCGGTCTTCACCGAGCTCGACTCCGCCTCCTGGGCCGCCTCGAGCTCGGCGGTCGTGGCCGGGATCTCGCCGTAGAGCACCCGCGAGGCACCGGCGTAGTCGCCCTCGCGCTGCAGGCGCTCGGCTGTGGTGCGCAGCTCGTCGAGGTGCTGCTTGAGCTCACCCACCCGGTTGAGGCCGGAGCGTTCCTGCTGCCAGCGCGCGTCGAGAGCGGCCAGCTGCTCCTGCTTGTCCGCGAGGTCCGCGCGCAATATGGCCAGCCGGTCCTTGGAGGCGTCGTCGCTCTCGGAGGCCAGGTGCAGCTCCTCCATCCGCAACCGGTCGACGGTCCGGCGCAGCTCGTCGATCTCGACCGGGGAGGAGTCGATCTCCATCCGCAGCCGCGAGGCAGCCTCGTCGATGAGGTCGATGGCCTTGTCGGGCAGCTGCCTGCCGGTGATGTAGCGGTCGGACAGTGATGCCGCGGCGACCAGCGCGGAGTCGGCGATGGCCACCTTGTGGTGGGCCTCGTAGCGCTCCTTCAGCCCACGCAGGATGCCGATGCTGTCCGCGACGCTGGGCTCACCGACGAACACCTGCTGGAACCGCCGCTCCAGGGCCGCGTCCTTCTCGATCCGCTCCCGGTACTCGTTCAGCGTGGTCGCACCGACCATGCGCAGCTCGCCCCGGGCCAGCAGCGGCTTGAGCATGTTGCCGGCGTCCATGGCGCCCTCACCGGTGGCGCCGGCTCCAACCACGGTGTGGAGCTCGTCGATGAAGGTCACCACGCGGCCGTCACTGGCCTTGATCTCGGCCAGCACCGCCTTCAGGCGCTCCTCGAACTCCCCTCGGTACTTCGCACCCGCGACCATCGCCCCCAGGTCGAGGGAGATCAGGGTCTTGTCGCGCAGCGACTCGGGGACGTCGCCGGCCACGATGCGCTGGGCCAGCCCTTCGACGACCGCGGTCTTGCCCACGCCCGGCTCCCCGATCAGGACGGGGTTGTTCTTGGTGCGCCGGGAGAGCACCTGCACCACCCGCCGGATCTCGGCGTCACGGCCGATGACGGGGTCGAGTTTGCCCTCGCGAGCCACCGCGGTCAGGTCGGTGCCGTACTTGGCCAGGGCGTCGTAGCCCGCCTCGGGGTCGGGGCTGTCGACCTTGGCCCCGCCTCGGATCGCGGGGATCTGCTGCATCAGCGCGTCGGCGTCGAGCCCGAACTTCGTGTCCTGGGCCAGTGCAGCCAGCAGATGGTCGGTGGAGATGTAGGAGTCCCCCAGAGTGGTCATGGCCTGCTGGGCCTGGTTGAGCACGGCGAGGGACGCCCGGGACAGCTGGGGCTGGGAGATGTTCGAGCCGGTGACCGTGGGCAGGCTGGACAGAGCCTGCTGGGCGGCGGCAGCGGCCTGCTCGCTTGACGCGCCGACGGACTGCAGCAGCGGCCCGGTGGTGGTGTCGGACTGCTCGGTCAGCGCGTGGAGCAGGTGCGCAGGCTCGACGTGCTGGTGGTTTCCGGCGGCGGCCTCGCGCACGGCGGTGGACAGGGCCTCTTGAGCCTTGGTGGTCAGCTGCAGGTCCATGGTGTGGCGCTCCCTTCCTTCATCGTGTGCGCGGCGGCCCTAACGTCGCTATGTTCAACCTGGTCAAACTTGAGTCTATTCCGCTCAAGTCTATGCCCTGGCAGCCCGGCCGCCCGGCGCCGACAATGGTCACAGCTCACGTCAGAACCCACGGATCGGACCCGCTTGTGACCAGCAGCACCGAAGGCCGCCTCTCCCGCCAGGAGATCGTGGAGGCCTGCACGACCATGCTCGGCGCCGATCGCGTGCTGACCGACGAGCAGACGCTGAAGGACAACAGCGCTGACCGCTACTACAAG
>NZ_DATFMA010000084.1:0-27007 GCF_035267225.1 Ornithinimicrobium sp.
CACGACGTGGCTCAGGATCTCCGCCGCCCAGCGCAGGTCTCCCTCGTCGACCGCCGCGCGCGCCTGCTCGACCACCGCGTCTGCACCCCCCATGGCCCTGACATACCGCCGCCCTGCCTCGACCGGCGGGTGCTGCCACAGGTGCGCGGGGTTGCCGTCGTACCAGCCCATGTAGCGCTGGTAGATCGCCTTCACGTTGTGGCTGACCGACCCGTAGTAGCCACGGGTGTGCCACGCCTTCTCCAGCGCGGGGGGCAGCACCATGGCCTCGGCGATCTCGGCGCCGGTCAGCCCCTGGTTCATCATCCGCAGCGTCTGGTCGTGCAGATAGGCGTAGAGGTCGCGCTGTTGGCTGAGGAACGTGACCACTCGCTCGGCGCCCCACGTCGGCTAGTGGTGAGACGCGAACGCCACCTCAACGCGATCACCGAAGAGGTCGATCGCCTCCGTCAGGTACGTCGACCACGCGTGAGGGTCCCGGACGACGGCGCCCCGCAGGGTCAACAGGTTGTGGAGCACGTGGGTGGCGTTCTCCGCCATGCACAGCGCTCGATGGTCCGGGAAGTAGAAGTGCATCTCGGTGGGCGCCTCCGTGCCCGGCGCCAGCTGGAACTCCATGCGGACACCGTCGATCACCTCCTCCTGCCCGGTGGTCGTGATCTCGAGCGTCGGCGCGATCAGCGTGACGGTGCCGGTCGAGGTGGTCTGCCCGAGGCCGGCGCCGATCTGGCCCGCGGGGCCGCGCTCCAGAGCAGCGCCGTACATGTACCCCGCGCGGCGCCCCATCGCCGTCCCGGCGTAGACGTTCTCCGAGACCGCGTGCTCCACGAAGCCAGGCGGGGCCACCACCACGACGTCACCCGCATCGACCGCCTGCTGCGTGGTCACGCCCTTGACGCCGCCGAAGTGGTCGGCGTGGGAGTGGGTGTAGACCACCGCCGTCACGGGTCGGTCGCCCCGGTGCTCGCGGTAGAGCGCCAGGGCGGCGGCGGCCGTCTCGGTCGAGATGAGTGGGTCGATCACGATCACGCCCGTGTGGCCCTCGACGAAGGTCACGTTCGACAGGTCGAGCCCCCGGACCTGGTAGATGCCCTCAACCACCTCGTAGAGGCCATGCTTGGCCGCCAGGGTCGCTTGACGCCAGAGGCTCGGGTTGGCCGTGTCGGGGGCTTCGCCCTGCACGAACCCGTACGAGTCGTTGTCCCACACCACCCGGCCGTCGTCGGCGTGCACCACACACGGATCCAGACGACCGAGGAAACCAGTCTCGGCGTCGATGAAGTCTTGGTCGTCGTCGAAAGGCAGCGTCTCTCGCAGCACCTGCTGCTGCGCCACGACCGCCGGGGAGGCATCACGAGAATGAGTCATCTCGCCACCGTCACAAAGAAGGCGGGCCTGCACAAGGGTCCGTGACGGGAGCCGTTCGCCTGGAGTTCGTGAAGGACGTGATCCGGGAATGCCGCGACACACGCGCGACGGCTCAGGGAGCGCCGGGATCCCACGCCGAGGGTGAGTGACGGGACTTGAACCCGCGACATCCGCGACCACAACGCGGCGCTCTACCTGCTGAGCTACACCCACCATGTCGCCGGCGAAGCGCTCGTGCTCCGGGCAACGCCGACCATCGTACCGGTCCGCCGGCCGTGCTCCGGACCAGTGGCGAGAGGGCTCAGGTACCGTCCGAGCCGGCCCGCCGCGCGGCCGCCTCGATGCGGATCCGCCGGGCCTCCTCGGTCTTCTCGCGCTCCTTCTCCTCCTTCTTCTCGACCCCCGAGCTGTCGCGGTAGGGCAGCTGGATCTCCTTCTCGGCCGCGATGCCCAGGCGCAGCTGCCGGGCGCGCTGGAGCTCGGAGTCGAGCTCGGCCCCGAGCACGAGAAAGATGTTGGTGAGCCATAGCCAGACGAGCAGGACGATGATGCCGGCCAGCGCGCCGTAGGTGGCGTTGTAGCTGCCGAAGTTGCTGACGTAGAAGAAGAAGCCGAACGTGCCGATGCCCCACCCGATGATGGCCACGACCGCCCCTGCGGAGAGCCAGCGGAACTTCTGCTGCTTGACGTTCGGGGTTCCCCAGTAGAGCAGCCCGACGACGAACATCACGATGAGGAGCATCACCGGCCACTTCGCGTAGGTCCAGACCGTCACGAAAGTGTCCCCCAGCCCGATGACTGAGCCCACCGCGTCGACGATGCTGCCGGTGAACACCAGAGAGAGGGCCACGGCCACCGCCAGGAGCAGGCAGATGAAGGTGATGAGCACCAGCCACGGGCGCAGCTTCCAGATCGGGCGGCCCTCCTCGACGCCGTAGACGGTGTTCATCATCCGCGAGAACGCGTTGACGTAGTTCGAGGCCGCGAAGAGCGCGGTGGCCAGACCGATGAACAGCGCGATGCTGGCGCCGTCGCTGCGTTGCAGGTCCTCGACGAAGGTCTCGACCGGCGCCAGGCTGTCTTCGGCGACGCCGAGCTCCTTGGTGACGTCGAGCATGGCCTGGGTCGTGCTCGGCCCTTGGCCGAAGACCCCGAGCAGCGAGGTGAGCGCCAGGATCGCCGGGAAGAGCGACAGCACGGCGTAGTAGGTCAGTGCCCCCGCGAGATCCGTGCCCTTGTCCTGCAGGAACTCGGTCACGGTCCGCTTCAGAGCCGGGACGACGTCGATCTTCTTCGGATGCTCGGAAGGGTCGACATCGGAGGCTCGCCTGGAGGTGGTCACATCCGGTGATTCTGCCTCATTCGCACGACCCGACCGTGTGCCTTCCACACTGGGTCGCCGCCTACCGGCGGCCCACTGCCGGTGGTGAAGAACTGGGTTGGTGCGCCAACAGGGACTCGAACCCCGAACCCGCTGATTAAGAGTCAGCTGCTCTGCCAATTGAGCTATTGGCGCAACGCCGACGAACTTTAGCACCCGTGGGCGCGGCCCCCCTAAATCGCCGACCGATCGGCCAGGATGTCCGCATGCGCGCACTGGCGAAGACCTCTCCCGGGCCCGGGCTCGAGCTGATCGACGCTCCCGAGCCGCACCCCCAGCCCCACGAGGTGAAGATCCGGGTGCTGCGCGCCGGACTGTGCGGCACCGACCTGCACATCGAGTCCTGGGACGACTGGGCCGCCTCGATGCTCAAGCCGCCCTTGGTGGTGGGCCACGAGCTCTACGGCGAGATCGTCGAGATCGGCGCGAACGTGCCCCGTGCCGCCGCTCCGTACGAGATCAAGGAGGGCATGCGCGCCTCGGCCGAGGGCCACGTCATCTGCGGCGTGTGCCGCAACTGCCGCTCGGGTCGCCCACACGTCTGCGTGAACACCTCCAGCGTCGGGGTGAACCGCGACGGGGGCTTCGCCGACTACGTCTGCGTGCCCTACACCAACGTCTGGGTCCAGCCGGACGACCTCGACCCCGACCTGGGCTCGATCTTCGACCCGCTCGGCAACGCCGTGCACACGGCGCTGACCTTCCCCATCGCCGGAGACGACGTCATGATCACCGGTTGCGGCCCCATCGGGGTCATGGCTACGGCCATCGCGCGGCACGTCGGAGCCCGCTTCGTCGTCGCGACCGACGTCAGCGACTTCCGGCTCGAGATGGCGCGGCGTGCAGGCGCCGACCACGCCGTCAACGTCGCGCGGGAGCGCGTCGCCCCCTACCAGCGGGAGCTCGGCATGCTGCTCGGCTTCGACGTCGGCCTGGAGATGTCGGGCAGCCCGGCCGCCTTGAAGGAGCTCATCGACAACTGCCAGCACGGTGCGGGCATCGCCATGCTCGGGCTGCCGTCGGAGCCGTTCGCGGTCGACTGGGGGCCGGTGATCACCCGGATGCTGACCATCAAGGGCATCTACGGACGGCAGATGTACGACACCTGGTACCGGATGAGCTTCATGCTGCAGACCTCCGCCGAGCTGCGCGAGCGCATCCGGTCGGTGATCACCCACCGGTACCGGGCGGAGCAGTGGCAGGACGCCTTCGCCGCCGCGCGCTCGGGCGAGTGCGGCAAGGTCATCATGGACTGGAGCTGACCCAACGCGCTGACTGCGCCGACCGAAGCCCGACGACAGGAGCACTCATGTTTGCGTTCAAGGACGACCTGCTGGCCGAGATGGACCAGATGCGCGATGCCGGCTTGTTCAAGGTGGAGCGCGAGCTCACCACGCCGCAGTCCGCCCACGTGGGTACCACCTCCGGTGAGGCGCTGAACTTCTGCGCCAACAACTATCTCGGCCTGGCCGACCACCCCGAGGTGGTGGCCGCGGCGCGCGAGGCGCTGGACGAGTGGGGCTTCGGGATGGCCTCGGTACGGTTCATCTGCGGCACCCAGACCCAGCACCGTGAGCTCGAGCGGGCCATCGCCGACTTCAGCGGCACCCCGGATGCCGTGCTCTTCGCCTCCTGCTTCGACGCGAACGGCGGCGTGTTCGAAGTGCTCTTCGGCCCCGAGGATGCCATCGTCTCCGACGCACTCAACCACGCGTCGATCATCGACGGGGTGCGGCTGAGCAAGGCCGCCCGTTACCGCTATGCCAACCGCGACATGGCCGACCTGCGCACCCAGCTGGAGACCGCCCGTGACCGCGGGGCCCGGCGCATGGTCATCGTGACCGACGGCGTGTTCTCCATGGACGGCTACTACGCGCCGCTGGAGCAGATCTGCGACCTGGCCGAGGAGTTCGGGGCGATGGTCTTCGTCGACGACTGCCACGCCACCGGGTTCGTGGGCGAGAGCGGCCGCGGCACGGCCGAGCACTGCAACGTGATGGGCCGGGTCGACATCGTCACCGGCACCCTGGGCAAGGCGCTGGGCGGTGCCAGTGGCGGGTACGTCGCAGCCCATCCGGAGGTCGTGGCGCTGCTGAAGCAGCGGGCCCGGCCCTACCTGTTCTCCAACGCGGTGGCGCCCTCGGTGGTGGCGGGGTCGTTCAAGGCGCTGCAGATCGCCCGGGACGCCTCCGAGCCGAGAGAGCGTCTGGTCGCCAACACGCAGCTGTTCCGCGGTCTCATGACCGACGAGGGGTTCGACCTGCTGGAGGGCTCGCACCCGATCACCCCGGTGATGTTCCCGGGCGAGGACGGTGCGCGGCGAGCCACGCAGATCGCGGACGCGATGCTGGCCTACGGCGTGTACGTCATCCCGTTCAGCTACCCGGTCGTTCCCCGGGGCAAGGCGCGCATTCGCGTCCAGCTCTCGGCGGCGCACAGCGAGCAGGACGTGCGGGCCTGCGTGTCGGCCTTCGTGCAAGCGCGAGCCGATACCGCCTCCCCGCCTGCCTGACGCCTGCCTGAGCGGACTACAGCCAGCCGGAGCGGCGGAAGGCGCGGTAGAGCGCCAGGCAGATGATGAGCATGAGCAGGAGCGCCGCCGGGTATCCCCACCCCCAGCCCAGGCCGGGCATGTACTGGAAGTTCATCCCGAAGATGCCCGCCAGCAGGGTCGGGACGGCGGCGATGGCCACCCAGGCACTGATCTTGCGCATGTCGTCGTTCTGCTGCACCCCGACCTGGGACAGGTGCACGCTGAGCACGTCGGTGAGCAGCCTGTCGTAGCTGTCGATGTGCTCCACGACCTGACGCAGGTGGTCTTCCACATCCCGGAACTGCAGCCGCAGCTCTTCGGAGGAGATGGGCCCCTCGGGGTCGCGCAGCCAGGAGACGGGCTTGACGAGCGGGTCGGCCGCCCGGCGGAACTCCAGCACCTCGCGCTTGAGCAGGTAGACGGCGGCCGAGTGGCCGGTGTCGTGCTCGGCCAGGACGGCCCGCTCCATCTCCTCCAGGTCCTGCTGGATCTCGCCGTCGATGTCGCGGTAGGTGTCGA
This sequence comes from Ornithinimicrobium sp., assembly GCF_035267225.1. GTDB lineage: Bacteria > Actinomycetota > Actinomycetes > Actinomycetales > Dermatophilaceae > Ornithinicoccus. The sequence goes on from NZ_DATFMA010000084.1 coordinate 5,802, forward strand.
CGATGGAGTCCAGGACGGCATGAAAGACCGCGAGCGACCCGGTCTCGCGCATCAGCTGCGGCTTCTCCTGCAACCGCCGGCGCACTCCGGCCAGCGGCGCCGCCTCACCCCAGCGGACGCTCACGGCGAAGTGGTCTCCGACGAAGATCATGATCTCGCCGGTCTCCACGTCGGAGGTGGCCTCGACGTAGCGCAGCGTCTTCAGCACGGCGAAGGTGGTCTCACCGTAGCGCTCGACCTTGACCCGCTGCTTGCCGTTGAGGGCGTCCTCGACGGCGAGGGGGTGCAGGTCCAGCGCCTTTCGCGCCTCGTCGAACTCCGCGTCGGTGGGGTCCTTGAGACCGACCCACAAAAACCCGTCGCGCGACTCGCGAAGCAGCTCCAGCGTCTCAGCGAGGTCACCGCAGTCGTGGCGTACGCCGTCTCGGTAGACGGCCTTGTCGACGATCACCTCGGCGCGTTCTCGACGCCGCAAGAGCGTCTCGTGCCGAGGCCGTCAGCGCTTGTGCAGCAGACGGCGGGCCGTCCCCAGCAGCAACGCCACCCCGGAGACCCCGGCGAGGACGACGGCGAGCAGGTCCAGGCGCGGGTCGCCGTCGTCGTCGAAGGCCACCTCGTTGCCCTTGGCGCGCAGCTTCTCGAGCTGGCGCCGCTTGATCTCCGCCGGGCTCGCCCGAAAGGCCAGCTCGTCCACCGTCTGCGCCAACCGGTCCCGGGTCGCCGACAGGTCCGCCTCGATCTCGTTCTCCGAGCGTGGCTTCTGCTTGTCCGCCATGTGCCGTCCTTCTGCCGTTGATGTGCTGACCTGGGCGCCGGTGCGCTTCGCCTGAGACGATAGCCCAGAACACACCGTCAAGGACGATGGAGGCAACAGATGTCCCAGCTTGAAGTCGGCGCCCCCGCACCGGACTGGTCCCTCCCCGATGCGGAGGGCAACACCGTCAGCCTCAGCGACTTCCAGGGTCGCAAGCTGATCATGTACTTCTACCCCGCGGCGATGACGCCGGGCTGCACCACCGAGGCGGGCGACTTCCGTGACTCCCTGGATACCTTCACCGACGAAGGGTATGCCGTGGTGGGCGTCTCCCCCGATGCCCCCAGCAAGCTGGCCAAGTTCGTCGACCAGGAGTCCCTGACCTACCCGGTCCTGTCCGACCCCGAGAAGAAGGTGCTTCTGGCCTATGGCGCCTACGGCGAGAAGAACCTGTACGGCAAGACGATCACCGGAGTCATCCGCTCGACCGTCGTCATCGACGAGAAGGGCGTCGTCGTGTGGGCCAAGCACAACGTCAAGGCCACCGGCCATGTGGCGATGCTGAGCAAGACGCTCGGTCTCACGCCCGCTTGACGCGCTCCACCCGGCCACGGTCGCCGCGGAAGTGCCTCACGCTGTAGATGAGCAGCCCCAGCGCGATCAGGCCGGAGACCACGATGCCGACCCCGGTCGCGGTCCCCCCGAACAGCCACCATCGCTCCGAGACGGGCCAGAAGCTGGGGGCCGGAGGGTCCCAGATGAACACCACTCCCACGGACACGACGACCAGGGCGCTGAGCGCGCTGAACATGACGCGCGGCCAGGTCTTCACGCCTTCCCGCGCCCCCCGGTAGGCCTGACGCCGCATCGGGGCCAGCTGCCGCTCGGCCCACGAGTTGTTCTGCGCCAGGATGACCAGGCCGGTGACGAGGATGAGCGTGCCCGGCCCGGGAAGCGGCATCAGCACCACGCCGACCACCATCAGCGTCCAGCCGATGATGTCGTAGCCGACGCGGCGCAGCCACTGCCTGATCCGGAGGAGCATCACCTCATCCTTTCAGCAGAGTCTGACAGCGGCATCATCCCTCAGTCCGCTCACCCCACGTCGAAGCACCCTCGCTGCCGCCATCGTCAGCTGTTCGTCCCGTCGTCACACCTATCGTTGCAGCCCCTATCATCGTCGGCACAGGCGCTCGTGGTGGAACTGGCAGACACGCAGGATTTAGGTTCCTGTGCCTCCGGGCATGCGGGTTCGACTCCCGCCGAGCGCACGTGGTCACCCGTCCTCCGCAGGCCTATCCATGGGCGGTCCCGCTCCGCGAGGGCGTCCTGGACGACCAGGGATTTCGCGCGGCCGACATCGGGGAGCCGGCACCGGGTCAACGCACAGCGGTGCTGGCGTCGGGTTCGAACGCCTCCCCCGAGGTCGTCCGGGACAAGCTGGGGCCGACCCTCGGCGCAGGCGCGGACGCACACGTGGTGTTCACCGCCGTGCTGGTACCGGGCCTGGGGGTGGGTCATTCCGCCCACGTCAGCCGGCCCGGGTACGTGGCGGCAGCGCCGTACCGGCAACGTGACAGCAGGCCCGCCGCTGCGCTGACCTTCGCGCTGGCCTGGTTCACCCCGGCGCAGCTGGCCCGGATCGACGAGACCGAGCCGCAGTACCGGCGACTACCCCTCCCCGTCGACCTGCCGGCCCGGGTGCGCCCGGGAGCCGCACCGGTGCGCGAGGTGCAGCTCTACGTCTCGCGGCACGGTGTGCTGGCCCAGGACGAGGAGCCGGTGACCCTGCGCAGCCAGGAGGAGCTCTTCACCTGGCTGAGCGTCCGTCTGCGCTGCCTGCGCGGGCGGACGCTGCGGGACTTCGTGGATGCCGAGCTGCGGGAGAAGGTGCGCCTGGAGCTGGCCGGCGGAGGATGGTCGGTGCCGAGCCTGCTGGAGCACGGGCCTCAGCGGTAGGTGTCCAGCCCGCGCTCGGCGACCCCTGGGCGCATCATGTGCCACCCCCGTCCCCAGGAGCGCACCTCGGCGGCCAGGTCCTCGACCATGTCGGCGCGCGACAGCACCAGCACCGAGGGACCCGCCCCCGAGACCACGGCCGCCTGTCCCAGGTCACGCAGCGCATCGACGGCGGCCATGGTGGCCGGGTAGGCGGACCGGCGCTGCTCCTGGTGCAGCCAGTCGCTCGTGCCGTCCAGCAGCAACGCGGGCTCGGTCGTCAGCGCGTGCACCAGCAGGGCGGCCCGCCCCGCCTGCCGCACGGCGTCGCCGTGCGGCACGGTGGGGGCGAGCACGGCCCGAGCGGTCGCCGTCGACAGGCGGTCGCTGTGGGGCACGAGCACGACCGGCTCGATGTCGGGATGCAACGTCATCGTCGCCGTGCGGACGACCTCGACGGAAGGGCGCCACGAGAGCGTCAGCCCCCCGTAGACACTGGCCGAGGAGTTGTCCGGGTGCCCCTCCCAGACCCCGGTACGCGTGTTGATCACGGCCAGGTCGGCCGGGCTCAGGGTGGCCGCCTCACGGGTGAGGGCGTTGGTCAGGGCGAAGCCCAGACCCCAGCCACCCACCACCGCAGCGGCCGAGGAGCCCAGTCCCGCCGACATCGGGATGGTGTTCGCGCACTCCAGCCGCAGCCCCAGCCCGTCAGCGGCCAGCTCCTCGGCCCAGGGGCCACCGCACACGGCGACGGCCTCGGCCGCTGCGCGGGCGACCAGGTGCGTCTCATCGCGCGGCAGCACGTCGGCCCCGGCCCCACGCAGCTGTACCCGCAGGCCCGGCTCCTCGGTGACGCTCAGGGCGTACTCGTCGTAGAGCCCCACCGCGAGAGCGACGGTGTCGAACCCGGGGCCGAGGTTGGCCGAGCTCCCCGGAACCCGCACAGCCACCTCCAACCCCGGTGCGGCGGCGGACATCACTGCATCCCCAGCGCGGCCGCGGCGCTGACGGCGTCCACGGAGATGCGCTGCGGCTCGATGTCGTCTCCGTCCGCGGTCTTCAGCGCCCACTGCGGGTCCTTCAGTCCGTGGCCGGTGACGGTGCAGACGATCCTGGACCCCACGGGCACCAGGCCGGCTCGATGCTGCTTGAGCAGGCCCGCCACCGAGGCTGCCGACGCCGGCTCGACGAAGATGCCCTCGCGGGCGGAGAGCAGCCGGTGGGCGTCCAGGATCTCCTCATCGGTGACCGGCTCGATGACCCCGCCCGACTCGCTGCGTGCCGCGAGGGCCTGGGCCCACGAGGCCGGGTTGCCGATCCGAATCGCGGTGGCCACGGTGTCCGGCTCGTCGACCGGGTGGCCGAGCACGATGGGCGCCGCCCCGGCCGCCTGGAAACCCCACATCTGCGGACATCTGGTGGCTGGCCCGGGGTGCTCGCTGTCGTTGGTGTACTCCGTGTAGCCGCGCCAGTACGCGGTGATGTTCCCGGCGTTGCCGACCGGCAGGCAGTGCACGTCGGGAGCGTCGCCGAGCTCGTCGACGACCTCGAAGGCCGCGGTCTTCTGTCCCTCGATGCGGGCCGGGTTGACCGAGTTGACCAGCTCGACCGGGTAGGTCTCCGCCAGCTTGCGTGCGACCGTCAGGCAGTCGTCGAAGTTTCCCTCCACCTGCAGCAGCGTGGCGCCGTGGGCGATGGCCTGAGACAGCTTGCCCATGGCGATCTTGCCGTCGGGCACGAGCACCCCGCATCGCATCCCCGCCTTGGTGGCGTAGGCCGCGGCGCTCGCGCTGGTGTTGCCGGTCGAAGCACAGATGACCGCCTCGGCGCCGCGGCTGGCGGCAGCCGAGATGGCCGCGGTCATCCCCCGGTCCTTGAAGGACGCCGTGGGGTTGAGTCCTTCGTACTTGACGTGGACCTCGGCGCTGACCAGCTGGGAGAGGTACTCGGCCTCGATCAGCGGCGTCCCACCTTCGCGCAAGGTGACGACGGTGGAGGTGACCGAGGCCGGCAGACGGTCGGCGTACTCGGCGACGACGCCGCGCCACTGGTGTGCCATGGGTTCCCTTTGCGATGCGAGGAAGAGGTGCCGTCAGCCGGCGGGAGCGAAGATGCGCACGAGGTCCGCCGCAAGGGCCCGGAAGGCTGCCCCGCGGTGGGAGACGGCGTGCTTCTCCCCCGGTGCGTACTGGGCCAGCGTGCGACCGTCGGGACGCATCAGGAGAGGATCGTAGCCGAAACCGCCCGACCCCTGCGGAGCGCGGGCGAGCACTCCCCGCACGGAGCCCTCGCGCACGATCTCGGTCCCGTCCGGGAGCACCAGAGCGGCCGCGCAGACGAAGCCGGCGCCGCGGTGCTCATCGGGCACGTCGGCGAGCTGGGTGAGCAGCAGCGCGTTGTTGGCCTCGTCTCGACCGGCTCCGCCCACCCCCGACCACCGCGCGCTGAAGACGCCCGGACTGCCGCCCAGCACGTCGACCGCCAGCCCTGAGTCGTCGGCGACCGCGGGCCGTTCCGTGGCCTCGACCGCGGCCCGGGCCTTGAGCAAGGCGTTGTCCGCGAAGGTGACACCCGACTCGACGACGTCCTGCGCGCCGGGGAAGGAGTCGACACCGAGAAGATCCAGTCCGCACCGCTGCAGGGCCCCGGCGAGGATCGTGCGGAGCTCGTCCACCTTGTGCGCGTTGCGGCTGGCCAGCACCAGTGCGGACGGTGACCCGCCGTCGCTCATGGTCGCGACGGCGCGCGCAGCGCCTCAGCCTGCCTGCGCGCCAGCGACGCGCAGCCGCCCACGGCCAGGTCGAGCAGCTGGTCCATCGTGGCCCGGTCGAACGGGGTCCCCTCGGCCGTGCCCTGGACCTCGACGAAGGTCCCGCCGCCGGTGAGCACCACGTTCATGTCGGTGTCCGCTCCGGAGTCCTCGGGATAGTCCAGGTCCAGCACCGCGACGCCGTCGACGACGCCGACGCTGACCGCGGCCACCGAGTCGGTCAGCGGGTTCGCGCCACGCGCCACGTAGCCGAGCTCCTTTGCCTGCTCGACCGCGTCGGCCATCGCCACGTAGGCGCCGGTGATCGCAGCGGTGCGTGTCCCCCCGTCGGCCTGCAGCACGTCGCAGTCGAGCTGGATGGTGTTCTCTCCCAGGGCCGACAGGTCGATCACCGAGCGCAGGCTGCGTCCGATGAGCCGCGAGATCTCGTGTGTGCGGCCCCCGATCCGCCCCTTCACCGACTCCCGGTCGCTACGGGTGTGGGTGGAGCGGGGAAGCATCGCGTACTCCGCCGTGGTCCAGCCCAGGCCGCTGCCCTTGCGCCACCGCGGTACGCCCTGGGTGAGGGAGGCCGCACACAGCACCCGGGTCCGGCCGAACTCGACCAGCACGCTGCCCTCGGCGTGGTCCAGCCAGTGGCGGGTGAGACGGACCTCTCGGAGGTCCTCCGGCGCGCGCCCGTCGTGACGGGCGTGGGGGGGTGAGGTCATCGCCCCAGGCTAACGGTGCCCGCGCAGTGCCCACAGCGGCACCGACACCCTCGTCAGGCCACAGTCACCTCGATCGAGTGCCACCCCGTCGCACCGTCCGGAGCCGGCGGGGCTTCGGCCTCGACCTGGGTCTGACCACCCTGGTCGGTGGCCCGGACGGTCAGGGTGTGCGACCCGGGCGTGGCGTCCCAGACCACCCGCCACTGCCGCCAGGTGTCGATGGAGACCTCACCCGAGAGCTCAGCCTGCTGCCAGTCGCCGTCGTCCACGCGCATCTCGACCTCGTCGACCCCGACGTGCTGGGCCCAGGCCATGCCCGCGACCACGACCGGCCCCGCTTGGAGCCCGGCGCCCTCGCCGGGGACGTCGATACGCGACTGGACCTTGATCGGGCCACGAGCGCTCCAGCCCCGGCTGGTCCAGTAGGCCTGGTCGCGGTCGAAGCGGGTCACCTCGAGCTCGGTGACCCACTTCGTCGCCGAGACGTAGCCGTACAGCCCCGGCACCACCATCCGGACCGGGAAACCGTGCTCGGCGGGCAGCGGCTCGCCGTTCATCAGCACGGCCAGCACCGCGTCGCGCTCGTCGGTCAAGGCCTCGAGCGGTGTGCTCGCCGTCCATCCGTCCTCGCTGGTCGAGAGCACCATGTCCGCCTCGGGGGACACCCCGGCGCGCTCGAGCAGCTCACGGATCGGCCAACCCGTCCACACCGCGTTGCCGATGAGCTCGCCACCGACCTCGTTCGACACGCAGCACAACGTCACGGTGGTGTCGACGAGGTCCTCGGAGACCAGGTCCTCGAAGCCCAGCGTGATTTCCTCGCTCACCATCCCGTGCACGCGCAACGTCCAGGTGCCCGGGTCGACCTGGGGCACCGACAGTGCGGTGTCGATGCGGTAGAAGGACTCGTTGCTGGTCAGGAACGGCTCCAGACCGTCGACGCCGAGATCGGCCTCGTCGGGGATCATCACCGCGGGCCGGCGACCGGCAAACCGGTCCGACAGGCGGCGCCGCGCCGCCTCGACCGCCTCCTGGGCCTGGCCGACGGTACGGCCGAGGTAGACCCCGACGAGGCCGGCGGTGGTGAGCGCCCCGGCAGCCAGGAGAAAGCCGCGGCGGCCCAGTCCAGGCTGGTCCGACGTTGTGCGCGGCTCCAGCAGACTCGTGCTCCGCGCGATGAGCCAGGCCAACGTCACCAGTCCGGTCAAGGTGCCGGCGATCGTCGGCGCGGCGTCGAGGGGCCCGGCTCCGGGGCGGGTCAGGACGGCCAGGGCGCCCACCGCGCCGACGACCGCGAAGAGCAGCAGCCCCATCAGACGCCTCGTGCTCGTCAGCACTCCCAGGCCGGCACACAGCAGGGCGAGCACCACCCCCATCACCAGGAAGAGGACGAGCTTGTCCCAGGTGCCGAAGGCGGCGATCGCCGCGTCCTTCAGCCAGGCCGGCGTCAGGTCCACCACGGTCCCCCCGACCGCCAGCAGTGCCGACGGCGTCCCGGAGTCGAGACCGGCGCGGCGCAGCGCGAGCGTCAGGAGCTCGGCGACCCCGAGGGTCACCGAGCCCGCGGCCAGCCCGGCGAAGGCACTGGCCCACCGCATCGTCATGTCTCCACCTTCTCAAGGCGCCCGGGCCGCGGACATGACGGCCTCGTGACGGCTGTGGGGTCTTCGACGCCGGAGGCGCCGACGGATGGCCGCTCGGGGCTCGCTACAGCGCGATGCGCTCGTTCCCGCGAGCCAGCTCCACCGTGCCGGGCCAGACCTCCGCGGCTTCGGCACGGCAGACCTCCGGGTCGTTCCACGACGGCATGTGCGTCAGCATCAGCCGGCCGACGCCCCCCGCCGCCACGGCCGCCTCGGCCGCACGACGACCGGTGAGGTGGACCCCGCGGGCGCTGTCCCGGCCGCCGACGAACGCAGAGTCGGCGAGCACCAGGTCAGCCCCGTGCATCAGCGGCCCCAGCGCCTCGCAGCTGTCGGTGTCCCCGGTGTAGGCCAGCGTCACCGGCCCGCACTCGACCCGGAAGCCGAAGGCCTCGACCGGATGGCGCACAGCGACCGGCAGGATCGAGAGGGGACCGACACGGAAGGCGCGCCGGTCGCTCAGGACGTGGAAGCGGTAGCTGTCCTGCACGTCGCTGGGCTCCTCCACGCCGTAGGCGCGGCCGAGGCGCTCGGCGGCGCCCGAGGGCGCGTACACGTCCAACCGCTCGTGAGCCGCACCGTCCGGGTGATGACTGCGCATGACGTGCAGACCGGTGAGGTCCAGGCAGTGGTCGGGATGGAGGTGGGAGAGCAGGACCGCGTCGAGGCTCATCGGGTCGGTATGCCGTTGCAGCGCGCCCAGCGCACCCCCGCCGAGGTCCATCAGCACCTGCCACCGGCGGCCTTCGTGCTCGGCAGCGACCAGATAGCAGCTCGCCGGGCTGTCCGGCCCAGGAAAGGACCCCGCGCACCCCACGATGGTCAGGGTCAGGAAGTGACCGTGCGCCACCGGCTGCACGCCGTCCACGGCGCTCACGCGGACCGCTCCTCCGGACGCCCGACGTACGCGCGCGCCACGTGCTCCACCTCGGGGCCGAGGAAGCGGCGGGCCAAGGGAGTGAAGCCGTGCGGGTCTCCGGTGGTGAGGAACTGGTGGGTGGGGGCTTCGCTGCCGGACGGACGGAGCAGCCCTGTGTCGGTGAGCACCCGGAACAGGTCCGCGGCGGTCGCGGCCGCCGAGGAGACCAGAGCGACGCGTTCACCCAGCACGTAGGTCAGGACGCTGGTGAGCAGGGGGTAGTGGGTGCAGCCGAGGATCACGGTGTCGATGTCCGCCTCCTGCAGCGGAGCCAGGTACTCCCGAGCCGTCTCGATGACCTCCGGGCCGCTGGTGATGCCCTCCTCGACGAAGTCCACGAAACGCGGACAGGGCTGGCTGAGCACTCGCACGTGGGCGGGTGCGGCGGTGAACGCATCGAGGTAGGCGCGGCTCTGGTGGGTGGCCCGCGTCGAGATCACGGCGACGCGGCCGGAGTGGGTCACCGAGACGGCGCGGCGCACCGCGGGGCGGATGACCTCCACCACGGGGACGTCGTAGCGCTCGCGGGCGTCCGCCAGCACCGCGGCCGAGGCCGAGTTGCAGGCGATGACCAGCGCCTTGACCCCGTGGTCCACCAGCCTGTCCAGGCACTGCAGCGCGTTGGCGCGCACCACGGCGATGGGCTGCGGCCCGTACGGAGCGCGGGCGGTGTCACCGAGGTAGAGCACCGACTCGTGCGGAAGCTGGTCGAGCACCTCACGGGCGACGGTCAGCCCCCCGAACCCCGAGTCGAAGATGCCAATGGGCGATTCGGTCACCCGGGCAGATTACGCCGCCGACCCGACACTCAGGGGCCATGCAGCCCGGGGCCGCGCTGTGAAGCGCCACGGGCCACGATGCATCGGGCCGGGCGAAAAGGATGAGATTCTAGGCCGAGGAAAGGAGTGCCATGAACGCTGACAACGGCGCTTCCGGGGGGCAGACACGGCCTGCCGTCGGCGTGTCGAGCCAGGAGCGCACCGAGGACACCCCGCCCGCGGGCGCCCAGACGGGCGCCTCCCCCGTGCCGCTCGAGGACCGGGCCGACCGCGCCGAGGTGCTCGGCGCGTGGCTGAACGTGCTGGCGCGATGGTCGTGGCGGCTCATCGTGGCCGCTCTCGGCGTCGTGCTGCTGCTCTGGGGCCTGTCGTTCCTGTGGGGTGGGCTCCTGCCGGTCATCCTCGCGTTGATCCTGACCGCGCTGCTGTCACCGTTCGCGCACGCGCTGCACCGGTGGGGCCTGGGTATGACCCTCGCCTCAGCGCTCACGCTGCTGATCGCGGTCATGGTCATCGTCGGCTCCTTCGTCTTCATCGTTCCGGGGATCGCCGCCCAGTTCCGTGAGGTGGCGAGCGCCGCCAGCGACGGCTTGGCGCAGCTGCAGGACTGGCTGGCCGGAGAGCCGTTCAACGTCAGCACCGGCGAGATGGACGACCTCGTGCAGCAGTCGATCTCGTGGGTGCAGCAGCGAGGGGGCGCGATCGCCTCCGGCGCCTTCTCCGGGGTCTCGGCCATCAGCTCGGTGGTCGTCAACACCGTCCTGGTGCTGGCCCTGACCTTCTTCTTCCTCAAGGACGGGCACCGCTTCCCGGCCTGGCAACGCTCCGTGGTGGGCCGCGGAGCCGGGCGTCACCTGACCGAGGTGCTGGCGCGCAACTGGAAGGTGCTCGGCGGCTTCATCCGCACCCAGGCCCTGGTGAGCGCCATCGACGCCGCACTCATCGGGATGGGCCTGCTCGTGCTCGGTGTGCCTCTGGCCGGGGCCCTCGCAGTCATCACGTTCTTCGCCGGGTTCATCCCCATCGTGGGTGCGATCAGTGCCGGTGCTCTTGCCGTGCTGGTGGCCCTGGTCACCAACGGCTGGCAGACCGCGCTCGCCGTCCTCGTGATCATCCTGCTCGTGCAGCAGCTCGAGGGCAACGTGCTCTCCCCGTGGCTCCAGGGCAAGACGATGCAGGTGCACGCCGCCCTCATCCTGGTGTCGATCACCATCGGCGGTACGCTGTTCGGCATCATCGGGGTCTTCCTGGCGGTGCCGTTCACCGCCTGCCTGATGGCCTCGGCCAGGTACGCCAGCGAGCAGCTGGACCTGCGCACCGGTGACGCGACGGCCGAGCAGGTGCTCACGCACACCTCCTACGGGCGCGAGGCCGCGCAGGACGGCGAACGCCGAGCCGCGCTGTACCGCCAGCACACGCTCACCCTGCCGGCCTCGGAGCGGGGCGGCGAGCTGTCCGCTGAGGACGAGACCCCCGATCAGGCCGAGCCCGTGGAGGCCGACGCATCGCCGAAGCAGGCCGAGCGGGACCCGGCCAGGCCCTGAGGCGTCAGTCCGCGGCCACGAACGGGTTGCTCAGGGTGCCGATGCCCTCGATGTCGATCTCCACGCGCTGTCCGGCCACGACGGGGCCGACCCCGGCCGGCGTGCCCGTGAGGATGACGTCTCCGGGCAGGAGGGTGAACGCGCGCGAGACGTACTCGACCAAGGCGCCCACCCCGTAGACCATGTCGGCGGTCGACCCGTCCTGGCGCAGGTCGCCGTCGACCCAGCACCGGACCGAGAGGGCCGAGGGATCGAGGTCGGTCTCGAGCCACGGCCCCAACGGGCAGAACGTATCCATCCCCTTCGCCCGAGCCCACTGGCCGTCAGTGCGCTGCAGGTCTCGTGCCGTGACGTCGTTGGCTGCGGTATACCCGAAGACCACCGAGGCGGCGTCGGTGGCGGCCACGTCCTTACACAACCGGCCGATCACCACGGCGAGCTCGGCCTCGTAGGACACCTCGGTGGTGACGCTGGGCACCACCACGGGGTCTCCGGGCCCGACGACGGCCGTGTTGGGCATCAGGAACATCAGCGGCTCCGCGGGCACCTCGCCCTGCATCTCGGCGGCGTGGTCGGCGTAGTTCCTGCCGATCCCGACCACCTTGGAGCGCGGGATGACCGGGGCGAGCAGGCGGACGTCCTCCAGCGGGTGGGTCTGCCCGGTCAGCTCGATCTTGGTATAGAGCGGGTCGCCGCTGATCTCGGCCAGCTTCTCCCCCGCCCCGTCGACGAGTCCGAACATCGGGTCGTCGCCCGCGGTGAACCTACAGATCCGCATGACCTCACCCTAGGCGAGGCGGTGCAGCCAGCCGTGGGCGTCCTCCACCCGGCCACGCTGGATGTCCAACAGCCGCTGGCGCAGGTCCGCGGCCACCTCACCAGCCTGCTCACCGTCGCCGAGGGTGAGCTCGCCGCCGTCCCAAGCCAGACGCCCGACCGGGGTGATCACCGCCGCCGTGCCGCAGGCGAACACCTCGACCAGGTCGCCGGAGGCAGCGTCGGCGCGCCACTCGTCGATGGAGTACCGGCGCTCGGTGACCTCGTGCCCCCGCTCGCGGGCCAGCTCGATCAGGGACGACCGCGTCACGCCCTCGAGGATCGTGCCGGTCAGCTCGGGTGTGACGATGCTGCCGTCGCGGTAGACGAAGAAGAGGTTCATCCCGCCCAGCTCCTCGACCCACCGGTTCTCGACGGCATCGAGGAACGCCACCTGGTCGCATCCGTGCTCCAGGCCCTGGGCCATGGGAGCCAGCGAGGCGCCGTAGTTCCCGCCGCACTTGGCCGCGCCGGTCCCCCCCGGGGCCGCGCGCGAGTACCCCTCGGAGAGCCAGATGCTCACCGGCTTCACCCCGCTGGCGAAGTAGGCTCCGGCCGGGGAGGCGATCACGATGAAGGCCGCAGTGCTGCTCGGACGCACCCCCAGGCCCACCTCGGTGGCGATCATGAAGGGCCGCAGGTACAGGCTGGCCTCGCCGTCGGCGGACTCCGGCACCCAGGCGCGGTCCACCTCCACCAGCGCGGAGAGCGCCTCGAGGAAGAGGGTCTCAGGGACCTCGGGCAGCGCGAGCCGACGCGCACTGCGAGCAAACCTGGCCGCGTTGCGTTCGGGCCGGAAGGTCCACACCGAGCCGTCGGTGTGGCTGTAGGCCTTCATCCCCTCGAAGATCTCCTGGCCGTAGTGCAGGACGGCCATCGCCGGGTCGACCTGAAGGGGCGCGTAGGCACTCACCCGTCCCCCGTGCCACCCTTGCTCGGCGTCCCAGTCGATCCGTGCCATGTGGTCGGTGAAGACCGAGCCGAACTTGGGCGCGGCCAGCACCTGCGCGATCCGCTCCGGGGTGGCACCGTCCGGTCGAGGCTCGATCGAGAACGCAGTGGTCGTAGTCGACACCGGGGTTGCTCCTTTGCGACGTGCGAGAGACCCATCACGGTAGCGCTTGACGTCAGGGCAACCTCGCGCCGAGGTTCACCGCTCTCCGCGACCGGTGTGCACCGCCGACAGCGTCATCGTCCCGGGCCCGACCCGCTCGGCGGGGACACTCGCGAGCAACACCGCGCTGGTCATGGTGGGAAACCCGTCCTGCAGCGCCGCTGCCGCCTCAGGATCCGCCCGCGGCCCGTCCGACAGGAGGTCGGCGAGGTCGGGTATGCCGGGTGAGTGGCCGACCAGGGCAAGACACCTCACGCCGTCCGGGACCTCCGCCAGCACCGCGAGCAGGTCCTCCGTGGTCGCCAGGTACGCGCGCGGCTCCTGCCACGTCTCGACCTCCGCCAGGCCCGGCGTCCGGTCGTCCCCGATGGCGCCGGCCATCGCCTGCCACGTCTGTCGGGCGCGCGTCGCCGTCGAGCACACCACCAGGTCGGGCTTCAGGCCGGCCTCGAGGAGCCAGCGCCCTGCAGCGCGCGCGTCCGCCACCCCACGCTCGGTCAGCCGCCGTCCGTGGTCGCCCTGGCCGGGCGGCCCGACCCGCTCGGTCTTCGCGTGCCGGACCAGCACCAGGCGCAACCCGCTCATACCGGTGACCCTACGCGTCGATGACCAGGTCGCTCTCGGGGTAGGAGCAGCACGGCAGGAACTTGCCCGCCTTGACCTCACGCGGGCGGATGCCGCCGGCGTGCTGCATGTCGACAGAGCCGTCGAGCAGGTCGCTCTTGCATGTCCCACACAGACCCTGACCGCACGCGGAACGGATCGAGACACCGACCTGTGCCGCAGCCTCCAAGACGGTCGTCCCGGGCGCCACCCGCACCTGCTGCCCGCTGCGGCGGAACTCGACCGTCGCGGTCCCGGTAGTCCCGGTTCCGGGCTCCGCACCGTCCGCGAAATGGAGCAGCCCCTCCATCCCCGCGGCAGGGGGCACCTCGGGAACCACCGCCAGGGGGACGGTCAGCGGCTCGATGACGAAGCTCTCCTGGTGCACGTGCTCCACCGGCACGCCGAGCTCCATCAGCACGTTGAAGGCCGCGGTCATGTAGGGACCCGGACCGCACATGAAGACCTGCCGCTCGGTCACGTCGGGCACGACGGCGGCCAGCAGCCCAGCACTGAGCCGGCCCCGCGGACCGGTCCATACCTCGCCGGGACTGTCCGACTCGCAGATCGAGGTCACGGCCAGGTTGAGGCCCGAGGAGGGCAGCGCCTCCAGCTCGTGACGGAACACGATGTCCATCGGGCTCCGTGCGGAGTGGATGAACGCGACGTCGGCGGGGGCGCACAGGTCGGCCAAGGTGCGGGTCATCGACATCAACGGGGTGATGCCACTTCCCGCAGAGAGGAACAGGTACTTGCTCGAAGGGTGGGCGGCCATCGTGAAGTCGCCGAACGGCCCGGAGACCTCGAGCCGGCCGCCCCGTTCGAGGTTCTCGTGCAGCCAGCGTGAGACCAGGCCGTCGGGGGTGCGTTTGACCGTGATGGTCAGCAGGTGCGGCCGAGTGGGGGGCGAGGAGATCGTGTAACAGCGCTGGTGTCGCTAACCGCCGAGGTTCACCGTCACCACGACATACTGCCCAGGGCTGAAGGTGAAGCTGCGCGGCGACATGGACTCGAGGACGAACGTGGAGACGTCGTGCGTGACCGGCACGACGCCCCCCGCCTCCCTCACGGCTACGACATCGTGCGGGTGCCGTTGGAGGGCGATCCGAGCCCCTCGCGTCAGATCCGGACGGGGATCCGTGCCGGAAGCGGGTCGAGCCCGTTACTGGCTACGGCGCAACGGGTTTTGACCGACCTGAGCTCGGTCTCTGTCAGCTGAGCCGTACTCCCTCCGAACCTGGATCAATCCGTCGCGCCGACGGAGCCGAACCTCTGTCGATGCCACCGATGCATCGGCGTGCGGGAGAACCCGCGGCGCGAACCGTCTCGAAGGAGATCTCATGCGTACCACCAAGAAGCACCTGGCTCCGCTGGCCATCGCGGCGATCGTCGGCCTGCCCGTCGCCGTCGCCGCGCCGGCGTCCGCCGACAACCACTCAGGGGGCACGGAGCTGTCCGCCGACCTGAGCCAGCTCAACGACTCCGGAGTGAGCGGAACGGCCTGGGGCATGCTCGACGGCAACGAGCTGACCATCCAGATCGAGGCCCAGGGCCTCCTCGCCGAGTCCCCGCACGCGCAGCACATCCACATTGGCGGCGACAACACCTGCCCCGACCCCAACATGGAAGGCTCTGGGTTCGAAGGGGCCATCCGCACCTCAGACGCCGCCGGCTCCTACGGCGGGGTCAAGGTCTCACTGACCAACGAGCCGGGCCAGACCGGCCCGGAAGCCGCGCTCGACGTGGAGAACTTCCCGGCCGGCGAGACCGTCGACTACGAGCGCACCATCGAGCTGCCGCAGGACGTCGCCCAGGACATCAAGGCGGGCAACGGCGTGGTCGTGCTGCACGGGGTCGACCACAACGACAGTGGCTCCTACGACGGCGACCAGGAGTCCGACCTGGATCCCTCGCTGCCCTCCGAGGCGACCGACCCGGCCGCCTGCGGTGAGTTCAACGTGGCCCAGATGAACATGCCGCAGGACGGCGTGGCCACGGGCGGCGGGTCCACGCAGGGCACCGAGAACGCCGGTGCGCTCGCGATGGGCGCGGCCGCGCTGGGCGCCGGTGTCTTCGGCATCGCGGCGACGCGTCGTCGCAGCACGGAAGACGGCCGCTGATCGCATGACGTTCCTCACCGACGGTGGCCGCGGGCGCAGCCTTGCGCTCGCGGCCTCCGTCGCCTTGCTCCTCGTCGGGACAGCTGCGCTGTGCTGGGCCTTGTTCACCCAGCAACCGCAGCCCCCGGCGCCGTCGGCCTCCGACGGGCTGACGCAGGCTGCGCAGGGCTCCGAGTCCGACGGGGCGCAGCAGAACGGTGCGCGCGCGTCGGGCGACGGTTCAGCCGCGCAGACCGAGCCAAAGGACACCGCTGCCGCCACGGCGGATGCCGACGGCGAGCAGGAGGCCGAGGCCCAGCCGGGTGACTCCTCGGGTCAGCCGTCGGTCGAGGCGATGGCTCGCTCGACCCCGCTCTCGGTGAGCATTCCGGCCATCGACGTGACCTCGGACCTGCACGCCCTCGGGCTGAACGACGACGGGTCCCTACAGGTCCCGACCGGAGAGCGCTACGACGAAGCCGCCTGGTACGACGGCTCACCCACTCCGGGCGAGGTCGGACCGGCGGTGATCGAGGGGCACGTCACCAGCCAGGGATCGGTGCCGTCGGTGTTCTTCGACCTCGGCGAGCTGGGTCGCGGGGACCGCGTCGAGGTCACGCGGCAGAACGGCTCGGTGGCCACCTTCGAGGTCTACGCCACAGACTCCTTCCCCAAGGACGACTTCCCCAAGGTCGCGGTCTACGGGAACACGGAAGGCCCTGAGCTGCGCCTGATCACCTGCGGCGGCGAGTACGACCCCGAGGCCCGAGCCCACGTCGACAACATCGTGGTCTTCGCCCGGCTCGTGTCAGGCTGAACCCATGGCAGTTTCTGGGCACGGAGCGGGGCCCCGCCGACGACGGGGCCTGTGGGCTCTGACCACGCTGACCGCCGTGCTCGTGGCGTGTTCGAGCGGCACCTCCGGTCAGCAGGAAGGCTCCGAGGAGGGCAGCGGGTCGAACGAGCAGGCCAGCGACGGCACCGGGGCGACCACCCTGGCCACTGGCTTCGATGTCCCCTGGGGTCTGGTGGTCCTGGACGACGGGCAGGCCCTGGTCAGCGAGCGGGACACCGCGCAGGTCTTCCGCCAACCACCGGGCGGGGAGCGCGAGCTGGTCACGGTGGTGCCCGGGGTACAGCCCGGGGGTGAGGGCGGTCTGCTGGGCCTGGCGGTGCCGCCCGGTGAGGACGGCAGCGTCTTCCTCGCCTATATCACCACCGAGCAGGACAACCGCGTCGTCGAGGTGGACACCTCCGGGGCCGACCCCGACGAGGAGCCTTCGGTGCGGGTGGTGTTCGACGGCATCCCCAAGGCCGGGAACCACAACGGGGGCAGGATCGCCTACGGCCCGGACGACTACCTGTACGTCACCACGGGGGATGCCTCGGACGGCGCCAGTGCGCAGGACCCGGACTCCCTCGGTGGCAAGATCCTGCGGGTCACGGCGGAGGGCGATCCCGCCCCGGACAACCCGGATCCCGACTCCCCCGTCTGGTCGCTGGGACACCGCAACGTGCAGGGCCTGGACTGGGACTCCGAGGGACGGATGTGGGCCAGCGAGTTCGGCCAGAACGACCTCGACGAGGTCAACCAGATCACGCCGGGGTCGAACTACGGCTGGCCCGAGTGCGAGGGACCCTGTGACCAGGACGGTTTCATCGACCCGATCCTGACGTGGGCGACCTCGGACGCCTCGCCGTCCGGGCTCACCGTCGGGCCGGACGGCGACATCTACGTCGCCGCGCTCCGCGGTGAGTCGCTGTGGCACGTCCCGATGAACCAGGACGGTGAGCTGGGTGAGGCGGAGCGGCTGCTGCAGGGCGACTTCGGCAGGCTCCGCAGCGTCGTCGTGAGTCCGGACGACCAGCTCTGGGTGCTGACCAACAACACCGCTCGCGGCGACCCCGACGATGGTGACGACCGGCTGCTCGAGGTGCCACTGCCCACCGACTGAGCCTCGGCTCCCCTCGAGCCGGGGCTCGCGGACGGCTAGGTGGTCGGGTCCACCGCGGAGAACGCCCCCGCACGGAAGGCCTCCACGAACAGACGGTGGTCATGGCGCACCTGTGCCGCATAGGCGTGCGCGAACGCCGTCATCTGCTCCACGAGCGTATTGACGTCGTCCCCGATGGCGTCGGTGACGACCTGCTCGACCGAGACGTCGACCAGGTCATGCCCTGACTCGTCGTCGGCCACACAGTGGATCTTGGCCGTCGCCTGGCCGAGCTGGCGCACGAGCACCCGCATGTCGTCCGGCTCGGTGACGTCGTCCCAGCTCAGGTCCGCCTCGTACGGGGAGAACTCGCTGACCACGAAGCCGGACCCGTCCATCTCGGTCCAGCCCAGGTAGGGCGAGGCGTGGTCCTGCAGGGCCCGCTGCGAAGCGGCGGTGCGGTGCCCATGGTCGGTGAACGCCTCCACGATGCGCTCGTCGGTGATCACCCGCTCCAGGGCCGCCTCCTGCCCCTGCTTCATGGTGATGAGCACGTCGTTGCCCAGGGCCTGGGTCTCGCCCTCGATCAGCACGGTATACGCGGGCAGGCCCGCACTCCCGATTCCCAGCGCCCCGAGCTGCACCGCGTCGAGCACGTCGAACCGGATCCGGGAGTCACGCTCCTTCGACAACGTCCGCTGGTAGGTCCCGAACGCCTCGCCGACCTTCTCGCGCTGCGCGTCGTCCAGTGGGGTGCCGTAGCCGCTCTCGAAGTGGCGGCGGTACTCCTCGACCACGGTGACCTGGCCCAGGAACTCCTCGCGGCTGACGAGCTTGACACTGCGCAGAGTGTCCAGCACCGCGCCCTCGGCGTTGTCGAGGGTCAGCGCCCACTCGATGTTGTCGTGGTCGGTGAACTCCCTGGCCTGGTCGGCATAGGCCCGCACGTAGGTGTCCACCAGGTCGTCGATGACCTGATCGGGCAGGGCCTTCCCCCAGCACACCAGGGCCAGCGAGGCGACGAAGCGGCGAATCTCCCAGGTCCACGGCGCCACGTAGGCCTCGTCGAAGTCGTTGACGTCGAAGACCAGACGTCCGTCTCCGGACATGTACGTGCCGAAGTTCTCCACGTGCAGGTCACCCTGGATCCAGATGCGGTCCCCGTGCTCACCCCACCAGCGCTGGTCGGAGCCGGTCAGGGCGTGCTCGAGCTGGGTGTTCCCGGCGAGGTCGGCGTAGAACAGGCAGGCGGTGCCGCGGTAGAAGGCGAACGGGTCCCGAGCCATCTTGCGGAACTTGGTGCGGAAGGCGTCGGGGGCGTGCTGCATGAGCTCGGCGAAGCTCTCCTGCAGGCACTGGACGATCTCGTCCGTTCGCTGCTGGTCGTCCGTTCGCTGCTGGTCGTCCGTTTGCCGCTGGTCGCTCACCAGCCCAGTGTCTCAGCGTTGCCGGTCCTGCGCTTCGTCGTTCTGTTGCTGACTGTCCGAGCGGGCTTGCACCCAGACCAGCAACAGCACCACGGCGACGCCGAGGGCCATGAGCAGCAGGGGTCCGGTGACCGGCGCGGTGGGAGCGAGAAGAGCTCCCGGCCCACTGGCCTCGCCGCTGCTGCTGGACTGCCAGGGCCACAGGGCTCGCAGCGAGCCGACCATCAGGCCCGTCATGACCACGAGGGTCGTGCGCCGGTGCTCGCGCAGCAGGTAGGAGATGAGCTGGACGAAAGAGGCCAGCCCGAAGGCGGCACCCGCACCGAAGACCGCGACGTAGACCAGGTCACGCTCGCTGACGGCGTCCAAGGTGACCGTGTAGATGCCGATCGCCAGCAGCAGGAACGACCCGGAGACCCCCGGCACCACGAGCGCGCAGACGGCCACGGCCGCGGCGCCGAACACCAGGTACAACGGCGGGTCGGTGCTGCTGCCCCCGGTGGCCAGCGTCACGAGGAAGTACGCGGTGGCGGCGGCCAGCACGGCCAGTCCGGCGTCCAGCGCCGGCGCCCGATGAGGGTCGGGCAGCATCCGGATCGGCACGATGATGCTGGCCGCGACCAACCCGAAGAACAGGCCGCGCGCAAGCTCCGGGTGGTCAGTGACGAACGTGCTCATCACCCCGGCGATGGTCAGCACCGCGAGGATCATCCCGGCCAGCACCGGCACGATCAGCCGCCACTCGGTGCGCCGCAGCTCGCGCAGACAGGCCGCCTTGCGGTCGGGGCCCAGGACGAGAGCACGAGCCGCGCCCAGCACGTGCGAGGCCGAGGCGATCAGGTCCTCGTACACCCCGGTGACCAGGGCGACGGTCCCGCCGGAGACCCCCGGGACCAGTTCGGCGGAGCCGATCAGGAAGCCGCGGGCCAGGTCGATCGGGGCCAACCTCGCCGGTCGCCGGGGTTCGCCGGAGCCGGCAGCATCGGATTCGGGCACCAGGGAAGGGTAACGGTCCGCTCACCGTCCGGGCGGGAGCGAGGGCGCCGGGCCCAGGCGCGGCGCGGCCACGGTGAGTGGGGGACGTGATGGCGTCGTCCACACGCTGCACCTGAGGGTGTCGGTGTCCACAGCCGTGGTCTGCGCGTCTTTGTGTCGGTGTGACCTGCGACAATAGACACATGTTCGAAGGCGCAGGGTCGTGAGTCTCGCGGTGGTGGAGCCCACCGTAGGGGACTCTGCCTCTGATCTCGGAGGGTCGGTGTTCGATGGTCCGCTGCGGCAGATGCGCGCGGGGGCGAATGCGGCGCTCGCGGCCCGGCCACAGGTGGTGCGTGAGTCCGATGCCGGGCTGGGTCGCGCGGTTGAGGGGATGCACGTGCTGCGCGCCGACCTCGACCGGTTGAGCGTCACCCTCGTCACCGAAGCCGCCCGGCGCGGCCTGGTTCAGGAGTCTGGCTTGTCGTTGCACGACTGGGTCGCCGGCCGGTGCCCGTGGCTGTCCCGCGCCGAGGTGGGCGACCTCGTCGTCGTGGTCACCGAGGGCGCCCGCCCGGCGCACGCACCGATCCTCGACGCGGTCGCCGACGGCACCGTGTCGCCCCGCCGGGCCGCGCGGCTGCTGCGCTGCCTGCGTCAGGTCCGCCCGGTCACCGATGCCGACGCCTACGACGAGCACATCACACTGCTGCTGCCCGTCGCCGCCGATGTCGGCTACACCGACGGCGAGCTGAAGCGCGTCACCGACCACCTCGTAGAGGTCGCCCTCACCGACGCCGAGCACGAGGAGAAGACACGAGCGCAGCGCGACCTGCGCGGCGTGCACGAGTCGTCGCTGGCGGATGGGTCACTGACCCGGTTCGTGGTGACAGCCGACGCCGAGGGCGCCGCCACCATCCGTGCAGTGCTCACCTCACCACTAGCCGCGCCCGCACCCGATGAGGACGGGCCCGACCCCCGCTCGACCACCCAACGCCGCTACGACGCCCTGATGACGGTGATCGGCCGGGGCGTGTCCTCACCAGAGGGCGCGCCGACCACCTCCAAGGCCCGGCTCCTCGTCACGATGAGGTACGACGTGCTCGCCGAGCAGCTCACCAGCACCGGGATGACCCAGACCGGCGAAGTCCTGTCCCCCGCCACGGTCAGGCGCCTGGCCT
>NZ_DATFMA010000085.1:0-28288 GCF_035267225.1 Ornithinimicrobium sp.
AGCAGCAGCAGCACACCGAGGACGAGTGACGCCGCCAGGAGGGAGCGCACCGAGACGAGGTCGAGCCACCGGCTCTGACTGAGGAGTACGGCCGCGAGCACGAGGTAGCCGGCGCCGTAGAGCACAGCCCACCCGGCTGCCGCTCCGGCCGGATGGTTGCGCGACTGGTACTCCCACACGTCGGCGTCCTGGACGCGATGCTGTTCCAACACCTGCAAGTGCCACCCGAACCTGTGTGCCACGTAGCCGCCGACGATGATCGTGAGCACCGCCAGGGGAACCAACCACGCGGCTGACCGTCGGACCTCGTCGACGGCAGCCTCCCAGGGGCCGGCGACCACGAACCACACCGGGGCGCCCACGAGCGCGAGGCCCGCCACTCCCGCGAACAGCCCGCACCCGGTGCGCCCTGCGGCCCGGGTGCGCCGCCAGCCCTGTGCGACAGCACGCCGGGGGCCGACTTTGGCCGGGTCGACGGGCCTCAGCTCATGGCGATCGGCGAGCCGGTCCATGGTGGCCCAGACGCTTCCGGTGGATGAGGGAAGGGTCCCCAGGATGATGAGGCCGGTAGCGAGAGCCAGCACGACCAGGACGGTGGCCCCCCCTCGTTGGGCCGCCTCGATCGCGTCCGCGTCGCCGGCACCCCACACACGTTCCAGGGCGAACGCCAGCAGCGGGAGGATCGGGGTCAACATCACGAGCCCGTGCAGCATGGTGCCGCTGCGTAGGGCGCCGATGGCGAAGGCGAACAGCAGCGCTCCCGCGCCGACGGCGGCGCCCGGACCGGACAGCCCCTTGGGCAGGGCACCGAACAGAGACAGTGCGAGCAGCACCGCGCCGATGGACAAGCCGAGCAGGGTGGCGCTGCGAGCCAGCACGCCCTTCCCGCTCAGCCCGGTCACCGCCCAGTAGGGCAACAACGCAGCCCCGCGCAAACCCCGTGTCACCGGCTTGACTGCTGCGAGGCCGGAGCGGTCGGAGTCCACCACCGTGGCAGCCACCGCGGCCGCCGTGGTGGCGGTGCGGATCATCTGGTCGCTACGACCCTCCTCCGCGAGGGGCTCGCGGCCCACTCCGGCCCGGTCGAAAGCCGTGAGCGCCGCGACGCGGTCCCGTGGGGTGATCCTCGCCGGCTCGTCGTCCAGCCGACCCAGCAGATCCTGGTGTTCCTTGACGAAGCCCTCGCCGCGGGACCGGGCATTGGCTCCGTCGACTGCGTCGGCACGGATGGCACCGGCCAGCACCGGCAGCTCGCTGGGCACGATGTCCAGATGAAGAGCCCAGGCGAACACGTCGGCCAAGACGGGCAGCGAGGCACCGAGATCCTCGGCAGACTCCGTCGGGTCGAGCACCGGCGTCAGCTCCTCGATCGCCTGTGCCCGCATCTGCTCGACATCGGGGGGGACGAAGTCGCCGAAGAGCGAGGCGAAGATCCCGGTCACGGTCTCCTCGGCACGCGACCCAGGTTTCCCCTCCTGGAACAGGTAGCCCGTCAGCACCGCAGTGCGGCGCACGCGGCTGGGGTCCAGCACGACACGGCACAGGTGGCTGGCCGCGTCGACGCGGCCCCAGGTCCAGTCGTTGACCCGCCAGGAGCGCTTCAGGAAGCCCCCGAACCTGGCCACGGACATCCCGCCGAGCTTGTCATCACCGGTCCTGGTGTACCGCGCGAAGGCATTGCGGGTCTGAGCGCTGAGCTGCACGACCTCCACCGGCAGGGTGGCTCCCGTCGTGACCTCGTCTCCGAGCGTGGTCGCGGCGATATCGAGCATCAGCAGCCGCCGCAGCAACGCATCCGAGTGGGAAGGCTCACCGTCGGGCCTGAGCACCTGAAGCCACAGGTTCAGCTCCGCGACGTGGTCGCGAACCCCTTCCTGGTCGCCGTGGTGCTGGCAGTAGCGCTCCATGACGGGTAGGACCGTGCCGAGCTGCTGAATGACCTCCCCCACCAGACGGGCCACGGTCTTTCCGGCTGACTGCCATTCGTCGCCGCCGGTGGTCAGTGCGCCGGAGATCTGTTGCGCGAGCCTCTCCGCTTCGTCCGTCACGGTGGGATCTGCCGGGGCCTCGGGGTCCTTGCTGTGCTCGACGCCGGTCCGAGTTCGGGCCTCATGCTGCGCCACCCTTTCGATGGCCCCCTGGAGCTTCGTCGACGACTTGTCGCCCTTCTCGTCTGTCGGTCCGATCATCTGCCACTCGAATGCCGCGAGCCTCAGGGTCCAATAGTCGGTATCGGGTTGCAGTGAGACCAGGAGCGGGTCCTGCTGCCACTTCCGAGTGATCCGGGTTCGGACGTCCCGCAGCAAGGTGTTGAGCTGCGAGACGCGTTGGCGTGCCTGCTCGACGCGTCTGTAGTCGCTCTCCGGCTCGTCCGCCGTGCAGGCCCCCTGTGTCGACACGGTTGGGCTGTCGGGGAGCACCCAGATGAGCTGCTTGAGCAGGTCGGTGACGGCCTCGTTGACCCCGAGGGCAGTGGGCAACCCCCATCTCCAGCCCCGGGGCTCTCGCTCGCCGGGAGTCGGGACGGCCTCCGGCAGATAGGGACTGCTGTTCCAGTCGGCCTGTGCCTTCTCCGCAGCGCGGCGCACGCGCTCGTAGTTCCAACCGGGGGGAAGGGCCGTCGCCCGGTCGTCGCTCACGGTGGGTCGCTCGACCGCCCACCGGGAGTAGTCGCGCGCCGTCCGCCATCTGCGAAGCCTGGTGTAATGCGGGTAGAGCTCGCGTGCGAGCTTCTCCAGCTTCTGCGCTGGCGTTGGGGTCTGTGCGGCGTCGGATCGGGCGCCGGTCTGAGCGCTCGAGGGTTTCTCGGCAGGTGAGGCTTCCACCACGAGTGATGCCAAGATGTCGCTGCGGGTGCCCCGCCGGCTCGCGGCCTCCGCGTTGTGCTTCTCCAGCTCGTCGACGAAAGTACGGCTGCCCTGGGCGGTGAGAGCCCCCACGATGCCGCCGACTGCTTGTGCCGCCGTCGGTGGGTGCGCCGGGTCGTCGGCAGGGTCGGGGCCGGGCGCCTCGGCATGGGGATACACGAGCAGCATGACCCGGCGAACAGAGGCCGTGGCCGGCATTCGCTCGACCGCCTCCAGGGCCGCACGCGTGGGCGTGTTCGCCAACAGCCCGCCGTCCACGACGTAGCGAGAACGGTCACCTGTGCACGAGTCACCCCAGTCGGCGACGACCTGGCTCATGTCGGGCCGCAGGCGCAGCTGTTCGGTCAGCCCCTTGGGCGACGGAGGCTCCAGGTGGGCGGGCGAGCCGACGGGCACGAACGCCGGCTCGAACGCCACCGGGAAGCTCGCTGTGCAGCGGGCCGCGAGCGCGAGACGGTCTGCTGTGCGATGGATCTGTGTCCGACAGAACGGGTCCCGACACCTTCTGTGGTGCCCGTGGTGACGTTCGGATGTGGCCGGCACCGGGTCAGTGCTGGGGTCGTCCGAGTGGCTCTCCCGCGTCCAGTGGAAGCGTGCGCCATGCACCGACTGCATCATGGGTTGGCCCATGGAGTCGACCGTGACCTTCTGGTTGCCGTGCAGCACCGTGGTGGTGATCGACAGATCGAGGGGGGCGTCGGCGGATCCACGCCAGTGGTCACCCGGCTGGGCCAGCAGGCCGAGGGTGGTGTTCAGCTGAGGGAGGAAGAACTCGTCGCCCTTCAACAGGGACGTCGGTGAGCCTCGGAACGGCTGTCGCATGAGGGACTCGATGCGACCCTGGTCGACCCACACGTCGCGCAGAAGCCCGAGGCGGTTGCGTGGGTTCACCTGGCTCAGGGCCAGCGCCGCACCGTTGATGCCGCCCGCCGACGTGCCCGAGATGATGTCGACGCGCGCCTGGCTGCCTGTCAAGGCCAACAGTGCGTCGTACACCCGACGGCTGCGCTCGCCGGGCTGCTCGTGGCCCGCCTCGGAGTCGGGCTGTACGCGGTCGCGCCGGACGGTGGTGAGCCGGTCGAGCTCCAGGACGGCGCCTCCCATCCATACCGCCAGCGAGACGCCACCGTTGAGGATCACCCCGAAGCGCAGCTCCTCTTGAGGGACGTGGTGGACCTTCGTCATGTCAAGCAGACCGCTCATGGCACCCTCCTTGGGCCGGTACGCGACCGAGCCGACACTGCTGCTCTGTCGGCGCCGCGACTGTGCGCATTCACCGAGAGGAGCGCACAGGGCCGGACGTGATACACAGCAACCGCCGCGAGGTCCTCGGGATCCTCGCGGCGACTGGCTGGTGTCACCGACCTGTGGTGGCGACGGTTGCGGCGGTGTGGCTCAGGGCCAGACCCGCACCTTCAGCGCAAGCTGGACCAGCGCGATGGGGTTGAGGATGGTCGCCGTGGATGAGCCGGCGAACAGCAGGCCCACCGGGTTGTTGTCGGTGTCGAGCACCAACGACCCGGAGTCGCCACCAGCCGACATGTCGGTGGTGACGATCTGGTTGCAGAACTTCGCGACGTTTCCGCCGCCGTAGTTCACGTTGACCGTCGCGTTGATGGCGGTGACCCGCCCGGTGGTGAAGTGGGTCGTGCGGCCCGTCTTCTTCAGCAGCTGCCCGACCTTGGCGGACTTGACCGCTGATGCGGGGTAGCCCGTCCAGTAGATGTCGCGGTCCAGGTTGTCGAAGGGCACCTCGGCCACGGCAGCGTCGACGGTGTTGCACGAGCCGTCGAACTTGATCGGCACGAACCGGGAGAGCCGTCCGATGGCGTCGCTGCGGCCGCCGCCATCGATGGGTCCCGGCTGGTAGATCGGGTCACCGATATTGGCCTGGTTGCTGTTGGCCAGGACGTGGTTGTTGCTGAGGATGTAGTACCGCGGCGGCTTACCGGGCACGGGTGACAGGTCGTAGCACCCGGCACCGATGGTGCCGGCCGTGATCTTGAAATGGCCCACGCTGTACCCGGGACGCACCGGGCGGACCCGCTTCGCCAGAGTCTGGGCATCGACACCGTCGACGGTGGTATGGCCACCCGCGAAGGGGTGTCCGACATCGAGCACGTCGGTCGGCATCTTGCTCACGGTCTTGGGCACCGAGGAGCTGGAGGTGAGCATGTGAGAGGGCAGTTTCTCGCTCACCAAGACCATGACGCTTTTGGTGTCGCTCTGCACTCCGTTGCTGATCTTGTAGCCAAGCCCCACACCGACCACGTTGTCGGTGCCCAGCAGCCGTTCTTCCGCAGCCTCCCGTGCCAGCGCGACTTCCTCGAAACCGGCCGGTACGGCTTCTTCTTCGGCGGTGAGATCTTCGTTTTCCATGGTGGCAGCAGCCCTTTCTAGGCGGTGAGTCGTACGACGTGGACCGCCGGGCCTTTCCCGTCGTCACCACGTCTGACGATGATCGAGAGCGGGGCGTGGCGCCCTTGATACCGCCTCCAGGACCGCTGAGGGTCCTTCCATCCAGCTGTCGCACTTGGCCCACTGGTAGGCCGAGAGGGTGGTGCTACTTTCGGTGGATGGACATCGATGGACTCAATCTCGGGTCGGATCGGCAGCCAGAGGAGGCAGCTGGACCATCTCTGCACGAGGCCGAGGCCTTCATGGCTCAGCACGACGAGGTGCACGGTGTGGGCCTAGGGGAGACCGAACAAGGCGAGGCGTGTGTGGTCCTCTTCGCTGAGCGGATGAGAGCGCAGGCGGTGCCGAGATCGCTCGATGGACTGCCCGTTCGCCTCGAAGACAGCGACCCGTTCGTCGCGGGCGGCTCAGACCTGCCGAGCGGGCACCCGTCGTGACCCGACATGGGCGCCGAGAGCGACAATCGGGATGAGGGTCCGGGCTGGGCACCGGCAGCGGTCGAGAACCGGCCACCCAGGAGCCTGTCCCTGCTACCCCCGGTGACCCGACCCATCGATCAGCGCACGGGGGTGAAACCCGTCAACGGGCAGCGCTCATGGGGCGTCCGCGCTCGGTGTCGGAGAAACTGTCGACCAGATCGCGCAGCCTCGGTGCGTCGACGTTGGCGCCGAAAGGTGCGGTGCCGGGCTCGAGCTTGACGCCCGAGGCGAGGTTCCCGATGGCGACGGGCTCGTAGCCGAGGTCATCCACGATGGCGGCCACAGTGGCGAGGTCGTCGGGGTCGTCTCCGGCGATGGCGACGGCCTTGCGATCGGGCGACCCAGACGGTCGCGCCCCTTCGTCGAGGTCGTGATAGCCCATGTGGTTGAACGCCTTGACCACACGCGAGCCGGAAAGGAAGTCCTGCACGATCTCGCTGGTCGAGGTGTGTGGGTGGTTGAGGTCCTCGCGGATGCCATCGACCTCCCACCAGTAGTTCATCGCGTCCAGGACGAGCTTGCCGGCCAAAGCCTCGGCGGGCAGCGCCCGGTGCTTGCTCAGAGGCAATGCCAGGATGACCGCGTCGGCCTTGAGGGCAGCGTCGACGGCGGTGGTGGGCTCCGCCCCGGGGGCCAGGACCTCGACGGTGAGCGCGATCTTGTCGGGCTCACCCGAGCCAGCGATGAGGACGCGATAGCCCGCGTTCACCGCCAACCGGGCGAGCACGGTGCCGACCTTGCCGGCGCCGAGGATCCCGAGCGTTCCCACCGCCGGAGAGCCGTCTCGTGCGGCGTGTGAGGGCTGGTGGCTCACGACGCCACCCCGGTGCGCTCGAGCGCCTCGGTGGCCAGGAGCTCGCGCACGCGGGGGATGACCTCCGACCCGTACAGCTCGACCGAGCGCAGTCGCGCAGCGGCCGGAATGGACCCGGTGGAGTAGATCAGGTCGAACCGGCCGACATCGAGCGCCCGGATGGCGCGCGCCATCTTGGTGGCGACGGTCTCGGGCGAGCCGATGTACAGCGAGCCGTGGGCGACCTCCGACTCGTAGGCCTGTCGTGTGATCGGCGGCCACCCCCGCTGGGCGCCGATCCGGTCGTGCATGACCTTGTAGCGGGGCCATACGGTCTCCACGGCCTCCGCGTCGGTGTCCGCAACGAGCCCGGGGGAGTGCATCCCGACCGGGTGAGCGACAGTGCCGAACTGGGCGGCCGCGCGCCGGTAGAGATCGACGTAGGCCGCGAAGCGATCCGGCTGCCCGCCGATGATGGCCAGCATCAGGGGAAACCCGTAGCGGGCGGCTCGAATGACCGACTGCGGCGAGCCGCCGACCCCGACCCAGGTGTCGAGACGTCCGGACTCGGTCCTGGGGTACACGTCGGCGTCGTTCAAGGGCGCCCGGGTGGTGCCCTGCCAGGTGACCGGCCGCTCCTGGAGGAGCTCGGCGAACAGGCCGATCTTCTCTTCGAACAACCGGTCGTAGTCCGACAGGTCGTAGCCGAAGAGCGGGAAAGACTCGGTGAACGACCCGCGGCCCAGGATGACCTGGGCCCGGCCTCCGGAGAGGGCGTCGACGGTCGCGAACCGCTGGAACACGCGCACCGGGTCATCGGAGGACAGCACGGTGACCCCGGAGGCGAGCTTGATCCGGTGGGTGCGGGAGGCGATGCCGGCCAGCACGGTCTCGGGGGTGGAGATGGAGTACTCGGGTCGGTGGTGCTCGCCCAGCGCGATGACGTCGACGCCGAGGCGGTCGGCCAGCACCGCCTCCTCGACCACATGCCGGATGGCGCCGGCGTGCGACAGCAGGTTCCCCTGGCTGTCCTCGGGGAGGTCGCCGAACGTGTCGAGTCCGAACTCGATCGGCCGGTCTGTCTCACGGGCGGTGGTCGTGCCGGTCATGCGTGGATGCCCTTCCTGACGTGGTGGTTGCCACGGTGGCTACTGCGTCACCCAGGAGAACAACATGACTGAGCATGTATTCCGTCTAGGGCGGGGGCGGGTCGGTGTCCGTCCGGCACGCACCCGCCGCTTCGACGAGCTTCGTGCTCAGTCGGCGAAGGGTCCGCATCTCCTCCTCGTCGAGCGCCCGGGTCATCGCGACACGCACATGTTGAGCGTGCCGGCGCCCTGCCTGGCGCTGGGCTTCGTGGCCCGCCCCGGTCAAGACGACCCGGGTCGCGCGTGCGTCCGATGGGTCGCTGCGCCGCGTCACCAGCGCACGAGTCTCCAGGCGCGACACGAGCCGGGACAGCCCTGGCTGGCTCAGCAGCGCGTCGTCCATGAGGTCCGTGATCCGCAGGCCAGCGGCCCCCGCGCTCGCCAGCGCGTAGAGGACTCCGTAGTCCTGCGGTAACAGCTCGCCATAGTCGCGGCTGTGCTCGAACTCGCGGCTCAGGGTCGCCTGCGCCCGGTACAGCGCCTCCCACGACTCGTTCGCCAACCGCGTGCGACTGTGCTTCTCCGCCATCGCGCTCGTGTTCTCCTCTGCCGCACCATCGCACCTGCTCGGAGGTCGGCCTCCGGATGCCTTCGCTCATTGTCGTGGCCACGTCCCAGCGGGTCGAGCGGTCCGCTGGTCTGCTCTGTGCCCGTCCTCAGGCGCCTGCCAGTCCCGTCGGGTCAAGGTGAGATGTCGGCCTCGTGCTCCTCGAGCAGCCTTGTCATGAGCTCGATCTCGCTGCGTTGCCCGTTCACCATCGCCTCGGCCAAGCGGGTGACCTCGGGCGCGTCAGCGGTCTGCGCCGCAGCCCGGGCCATGTCGACCCCCGCCTCGTGGTGGGTGATCATCAGCCGCAGGAACGGGACGGCAACCTCCTCGGGTGAGGCGGACTCCAGCCGCTGCATCTCGGCGGGCGTCGCCATGCCGGGCATGGGGCGGTAGTCAGCCGATCCCGGTGTTGCTTCGTCCGTGGAGGGGCTGTCCATGGGGCCGTCGCCCATCCACGCCATCCTCGGCCCGGGGCGTGCTGACGGCAGGTCCCACTGCTCCAGCCACCCTTGCATCATCCCGATCTGGGTTGCCTGGGTCGTGGCGATGTCGTAGGCCAGCAGGTCGATGTCACGCTCGTCCGAGGTCTGCAGGGCGGTCAGCGACATCTCCACGGCCTGCGCGTGGTGCTCGCTCATGTCCCGCGCGAACCCCGCCTCGACACTGTCGGTCTCGGGGGTATCGGGAGTGAAGACCCACCAGCCGACCAGCAGCGCGAGGACAGCCGCCCCGCATGCCGCAACGGCGGCCACGGCGGTGCGGGATGGCCGACCGCGACGCGCGGCCGCAGTGGTCACGGCGACTGAGCGAGGTCGGTGGTCGTGCCGCCGGCACACGCGGCGCCGGGTTCAGGGGTCTGCGGGCCCTGCTTGAACTCGTCGATGAACAGCGGCAGACGGTCGTCGTCGGCGCTGTCCACGCTGAGCTGCTTGCCCCAGGCGGTCGCGATCACGGGGCTCGACTGGTCCTCCAACGGCGAGAGGAGGATGAAGTCCTGGTCGGCGAGCTCGGTGAGCTGCTCTCGCTCCTCGGCCGAGATGTCGGGCCGGTAGGTCAGCCAGACCGCACCGTGCTCCAGGGAGTGCACAGCGTGGTGCGCAGGGATGGGATCGTCGTAGACCCCGCAGGTCCACCACGCTTGGTTGTGGTCACCGCCAGCAGGGGGGCTCTGTGGGTACTCCACCGCCGCCTCGACATGGTCGCGGCCCAGGTCCTCGTACTCCTTCACGGCGGACAGGTCGGGCCGGGAGAGGACTGCGTAGCCTATTGCCCCCACGATCAACAGCAGGACGAGCGACATCCCGCCCCAGATGAGGAAGGAACGGCGGCGCTCCGCGCGACGTGCCTGCCGCTGCATCTCGGCGGCGCGCCGTGCTCGGTCGGTAGGCGGTTGGCGACGGGCCATGGATGCTCCTGCAAGGGTGACGAAGATGCGCGATGGGGCACTGCTCTCGCGTTGGCACCTGGCCAGTGAGAACGCCGTCAGATACCCCCAGTCGGGATCGAACGTCACGTTGTGGTCGCGCTGGCCGTCGCCACGAGGTTGAGCCCGAGCTCTCATCCTATCGATGCTCCGCGTCGCTAGAATGAGGGCCGTGCCCAGACCCGGGGAGTTTTCAATCTATGCGAACGGATGCGCCGCTCGGCCTCATGACCTCTCCGCCGGGGGCTGACCGGCGCGGCCGGCGGAGATGGCCTCGGTTCCTCGTCATCGTCCCGGTCGCTGCCGTGCTGTGGGCGAGTGGGTGCTCTGCCGAGACGCAGTCGGAGGGGCGGCCGGATTCGGGGCCCGAGAACCACAACCGGGTCGACGTCATGTTCGCGCAGATGATGGTGCCGCACCACGAGGACGCCATCGCGATGGCGGACTACCTCCAGGGAGTCCGGGGTGTGGACCCTCGCGTCCAGGGGCTCGCCGAGGACATCGTGACGTCGCAGCAGCGCGAGAACGAGGAGATGAACATCTGGCTCGCGGAGCGTGGATACCCGCAGGTCGACGACGGGGCCGTGCGGGTAAACGAGGAGGCCGTCGCCGGTCAGAGCGCTGAGGCGGCACAGGAACAGTTCCTGGCCGACATGATTGCTCATCATGAGCACGGGGTGGACATGGCCGAGGGTGCGGCTCGTCGAGGCCAGTCGCCGACGATGACGGACCTCGCTGAGGGGATGGTCGAGGACCAGACCCAGGAGATCGAGCAGATGCGGGAGCTGCTCGAGCAGGGCTAGCGGGCCGTGCCGCCCGGAACGTCCTTCCCTCGGGCTCCTGCGCCACGGCGTCGATCACTTCCTGCTTGTTCCCGAACTCCTGGTCCGCAATGCTGTCCATCGCCTGAACTGTCTTCAGGGTGGCTCCCCGCGGGCGGGCGTCGTCGAGCAGATCCGCCTTGCCGGCCGGGAAGTCTGCGCCCTGAAGCGCCTTGCCGACGCGAAGGTCGTCGCGGTCGGTGAAGGGTCGTGGGTCAGCTCTTCTCGATGGTGCCGTGTGATCGGCGGTGCTACTGGGGTGGGGTGGAGCCCTCCGGCGGGAACCGCAGCAGCGCGCCGACACCATCCTCGAGATGGGTGGCGGCGTCGACGAAGGCCACCTCGGCGTCGGTGAGGGCACAGGCCTTCAGCAACAAAGACTCGTCTGCAGCGGCCCGACCGGGCTGCAGCAGAAGGGTGGCCACAGCGCCCATCTGGGCCGCGTGTGACACCGGCGACGCGCCCTGTACGGCGAGCCCGTGGGCTCCAGACTCGTGGAACTGGTCGGTGTATACCGCTTGGGACCGCATGGTCTCCTCGCCGGCAACCCGACGAAGCTCCTCGGCCAACGCCTGCTCGGCGCCATCGTCCTGCACGCCGCCTTCGTCCGTCTCGACGCAGATGTCGGCCAGCTTGCTGGAAAGCTCGGAGCGGATCGCAGTCCGGCCCTGGACCTCGCCGGCCAGCACCAGGACCCTCGGCGCGAATGTGCGAGCGGCGCTGGTGAGATGGTCGGCGAGCACTTGCGCGTTCTGCTTGACGGCTTCATCGGCCCGGCGCTGGATACGGTTGTGCGCCAGGGCGCCTCCGCGAGGCTTGTGCGCACCCTCGACGCTGTCACCCTCCACCGTGGTCGCCTCGAGCTGCTGCGCTTCGCGTTCCTGGGTGACGACCTCGTGGCGCACGCGCGCACCCTCCTGGTCGGCAACGGCGAGCAGAATCCGAACGGAGCTGAGCTCCTCTCGTACGAGGTCGCCCACTTCCGGCAGGGCGCCCCAGTGCACCGTGTCGCCCGGACCGGTGGCGGAGTCCCAGGGCTCCTCGAGCAACACGCTCGCTCCGCCGGACTCGCCCTCCTCGGCAGCCGCGACGATCACGCGGCCGTCCGCCTGCAGCTCTCCGGCCTTCGCCTCGACAAGCGTGGCTTCGGCCGCATCAAGCACAGGCTCCTCGGCGCCGGCCTGCTCCGCTTGTTCACGCAGGGCCTTCCAACGCTTGCGTACTTGCTCCGGCGCGTCTTCCGACGGCGGTCTGCTCTCCAGGAAGACCGTGAGCAGATCCCCCTGTCGTTCGAACAGGGGTCGTAGCGGACGCAAGTGCATGTGGATCCCTTCCGGGTTCTCGGTGTGGTCAGGTCGTGCGCGGCACCGCCTCAGCTGTAGCGGTTCTCGCCGACCTCTCGCACGATGGGGTGGTCGGAGCTCTCGGCTTCCGGGTCGCGGATGTCGACCGACGCCAACACCTCGGAACGGTTCGCGTAGTCGACCGGAGGCACGGCCCTCAGGGCTGCGACGACCTCGTCGGGCGCGCCGTTGTGCTCGGCCTGGTCGACCAGCTCCTCTTTGCTCGCGGGGTAGTCGACCCCGCTCAAGGCGGTGCGCAGCTGACTCGGATCTGACAACGACATTGAGGCACCTCTCGTGGCTGAGGGCAGGGGCGACGTGGGACCCGGTCGACGTGATGTGCGGTTCGGCGGAGCCTGTGCCGTCGGGGTAGTCACGACCCCCGCGTTCCGCCAGTCTGCATCCTGGTCTTGTGGCTCGCAACCAGACGCCCGTGGCTCATCCGAGCCGAAAAGGGCTCTGCCTGCCGGCTACGGAGTCTTGAGGGCGCGCAGGGCCGAGGTGTCGAGCCCGGGCGGATCGCGGAACACTGCCCGCCGGTAGTAGCGCAGCTCGGCGATGCTGTCCTGGATATCGCCGAGGGCCCGGTGGCCGCCGGTCTTGGTCGGGGAGTTGTAGTAGGCGCGGGGATACCACCTGCGCGCCAGCTCCTTGATCGAGGAGACGTCGACGATCCGGTAGTGCAGGTGCTGCTCGAGCTCGGGCATGTCCCGGGCGAGGAAGATGCGGTCGGTGCTGACTGTGTTCCCGGCCAGCGGCGCCTTGTTGGCCTCGGGCACCCAGTGACGGACGTAGGCGAGCACCTGTTCGCATGCCTCCTGGAGCGTGAGGCCCTCGTCGAGCTGGTCCAGCAGACCACTGGCCACGTGCATCTCCCGGACGAAGTCCCCCATCTGACTCAGTGCCTTCTCCGGGGGCCGCACCACCACCTGCACCCCCTCGCCCAACACCGTCAGCTCGATGTCGGTGACCAAGGCGGCGACCTCGATGAGGGCGTCCGCGGACGGGTCCAGCCCGGTCATCTCGCAGTCGATCCAGACGAGGCGGTCGGAGGTCCCCGCAGCCGCGTTTTCGGTGCTCATAGGGCGAGAGTAACCACCCTCGCTGGGGAGGATCCGGCCTATAGTCTGCGCTCATGGACCCCGAAACCCGAGGGATGGTGGGGCCCAACGAGACTCGTCGGCCGCTGGTGCGCCGGCTTCTTGTGTGGGGTCCGAGCGGGACGATCTTCCTGCTCGCCGCCCTCGCGCTGGTCGTTCTGCTGACCGAAAGCATCGGGGTGGCCGGGTTCCTGCTCGCTGCCGTCATCTCGACCACAGTGATCGGCATCGTCGTCCCGGCCTTCTTGTGGGTGGACCGCCTCGAGGCCGAGCCTCCTGCTCTGTTGTGGTTCGCCTTCGGCTGGGGTGCCCTGGTGGCCACGACCGGCAGCCTCGTGGTGAGTCTGGCCGCGCTGGATGCCGTGGCGGCCCGGGGGCTCGACGTTGGCCTCATCGGCGCCGTCGTGGTGGCCCCGGTGGTCGAGGAGCTCTTCAAGGGCCTCGGCGTGCTCGTGATCTTCCTTGTGGCACGGCGTGAGTTCAACGGCATCGTGGACGGCATCACCTACGCCGGTCTGGTGGCGATCGGCTTCGCCTTCGTCGAGGACATCTTCTACCTCGGTCAGGGCTACGAACAGCTCGGCCAGCCGGGTCTGGTGTCCGTGTTCGTTCTGCGCTGTCTGTTCACGCCGTTCGCCCACCCGATGTTCACTGTGTGCTTCGGGCTCGCTCTGGGCCTGGTGGCTCATCGACGGCAGTGGCGCTACGCCCTGGTGCCGCTGCTCGGGTATCTGGTCGCCGTCACGGCGCACGCCCTGTGGAACGCAGCGGCCGGGGTAGAAGCGTGGCTGTGGGTGTATCTGCTGGTGCAGGTTCCGTTGTTCGCTGGGTTTCTCGGACTGTTGGTCTGGGCGCGCCAACGCGAGGTGCGCACCTTGCGCGAGCACCTCACTGCCTACGGCTTGAACGGGTGGTTCACCCCGGCCGAGGTCGCAATGCTCATCTCGCCGTCGCAGCGGCGGCAGGCGCGCAGGTGGGCCAGAGCCCGCTATGGCCCCGCCGGAGAGGCGGCCATGCGTGCCTTCCAGGACGAGTCGGCCGAGCTGGCCATCGCTCGCGAGCACCTGGAGCACGGTGCTCGCTCCTCTTGGTGGGCGGCGCGAGAGCACCGCCTGCTGGGCGTTGCGGAACAGCACCGTGCGGTGCTGCGGTCGCTGCCGCCCTCAGCCGGGCGCTAGCGCGTCGCGTCCGCGTGGGCCAGCAGCGACGTGGACTCATCCAGGAACCGTTGGGCGTAGGAGCCGAACCATTCGCCGATGGTGGCGAACTCCCTGAGGAACTCCTCGCGGTCGCCTCGCCGCACCAGCTGCAACGCCTGCCCGAACCGTTCGTGGTAACGCTCGATGAGCTCCAGACTGGCTGACGATGCGGTGATGATGTCGTAGTACAGGTCAGGGCTCTGGGCGAACAGGCGCCCGACCATGACCAGCTCCAGCCGGTAGATCGGCGACGACAGCGCCAGCAGGTCGGCGAGCCCTCGGTCCTCGTGCGCCAGGTGCGAGCCGTAGGCGAAGGTGGAGAAGTGGCGCAACACCTGGATCAGACCCATCGCGGCGTCGTGGTCCTCGGCGCTGACCTCGTGCACCCGAGCACCCCACAGGCGGATCTGCTCCACCAACCATGCTGAGGCCTCGGCGTCACGGCCCGCACAGCACGCGACCACCTGCTTGGCGAACGAGTCCACGTCGGGGCCGAACATGGGGTGCAGGCCCAGCACCGGCCCCGGGTGCACTCGCAGCATGGCCTCCAGCGGGGCTGTCTTCACCGAGGTCAGGTCGACCAGCAGGCAGTCCTGCGGCAACGGCGGCAGGGCCTCGATCACCTCGACCGTGTCGTGGATCGGCACCGCGATGACGACCAGACCGGCCCCGTCCAGCAGCTCGGCGGAGCGGTGGGACTGCGGCAGGTCGAGCACGCGCACCTGGTAGCCGGACAGGCCCAGCATCCGCACCCACATGGCCCCCATCCCGCCCGCGCCACCGACGACGACCGCCGGCCCGAGGTCGGGTGCCTGTTGGGTGAAGCCCATGTTCTTCTCGTGGGCGTAGGCCTCGCGCATGCACCGGCGGAGAATGTCCTCGATGAGGTCTCCCGGCACGCCCCGCGCCTCGGCCTGGGCGCGACGCGCGCCGATCATCACCCGCTCTCGTTCCGGGGCATAGATCGGCAACCCGTGGCGTCCCTTGATCTCACCGACCTGCGCCACCAGCTGCAACCGTCGGGCCAGCAGGTCCAACACGGCTTGGTCCACGTCGTCGATCTGCTCACGAAGCGGGGCGAGCTCGGACTCGGGTTCCATGACCGCAGATCGTATCCGCGCCTAGACTGACCGGTGGCCGTTTCGGCCCGTCGGCCCCCGTAGCTCAATGGAGAGAGCACCGGCCTTCTAATCCGTAGGTTGCAGGTTCGAGTCCTGCCGGGGGCGCCGCATCCACCCGTACGACGCGGCGGTTCGCCTTGGTGGGGCTGCATCGACCCCTCAGACTGTGACCGTGAACCCCCGTGACGGCGACGCTGACGGCAGGCTGCTCGCGGCGGTAGAGCATCTCCGGGGCGCCGCGACCCAGCTCCGTCTACCGTTACAGATTCCTGACGTGGACGAGGCACGGTCCGGCCGTCGCGCACTGGTGCAGCAGCTCGACGACTACGTGCTGCCGCGGCTGCGCTCCCTGGACGCTCCGCTGCTCTGCGTGGTCGGCGGCTCCACCGGGGCGGGCAAGTCGACCCTGGTGAACTCGGTGGTCGGCCACGAGGTGAGCAAGTCCGGAGTGCTGCGCCCGACGACTCTCTCCTCGGTCCTGGTCCACCATCCGCAGGACCGCCGATGGTTCGTGGACTCCCGGGTGCTTCCGGGCCTGGCCCGGGTCACTGGCGCGGCTCGCGAGCGGCACGACCCGTCGGCGGTGCGTCTGGTCCCCGCCGAGGCTCTCGCATCCGGCCTCGCGTTGCTCGACGCTCCCGACATCGACTCGGTGGTGCGGGCCAACCGCGAACTGTCGCGACAGCTGCTGGCTGCGGCTGACCTGTGGCTCTTCGTCACCACCGCGGCCCGGTACGCGGACGCGGTGCCGTGGGAGCTGCTGCGCCAAGCCGCGGAGCGCGGGACCTCGGTGGCCATCGTGCTGAACCGTGTCCCACCGGAGGCGATGGAGGAGATCCGGCTGCATCTGTCCCAGATGCTGCGTGAGCATGGCCTGGGCAAGTCCCCGATCTTCACGGTGGCCGAGGTCGCCCTCACCGCCGAGGGGACACTGCCGGCCAAGCAGGTCGCGCGGCTGTCCGGATGGCTGAGCTCGGTGGCTGGTGACGCCAGAGCGCGCTCGGTCGTCATCCGCCGGACCCTGGCCGGGGCGCTCTCCTCGCTGAGCTCGCGGTCGGCGGACCTCAACGCCGCCGCGGCGGCGCAGGTCCAAGCGCGCGACCACCTTCGTGCCGCCGCGCACGCGGCCTACGACGACGCCGTGGCCGGAGTCAACGAGGGCATGGAGGACGGCTCCCTGCTACGCGGTGAGGTGCTGGCGCGCTGGCAGGAGCTGGTGGGGACCGGGGAGTTCCTGAGGCAGGTCGAGGCCGGCATCTCGCGCGCCCGCGACCGTGTCACCGCATGGGTGACCGGCAAGCCGGTGTCCACCGAACCGCTGGGCGACGCCCTTCAGTCGGGCGCGGCGGCGCTCATCACGGCTCAGGCTCAGCTCGGAGCCAGCACCGCGTCACGTGCTTGGCGCTCCAGCGCCGGGGGGGAGCCCCTGGTGCAGCAACACCCTGAGCTCGCCAAGCCCTCGCCGGACCTGGACGAGCGGGTGGAGCGGCTGCTGCGGGACTGGCAGAAGGAGGTGTTGGACCTGGTGCGCGACCAGGCGGGACGCAAACGTGCCACCGCTCGCTACCTGGCCTTCGGGGTGAACGGCCTGGCCGTGATGCTCATGCTCATCGTCTTCAGTGCCACGGCTGGCCTGACCGGGGCCGAGGTCGCGATCGCCGGAGGATCGGCGCTGTTGGCCCAGCGCCTGCTCGAGGCGGTCTTCGGCGACGAGGCCGTCCGCGCGATGGCACGCAAGGCCCGGGCCGCGCTGATCCGCCGGGTCGAGGAGCTCTTGGCCCAGGAGCGAGGGCGGTACGAGGCCGCGCTCGATGAGGTACCGCTGTCGCGGACCGCGATCGAGGATGTCGCGGCCGCCAGCGCCGAGGTGGAGGCGAGCCGGTGACGCCCAGGGCGGCGAAGGGTGAGCAGCAAGGCGGTGGCCATTCGCTGCTCTGGCGGGCCGACCAGCTGACCGAGGCGTTGGACGTCGGCGGTGACGAGCTCGACCCCGGCGACGTCGGCGAGGCCAGGGACCTGATCGCCCGGGTACGCGACCGCTGGGCGCTCAAGGGTGGGCGCACCGTGGTGAGCCTGGCCGGGGCGACCGGTTCCGGCAAGTCCAGCCTGTTCAACCTGCTCGCGGACGCCGAGGTCGCCACGGTGGGAGCGCGGCGCCCGACGACCGCGAAGGCGACCGCCGCCGTCTGGGGCGACGAGGACAGTGGTGAGCTGCTCGAGTGGCTGGGTGTGCCCCTGCGGCACGAGGTCGTGGCCGGGCCGAGCGAGGAGAAGGATGAGATGGACGGCCTCGTGCTGATCGACCTCCCCGACTTCGACTCGCGGGAGGCTGCGCACCGGGTGGAGGCCGACCGCGTCCTGCAGCGATCTGACGTCTTCGTCTGGGTCACCGACCCACAGAAGTACGCGGATGCCCGCCTGCACGAAGAGTATCTGTCGACCCTGCGCGACCACGACGGAGTGATGATCGTGGTGCTCAACCAGATGGACCGGGTGGACGAGCGTGCCGTGGGGCAGATCGCCGACGACCTCCGCTCGCTGGTCAAGGCTGACGGGGCAGGCGACTTCGAGGTCATCCCCTCCTCGGCGCGGCTCGGCGTGGGCGTCGCAGAGCTGCGACGCCGGGTCGGGGAGGTGGTCGGTGCCCGCAACGCCGCCGAGCAGCGCCTGACCGGTGACGTCGTCGCCGCGGCGCGTCGCCTGCAGGCCGGAGTGGCCGACATCGAGCCCGAGCTCGGCCCGGAGGCCTCCGGGCAGCTGAACGCGGCTCTGGCCCGGGCGGCCGGTGTTCCCGTCGTGCTCAGCGCCGTGCGCAAGGACTACCTACGGCAGAGCGCCGCGCGCACCGGGTGGCCGTTCACGCGCTGGCTGGCGGCGGCGCGCCCGGACCCGTTGCGTCGCCTGCGCCTGGGCAAGCAGGCCACCCCTGCGGGCTCCGCCATCGCGGCCGAGGACGTGCAGGCGGTGCTAGGACGCTCCTCGCTTCCCCCGGCCACCCCGGCAGCGCGATCCGCGGTCGAGGTGGCCACCCGGGCACTGGCGGACCGAGCCGCCCACGGACTGCCTCGACGGTGGAACGACGCCGTCGCGGCTGCTGCCACCCCGGACGACTCCTCCTTGGGTGACGCGCTGGACCAGGCGGTGATGAACACGCCGTTGCGCGGCAAGGACCCGCTGTGGTGGGCCGCTTGGAACCTCGTGCAGCTGGTGTTGGCGGTCGCGTTGGTCGTGGGAGCCGGTTGGCTTACGGCGCTCTTCGCGCTGCAGTGGGCCCAGATCGACCTGGACGTGCCTCTGTGGGGCCCCGTCCCCGTTCCCCTCCTGCTCCTCGTCGGGGGGATCGTGACCGGGCTCGCGCTGGCCGCCCTGGGCAGAGTGGTGGCGCGAGCCGGCGCCACCCGCAGACACGCGATGGTGCGGGAGCGGATGGACGCCGCCATCGACGGCGTCGCCCGCAAGCACGTGCACGACCCGGTGACGGCCGTGCTGCAGCGACACCGCCAGACCCGGCAGCAGCTCGAGGCCGCACGCACCGGGTGAGCGGCCGTGGGATTCGGACCGGGGGTGCGCGGCGGTTAGCCTGGGCTCATGGCCGAGTTTA
Source organism: Ornithinimicrobium sp. (assembly GCF_035267225.1). Taxonomy (GTDB): domain Bacteria; phylum Actinomycetota; class Actinomycetes; order Actinomycetales; family Dermatophilaceae; genus Ornithinicoccus. Next base: position 18,864 of record NZ_DATFMA010000085.1, read on the forward strand.
TTTACACGATGAGCCGCGCCCGAAAGGCCCACGGCGACAAGGTCATCCTCGATGACGTCACGATGTCGTTCTACCCGGGTGCCAAGATCGGTGTGGTCGGCCCGAACGGTGCCGGCAAGTCGACGATCCTGAAGATCATGGCCGGTCTGGACCAGCCCTCCAACGGCGAAGCACGCCTGACCCCTGGGTACACCGTCGGCATCCTGCTCCAGGAGCCACCGCTGAACGAGGACAAGACGGTGCTGGGCAACGTCGAGGAGGGGGTCGGGCCGATCAAGAGCAAGCTCGACCGGTACAACGCGATCTCCGAGGAGATGGCCGAGCCGGACGCCGACTTCGACGCGCTCATGGCCGAGATGGGCACGCTGCAGGAGGACATCGACGCCGCCGACGCGTGGGACCTGGACTCCCAGCTCGAGCAGGCCATGGACGCCCTGCAGTGCCCCCCGCCGGACTCCGACGTCACCGTGCTCTCCGGTGGGGAGCGCCGGCGCGTGGCGTTGTGCAAGCTCCTGCTCTCCAAGCCGGACCTGCTCTTGCTGGACGAGCCCACCAACCACCTGGACGCCGAGAGTGTGCAGTGGCTCGAGCAGCACCTCGCCTCCTATCCCGGCGCCGTGCTCGCCGTCACGCACGACCGGTACTTTCTGGACAACGTGGCGCAGTGGATCGCCGAGGTCGATCGCGGACGCCTGTACCCCTACGAGGGCAACTACTCCACGTACCTGGAGAAGAAGCGTGAGCGGCTGGCGGTCCAGGGCAAGAAGGACGCCAAGCTGGCCAAGCGGCTGGAGAAGGAGCTGGACTGGGTCCGCTCCAACGCCAAGGCCAAGCAGACCAAGAACAAGGCGCGTCTGGCGCGCTACGAGGAGATGGCGGCGGAGGCCGACAAGACGCGCAAGCTGGACTTCGAGGAGATCGCGATCCCGCCCGGGCCCCGGCTGGGCGCCCAGGTCATCGAGGTCGACGACCTGAAGAAGGGTTTCGGGCAACGTGTCCTGATCGGCGACCTCAGCTTCACCCTGCCCCGTAACGGCATCGTCGGCGTCATCGGCCCGAACGGCGTCGGCAAGACGACCTTGTTCAAGACCATCGTGGGCATGGAGGAGCCGGATGCCGGCTCGGTCAGGGTCGGCGACACGGTGACCATCTCCTACGTCGACCAGAGCCGCGGTGGTATCGACCCGGAGAAGTCATTGTGGGAGGTTGTCTCGGACGGCAATGACTTCATCGAGGTCGGCAAGGTCGAGATCCCGTCCCGGGCCTACGTCTCCCAGTTCGGCTTCAAGGGCCCCGACCAGCAGAAGAAGGCGGGTGTGCTCTCCGGCGGGGAGCGCAACCGGCTCAACCTGGCGCTGACCCTGAAGCAGGGCGGCAACCTGCTGCTGCTGGACGAGCCCACCAACGACCTCGACGTGGAGACGCTCGGCTCGCTGGAGAACGCGCTGCTGAACTTCCCCGGCTGCGCCGTGGTGATCAGCCACGACCGGTGGTTCCTGGACCGCGTGTGCACCCACATCCTGGCCTACGAGGGCACCGAAGAGGACCCGGACCGGTGGTACTGGTTCGAGGGCAACTTCGGCGCCTACGAGCAGAACAAGGTCCAGCGGCTCGGCGTCGAGGCCGCTCGGCCCCACCGCGTCACCTACCGCAAGCTCACCCGCACCTGAGGGCACCCGCGCCAGCATGGGCTGCAGCCGAAGGACGACGACCTGAGTAGACGCCGAGAGCATCCGCTGCCCGACCGTGACGGGATCGGGCCTGCTCGGGTGCGCATGCCGCCGGGTGGGCCGTGGGCGACCGTGGTCGAGTTCCTGCGGGAGCGCACCGGCACGCCCGCGGAGAGCGTGCACGGGCGCGTCGAGGCGGGCGAGGTGGTCTTGGGAGACGGCACAGTGGTGGACGAGCAGACGGGCTACCGGGGTGGCGAGGTCGTGTTCCTCTACCGCGACGTGCAACCGGAGGTCGAGGTCCCCTTCGAGCTCGACATCCTGCACCAGGACGACGACATCGTCGTCGTCGACAAGCCGCACTTCCTGGCCACGATGCCGCGGGGGGCTCACGTGAGCCAGACCGTCGTGACCAGGCTCCGGCAGCAGCACGACCTGCCGCGAGTTGTCCCGGCGCACCGACTGGACCGCCTCACCGCCGGCGTGATGCTGCTGGTCATCCGGCCCGAGCTGCGTGGTGCCTACCAGCAGCTCTTCGCCGAGCGCCTTGTGCACAAGACCTACCTGGCCCTGGCTCCCCGGCTGGCGTCCTGGGACGGGTCGGTGACGGTGAGCAACCGGCTCGTCAAGCAGCGCGGTCAGCTCCAGGCGCGGGTCGTGCCGGGGGAGCCGAACGCGCGCACGTTCATCGAGCGGCTCGACTGCGATGCCGAGGTGTGCACCTACCGCCTGACGCCCTACACCGGGCGGACCCACCAGCTGCGAGTGCACTGCGCGGGGCTGGGGATGCCCATCCTGGGCGACCCCCTCTATCCGCAGGTGCGCGGTCTGGCGGTAGGCGACTTCTCCGAACCGCTGCAGCTGCTGTCGCAGCGGCTGGAGTTCAAGGACCCCGTGACCGGGGAGCACCGGGTCTTCACCACCGAGAGGTCGCTGAGCCGTGGCTGACGTGGTCGCGCTTCTGCGCAGTGTGAACGTCGGCGGCAACCGGATGAAGATGGACTGGCTCAGAGCTCTGGCCACCGACCTCGGGTGCGCTGAGGTGCGTACCGTGCTCGCGACCGGCAACATCGTCATGAGCGCTCCGAAAGACCTCGAGGCCACCCGGCGGTCGCTCGAGGTGTCGCTGGCCGAGCGGTTCGGCGTCATCGCGGTGGTGATGCGGACCCATGCGTCGTTGCTGCAGGCGATGCAGGACAACCCCTGGGCCGACGACGTCCACGACGGTCTGCTGGAGGGTCGTGCGGTGCACACGATGTTCTGCGACCGTGCCCCGCTCGAGGCGGCGGTGACGAGTCTGAAGCGCAAGGACTCCCCGGACGACATCGCGGTCGCCGGAGCGCACACGTACCTGAAGCTCGCCGGCTCGGCGGCGGAGACGCCCTACACCGGCGCATGGTTCGAGCGGAACCTGGGCGTGGTCGGCACCATGCGCAACCACAACACCGTCCTCAAGCTCCTCGACGCGACCGCATGACCCTGACGCCTGGCACCGCCGGGGACGGCCGGTCTCGCGCCCACCGCAGCGAGGGCTGTCGCACCTGCGCACGTATCGCGCGGAGCCCCCGCCCCTCCTCGTTCTGAGGGGAACAGGACAGGGAGGCGATCATGCCGGCACTCATCGCCAAGGGGGCCACAGGGGCACCCGGCAGGACTGCGGACCCCGGAATGGCCGCCCTCAGCCTGCTCGGGGGTTTCCGGCTGCAGATGGAGGGGCGGAACGTCGAGGTCTGCCGCTCCGCCCAGCGCCTGAGCGCCTACCTGGCCATCCAGGACCGCCCCGTGTCCCGGGAGCGGGTCGCCTGTGATCTCTGGCCCGACCTGCAACCGACCGATGCCCTGGCTCGCGTGCGTGATGCCCTCTACCGGCTGCGCAGGGTCGGGACCGACCTCGTCGAGGGCTCAGGGATGTGGTTGAGCCTGGACGAACGGATGCACGTCGATGTCCGGCACCGCTGGCACCGAGCGCGCGCCGTGCTGGCCGGAGGCGGCGGCAGTCACGGGCCGGGGTCGTCACCCGCGCTCGACGAGCTCGCTCCCCGACCGCTGCTGCCGACCTGGGACGAGGCGTGGCTGGCCGGCCCGCGTCACGATCTGTGGCTGACCTGCGTGCGAGCTCTGGAGTGCCTGGCGCAGGACCGGGCGGACCAGAAACGTTTCCTCGACGCCGAGGTCGCCTGCCGGATCGTCATCGAGGCCGAGCCCTACCGTGAAAGCGCCCACCTGCTCTTGGCCGACGTCTACCTGGCCGAGGGCAATCCCGGGCAGGCCCTGGTGACCGTGCGGGAGTACGCGTCGCGGATGAGGCGCGAGCTGGGCTTGGACGCGGGTCCGGCGGTGGCGTTCGTGACGCGGTCGATCCACCGTCGCTCCAGCGTGGTCAGCCGATCCGTCGCAGCGGGACCGTGATCACGTCCTCACCGCGCCAGGCAGCGTCTGAGACCCCGATGTGCTCCATCGTCCGGTAGTTGCCGACCCCGTTCGGCTCCTCGCTGGCCAGCGCCCAGTGGGCTTGCACCGCGTACGACCCCGCCGGTTCGTGCACGTCGATGACCCATCGCCGGCCGGATGGACCGGCTTCGTCCGTCGCCGCCAAGACCGAGGAACGCCCCACCACCAGCGCGGGTCGGTCCGCGTAACCGATCTCGACCACCTCGAGGTCCAAGCGACCGGCAGCTCGCCTGGCGGGTGGGTCGGTCAGGACAACGGTGCACCGGAGAGAGGGCATGGGCCTGCGGCCTCCTTCCTCGGTGACTTCTGGACATGGCTCAGCGCCTGCCCCACTCTGACAGGGCAGGCGCTGGACCGGGGGTCGCGAAGGTCTACGACGGATCCAGGCTGGGGGCCGGCCCGCTCGAGGCGTCGGCGTCGGCGTCGGTGCCGGCCGACTCCAGGTGCGCGACGTCCATGTCCGGCGCGGGGCCCGCGGACCCGGCGTCGGACTCGGCGGTGGAGATACCCCGCGAACCCTGCATCTCCTCGGCGTCGGGCAAGTGTGTCGGTGCGGGTGCCTGGTCGGTCTCGGCCCCGTCAACAGGGGCCTCCACCTTCACGGTCACTGTGGTGCTCATCGGATCCTCTTCTCTGTCGTGGGGTGCTCTGCGTGCCTGGCGCCGGGGCTACAGGTACACCTCGGTGATCTCGTTGGAGGCGATCGTGACGTTCGCGCTCCGGTTGTGGGCGCGGGCCAGGGCCAGCAGCAGGAAGGTGTTGCTCACCCCGTCGGTGCTGTTGCCCTTGATCTTGCGCCAGCTCGACTCCGAGGCGGGGTAGGCCCACGCGTTCTTGCTGTGGGGAGTAGCGAAGACGCTGTTGATGGCGGTGTTGGTCATGATCTCTCCTTCGGTGTGTATCCGGGCTGCAGCGCGGTCCGGTGTGGGTGGGGTGATGGGGGAGCCGCCTGGCTAGAGGCCGTAGGCGACGAGGAGCGTGCGGCCGATGGTGTCCGCGCGGACCCGGCGGTCGTTCGCTCGGGCCAAGGCCAGCACGGCGAAGGTGTTGCTGACGCCGTCGGTGGAGGTGCCGTCGATCTTGCGCCACCCCGCCCCGGCGAGATGCGCCCACGCGTTCTTGCTGTGCGGTGTCGCGAAGACCATGGAGACGGCCACGTTGGTGTGTCGCTCGGTGTACATGGCGTGTGCCGCGGCGATGTCGCCGGCCGAGAGTCCGTTGCGCTGGCCGATGGTCGGCCCGCTGCGCAGCTGCTCGATGGTGACGCGGTTGCCGATGCCGAACGCCTTGCGTCCGTAGTGCATGATCGAGCCGTAGTCGTAGGAGCCGATGTCGTCTCCGTCCGAGATGTGCTGGTTGAAGTTGTGCTCTCTGCCGGCCTCGATGTTCTGCCACAGGATGCGGACGTAGGTGTCGCGGTCTTCCCGGCTCTGCTCGTGCCAATGGCCCCAGGCGTGGCCGAACTCGTGGATCGCGCTTCCGACACCACAGCCGGAGCCGAGGCTGAGGAGCTGTTCCCCACCGCGCATCCCGACGTAGGACCAGCATCCGCCGTCGTCGACGACGCGCACGTAGTTCGGGTACTGCGAGGCGTTCGCCGAGGTCCGCTGCACGAAACGCAGGTGGGTGCGGTCCTCCCAGTGCTCGACGGCGTCGGCGACCCGTCCGGGGTTGGGCAGCGAGCTGTCCACCTCGTAGGGCATCAGAGCGTCGGGCCAGCGGAACTGTGTTCCGCTGATGCCGACGCCGGAGACGATGGCGTCGTCTTCGCTCGATGCGCGCATCGTGGTGCGCTCCATCTCGTCCACCGTGCCCAGGCAGATGTCGCCTTCGAACATCGCGCGGCCGTTGACCGCTTCGTACTGCACCGCCTTGCGCGTGAAGGTGTCGCCCCGGATGAAGCCGGTGCGGATGTCCGGCGTGGCCTGCTGCGAGCCCTCCTCGCCGATGTGCTCGCGGTCGGGATCGCTCGGTGAGTCTGACATCGCCCTCTCCTCCTCGTCGGTCCGCACGGGTGTGCGGAAGTCATGGGGACCAGGAGAGACCAGCCGCGTCGCGGCACCGTCACCAGCGCGTCGTGGACGCGTCGCCTCCTCCCTGACGCTCTCGGCGTGGCCCGGCGGGACCAACCCCGTCTCGCGCGTCGCGCCTGGTCGAGGGTGATGTTCGTGCCCGTCGGAAGCCGCAGCAGCACCCGGCCGGGCCGCGAGTAGGCCAGACTGCGGGTATGACTTCTGTGCCGTCCGTCGTCGGTCTGCTCCTTGCTGCTGGTGCAGGCAGCCGGATGGGCCGGCCCAAGGCTGGAGTCGAGATCGGCGGCCGGACACTGGTCGAGCATGGAGTCGAGGTGATGCTGCAGGGTGGCTGTCGAGAGGTGTTGGTGGTGTTGGGCGCCGATGCGGATCCCATCGGTGCCCAGCTGGCTGCGTCGGCTGACGGCTGGGGGGATCGGGTGGCGACCGTGGAGTGTGTGCAGTGGGAGTCCGGCCTGAGCGCATCGCTGCGCACGGGGCTTGCCTCCCTGGCGGCGCGCGGTCGGGGATGTCCGGTAGCGGCGCTGACACATCTGGTGGACCTGCCCGATGTCGGACCATCGGTGATCGAGCGCATTCTGGACCGGGCATCGGACCAGCAGCCCTGGTCCAAGGCGATCGTGCGCGCCGTCTACAACGGTCGGGAAGGCCACCCCGCCCTCATCGGTCTGCACCACTGGCAGGGCGTCATGGACTCGGCGCAGGGGGACCGAGGCGCGGGGCGCTACCTGCGCGAGCACGGCGCGGTTCCGGTGGAGTGTGGTGATCTGGCGGCGGGCGTCGACCTGGACACACCGGAGGACCTGGCGGCCTATCTGACGGTTGACCGCCGTGGCACGGGGGGACCACCTTCATGACCGGAGCGGCGCGCTGGGACAGCAGCCAGTGCCCGCACACCCGACCCGCCGCCCTGCCCTTTCGCCGTGAGCCCCCGCTGAGCGAGGAGCCGGTGAGTCGATGATGCTGTGATGATGAACCGCAAGCACGCCATGGCCAGCCCGGCGTCGGTGACCGAAGCGCTCGCCGCGACCGGCTACCTGGCCGACGAGGGTCTGGCCACCGTGACCTACCTGGCGGAAGCTCTGCAGCGCCCCATGCTGGTGGAGGGCGAACCCGGCACCGGCAAGACCGCGCTCGCCGAGGCGGTCGCGGAGGTGCTGGGGGCGCCCGTGATCCGGTTGCAGTGTTACGAGGGCATCGACGCGAGCCAGGCGCTCTATGACTGGGACTTCCCGCGGCAGATCTTGCATCTGCGTGCCATCGAAGCCGCGGCCTCGGGGGGTGTCACCCGCGAGCTCGAAGCCGAGCTCTACGACGAGCGGTTCCTGTTGGCCCGTCCGCTCTTGCGGGCCGCGCGAGAGCCCGGGTCGGTCCTGCTCATCGACGAGATCGACCGGGCCGACGACGAGTTCGAGGCGTTCCTGCTCGAGATCCTTTCGACCTGGTCGGTCACCATCCCGGAGGTGGGCACCCTCACGGCCGAGGAGCCTCCCTTCGTCGTGCTGACCTCCAACCGGACCCGGGAGCTGCACGACGCCCTCAAGCGGCGCTGTCTGTACCACTGGATCGACCATCCAGGCTTGGAGCGCGAGGTCGCCATCGTCCGTCGTCGCCTGCCGGAGGTGACCGCGCAGCTCGCCGCCCAGGTGGTGACGACGGTGCAGCAGCTGCGTCTCGAGGGCGAGCTCATCAAACCTCCCGGGGTCGCCGAGACGCTGGACTGGGCGCGAGCCGTGCACGCGCTGGGCTGTAGCTCACTGGACGTCGAGGTGGCCGCGGCCACCCTGGGCAGCGCGGTGAAGTACCGCGAGGACACGGCGCGCGTCCTCGCCGCGCTGGACCGGATGCTCACGCCATGACCTGGACCGCGGAGGAGCTGCTGCTCGGCTTCACGCGTGCCCTGCGATCCGCTGGGGTGATGGTCAGCGCCGATCGCTCGCTGCTGTTCTTGCGGGCGGTGGCCCGGGTGGGGGTGGACGACCGTGACCGTGTCTACTGGGCGGGCCGCGCCACCCTGACCGCTTCCCCGGCCGACCTGGCCGTCTTCGACCAGGTCTTCGCACAGTGGTTCGGTGGCGCCGAGATGCACAGCCTGACCTACCCTTCGACCCCCACACCCACGGCCATGCAAGCGGCGTGGGATGACGCCCCGGACGGCGATGGTCAACCTCAGACCGATCACGACCACATGGTCAGGGCCGTCTCCTCGAACCGCGAGGTGCTGCGTCACCGGGACATCGCACGACTGACTGCTGCCGAACGGGCGTCGTTGCGGCGGGAGTTCGCGCGCTTGCGCCCCCACCCGCCCATCCGGCGGGCGCGGCGGTACGCACGAGCGCACCGAGGCGAGATCGACGGACCAGCCACGCTCCGCGGTCAGCTGCGACGGATGGGGGAGCCGGCTGTGGTCGCGCGCCGACAGCACGGAATGCGGACGAGGCGCGTGGTGCTCCTGGTCGACACAAGCGGGTCGATGAGCGCCTATGCCGATGCGCTGCTGCGCCTGGCGCACACCGTCGTGCAGTCTGCGCCCCGCAACACCGAGGTCTTTGCGATGGGCACTCGGCTGACCCACCTCACCCGCGCGTTGCGCCTGCGGGATGCCGACCAGGCCTTGGTGACAGCAGGCCACACCGTCTCCGACTGGTCGGGAGGCACACGCCTCGGCGAGGTGCTCGGCGCCTTCCTCGACCGCTGGGGTCGCCGCGGCATGGCACGTGGCGCCGTCGTCGTCGTCTTCAGCGACGGGTGGGAGCGCTCGCACCCCGAGGTGTTGGGCGAGCAGGCTCGGCGGCTGGCCTCGATGGCCCACCGGGTGGTGTGGGTCAACCCGCACCGTGGACGTCCCGGCTACTCCCCGGTGCAGGGGGGAATCGTGGCGGCGCTGCCGCACGTCGACGATTTCGTCGCCGGTCACTCGCTGACCGCCTTCGAAGAGGTGTTGGAGGTGGTGGCGCGTGCGTGAGGTGCTGCCTGACCTGCTGACCTGGTGGCGGGCGGGGGAGCCCGTCGCCATGGCCACCGTGGTGGACACGTGGCGCTCGGCTCCACGTCCCGCCGGAGCCTCCATGCTCATCGGGCCGGATGGCACGGCGGTCGGGTCCGTCTCCGGCGGATGTGTGGAGGGGGCCGTCTACACCCTTGGCCAGGACGTGTTGACCAGGAGCACGCCGACGCTGACGCGCTATGGCGTCAGTGATGACGACGCCTTCGCCGTCGGCCTGACCTGCGGCGGCATCTTGGACGTCTTCGTCGAGCGGGTCTCGGTGGA
>NZ_DATFMA010000086.1:0-52520 GCF_035267225.1 Ornithinimicrobium sp.
TCGTCGGAGTGGCGATGCGCTCGACCACAGTGGCCATCAGGTCGGGAGTGTGCTCCTGCACCCAGGGCAGCGGGCTGTAGGCACCCATCCCGCCGGTGTTGGGACCGGTGCCGCCGTCCCCGACGCGCTTGTAGTCCTGCACCGGAACCAAAGGCCGCACCTCGGTGCCGTCGGTCACGCAGAACAGCGACACCTCCGGGCCGTCGAGGTAGTCCTCGACGACCACGCGTCCACCTCCCGGCTTGTCCAGACAGGCGAGCCCGTGCGCCAGTGCCTCCTCGGCGTCGTCGGTGACGACGACTCCCTTGCCGCCGGCCAAGCCGTCGTCCTTCACCACGAAAGGCGCGACCGTGAAGTCGAGCGCGTCCTGCACTTGCGCCGCGTCGGTACACACCTGTGCGCGGGCTGTGGGGACGTCGGCGGCTGCCATCACCTCCTTGGCGAAGGACTTGCTGCCTTCCAGGGCGGCAGCGGCGGCGCTCGGCCCGAAGCAGTCGAAGCCCGCTTCCCGGACCGCGTCGGCGACGCCGGCCACCAAAGGGGCCTCCGGGCCGATGACGACGAGGTCGACCTCACGGTCGCGGCAGGCGGCGACGATCGCCCCCGCGTCCAGCACGTCCTGGATCCCGGGCAGCACGTCCACCATGTCGCCGACGGAAGCGATCCCCGGGCTGCCCGGCGCGGCGACGATGGCGCTGACGTCGGGATCGTGGGACAGGGCGCGCACCAGCGCATGCTCGCGGGCGCCGCTTCCGACAACGAGAACCTTCACCTGGCCAACCCTAGCCACTGGACGAGGCGCGGACGCGCCGCGAAGACTGTGTTGGATGGCAGGTCGTCCGGGCCAGAGGCTGGTGGCAGCTACAGGTGTGACCCTCCTCGGAGGCAGGGGGGGCATTCTCCGAGGAGGGCCACACATGAGGCAGGGTCTATCCGATGCCGTGGGGGGACGGCACCAGCGACTCGCACAATCCCCATACCGGTGCGAACACCAGCAGGAAAGATGGTGCCATGCCGAAGCGCAAAACACCAAGTCCGCAGCGCACAGCCGTGTCTGTGGGCCGTCCGGGGTCGGCCGGAGCGCCTCGCAGGGTGGGCGCCGCCGCTCGCGGAGGACCTGAGAATCTCGCGGTGGCAGCACCGGCCCGACGCATCGGTAGCATGAGCGCTTTGACATCGCCCGGTCGGCTCCCCAGGAGCGCGCGGGTGGGCAGTGTGAACGGGCCAGGAAAGGGGTGAGCCAGGAGTGAGCGCGGAGGTGCAGGACCTCGTCGGCTCGGAGATCGCCCTCGAACAGCAGTACGTGGACATGGTGTACCGCGAGCTGGCCAAGGCCGGCGTACGGGTCGAGCTGGTGCATGCCGAGGGGCTGGCCCGGGGGCGGACCGAGCGGGCCGGCACTGGGGAGCCACGCGAGGAGGAGCTGACCGGACTCTTCGAACGTGATGCGCTGGTCTTCGCCGCTACCAAGCGGCGGACCACCTTGGAGCAGCAGCACGAAGGACTGGTCTTCGGTCGCCTCGACCTCGACGCAGCGACCGACGACGGGCCGAGCCGGGAGGCGGAGGGGGACGTCGCGCTGCGGGTGCGCTATATCGGACGTCTGGGCGTGCGTGATGACGAGTACGAGCCCCTGGTCATCGACTGGCGCGCCCCCGCCGCGGCGCCCTTCTACCGGGCCACCCCGGTGCAACGGCACGGCGTGGTGCGCCGGCGCGTGCTGCGCTGCCGCGGCGTCACCGTGGTCGGCGTCGAAGACGACCTGATGGTGGCCCAGGCGCCCGAGGGCATGGTGGTCGTCGGTGACGGGGCCCTCATCGCCGCTCTGACCCAGAGCCGCGGCAGCACCATGCGCGACATCGTCGCCACGATCCAGCAGCACCAGGACGAGGCCATCCGCGCGCCCGCCCGCGGCGTGACCGAGATCACCGGGGGGCCCGGCACCGGCAAGACAGTCGTGGCTCTGCACCGGGCGGCCTACCTGCTCTACGCCGACCGTCGGCGGTTCGAGGCCGGCGGAGTTCTGGTCGTGGGCCCGTCCGCGGCGTACACGGCCTACATCGAACGGGTCCTGCCTTCCCTCGGGGAGGACAGCGTGACGCTGCGGTCACTGGGCGACGTCGTCGGTGGGGTCACTGCCACGCGTCTGGACCCGCCGGCGACCGCCGCGGTGAAAGGCTCGCTGCGGATGCGGGAGGTGTTACGGGCCGCGGCCCGGCTGCCGGTGCCCGGGGCTCCGAGTGAGCTGCGGTGCTTCGTCGCCGGGCACGCGATCCGGCTGGACCAGCGTGTGCTCAACCGAGCCCGGTCGACCGTGCTCCGTCGCCATCACCGCAACGGGGCCGCGCAGGTGGTGACGGGTGTACTGGCCGACCTGGCTTGGGCGGAGGTCAGCGCACCCAGTGAGGAGCGGGCGGAGTTCATCGAGGCGTTCTCGGACTCCAGAGACGTCGAAGCCTTCCTCCAGCAGTGGTGGCGACCGGTCGACCCCCGCGAGGTGCTCCGGTGGCTCGCCGATGAGGAGGTGGCGAGCCGGGTCGCGGGCTCGTCGCTGGACCGGGGGGAGGTCTCCGCCCTCGCGGGCTCGCTGCGTACGGCCGAGGATCGTGGCTCATGGAGCGTGGCCGACGTCGCTCTGCTGGACGACTTGGCCGAGCGGCTGGGACCGCTGCCCGAGGGTCCCAAGCAGGAGCGAGAGTTCTACGAGGTCGAGGAGCTCGACGACGTGGCCCAGCACGGTGTCGCGGCTCTGCGCCCGGAGCGTTCGTCGGCCTCCTCCTCCGGCGAGCAGGCATGGTCGTCCCCCTTGCCGCAAGACCCGGTCGCCCGGCTGATGTCGGGCAGCATCACGCCGCCCGACGCCTTCGCGCACGTCCTCCTCGACGAGGCACAGGACGTGTCGCCGATGCAGTGGCGCATGCTGGCGCGTCGAGGGCGCTCGGCCTCGTGGACCGTTGTCGGTGATGCGGCGCAAGCGTCCTGGGGCCAGCCCGCCGAGGCGGCCGCAGCTCGCGAACAGGCCTTCGGCTCCGCCCCTCGGCGCAGCTTCCACATGGATACCAACTACCGCAACGCCAAGGAGGTCTTCGATCTCGCGGCGCGCGTGATCCGCCGCTCGGTGCCCGATGCCGACATCCCGCGGGCGGTACGCGAGACCGGTCATCACCCGGTCGAACGTGACGTGCGGGCGCGCGAGCTCACGGAGGCCGTAGCCGGGTCCCTGTACGAGCTGCTGTCGCAGGTGGACGGCATCGTGGCGGTGATCACCGGCCCACGCTGGTCACCGGTCGCGCACGAGGCGGTCGACAGTCTCGAGGACTCCCGGGCGCACCAGCGTGTCGTGGTGCTCGACCCGGTCGCGTCCAAGGGTCTGGAGTACGACGCGACGCTCGTCGTGGACCCCGACGGCATCGTCGAGACCGCCGCCGGGGGCGTCCGCGCCCTCTACGTGGCGCTGACCCGCGCCGCGCACCGGATGACGGTTCTGCGGCCGGTGTAGGAGTCGGTGTCGCCCGTTAGGGTCGGATGGTGAGCACAGCCCTGTACCGCCGGTACCGTCCGGAGACCTTCGCGGACGTGATCGGGCAGGAGCACGTCACGCAGCCCCTGCGTCAAGCGCTGCTCAACGCAAGGGTGCATCACGCCTACCTCTTCAGCGGCCCGCGGGGCTGTGGCAAGACGACCAGCGCGCGGATCCTGGCCCGCTGTCTCAACTGTGCCCAGGGCCCGACCCCCGACCCGTGCGGCAACTGCGACTCGTGCGTCGCGCTGGCCCGCGGCGGTGCCGGCACCGTGGACGTGATCGAGATCGACGCCGCTAGCCACGGCGGGGTCGACGACGCGCGAGACCTGCGCGAGCGGGCGGCCTTCGGCCCAGCCCAGTCGCGGTACAAGGTGTACATCATCGACGAGGCTCACATGGTGACCGCTCACGGGTTCAACGCCCTGCTCAAGGTCGTCGAGGAGCCGCCTGAGCACGTGAAGTTCATCTTCGCCACCACCGAGCCGGAGAAGGTGCTGTCGACAATCCGCTCGCGCACCCACCACTACCCCTTCCACCTGGTCCCCCCGCAGCGACTGACGGGATACCTGGAACAGATGTGCGCAGTGGAGGGCATCGACGCCGAGCCGGGAGTGCTGTCCTTCGTGACGCGGGCGGGGGCGGGCTCGGTGCGCGACTCGCTGTCCGTGCTGGACCAGCTGATCTCCGGCGCCGGGGACCAGGGCCTGACCTACGAGCGCACCGCCTCCCTGCTCGGGTTCACCGACACCGAGCTGCTGGACGCGGTGGTGACGGCCGTGGCCGCCGGGGACGCCGCCAGCGTGTTCACGCAGGTCGACAAGGTGGTCGAGTCGGGGCACGACCCGCGGCGCTTCGCGGAGGACCTGCTCGAACGCTACCGCGACCTGATCGTGCTGTTGGCCGTGGGGGAGCGCGCCGCCAGCCTGTTACCCGGTGCCTCCGCGGACCAGGTGGAGCGCATGGCGATGCAGGCGAGGTCCTACGGCGCCGGCGCGCTGAGCCGCTGCGCGGACGTCGTCAGCCAGGCGTTGGCGGAGATGACCGGAGCGGTGTCCCACCGCTTGCAGCTGGAGCTCGTCTGCGCCCGGCTTCTTCTTCCCGGTGCCGCGGGCGAGGGCGGCTACGCGGCCCGGCTGGACCGCATGGAACGGCGGCTGGCCGCCGCCGACCACGCGCCGGGGCAACGCGGCGACCCCCAGCCCGCTGGCCAGGCGTCGTCTTCCGCCCACGCGCCTGCTGCCCCCGCCGCGCGAGCCGACCAGCCTCGGTCTCCGGTGGAGCCCGAGCGGACCCGCGAGCACGAGCCGCCGGTCCAGGAGGAGCCCCCGGTCGAGCCAGAGCCCGGACCGGAGCCGCCGGCCCAGGCGGAGCCCGCCGTCGAGCCCGGGCCCGCCCCGGCGTCCGCCGCTCCGGACCCTCCCGGGCCGGTCGCTCAGGATGACGCTGGGCGGGTCTCCGCGTCCCACGCCCGGGGCACGGGAGTCCTCGACACCGACGCGATCCGGCGATCCTGGCCCGAGGTGCTCGACCGCATCAAGGCCATACGACGGGTGACCTGGACGTTGGTCTCGGTGAACACGACCGTGGTCGACTTCGACGGTCGCCGGCTCCTGCTGGAGGTGGACACCGCAGGTCAGACGGAGTCGTTCCGTCGGGGCAACCACGCCGAGGTCGTGCGACAGGCCCTCATCGAGGCCATCGGCCTCGACACCACGGTGGAAGGAGTGGCCGCCGGCGGCGGTCATGGCGAGCGAGAGCCACGCCAACCCCGCACCCGGCGCGAGGACCCCTCACCGGAGCGGCCCCGCCAGCCCCGTCGCCGCCGGAGCGATGCCGCCCCGGGCCCCGCGACCGACGAACCGGGCGCTGTGGCGCCCGCCCGAGCGGCGGACGTACCGTCCGCTGACGACGACGACCTCGACGGGGCCACTACGGTAGGACAGCCCGTCATCGAGTCCGTACTCGGCGGCCGGGTCATCGCGATCGACGACGGCTCCCAACGCTGAGGGTGATAGGACATTCTTTACCAAGCCCTGCACCTGACCGTCCGTCCTGCCGCCTTGGCGCTGTGGCGTCCGGAGATCATCGGCGCCGACAACGTGCCCGAGCAGGGTCCGGTCATCCTGGCGAGCAACCACCTGTCGTTCATCGACAGCGTGGCCATCCCGTTGGTCTCCCCCCGTCAGGTGTCCTTCCTGGCCAAGGAGGAGTACTTCACCGGCACCGGGGTCCGAGGCTGGGTCAGCCGCACCTGGTTCACCTCCATCGGTTCTATCCCGGTCGACCGTGACCACGCTCGTGCGGCACAGGAGTCTTTGGACAAGGCTCTGGCGCATCTGCGCAGCGGTGGGGTCTTCGGCATCTATCCGGAAGGCACCCGGTCGCGCGACGGTCGCCTCTACCGCTTCCGAGCCGGCGCGGCCTGGTTGGCCCTCGAGGCGCAGTGCCCCGTGGTTCCCGTTGCCCTTTCGGGCACCGCGGCGCTCATGCCCGTCGGCGCGCGCGCCCCGCGGATCAAGAAGTTCACCGTGCGGTTCGGCACCCCGATCGACGTGACCCGAGGGTATGGGGGCCTGCCGGCGGGTCTGGCCCGCCGACGGGTGAGCGACGCGATCTACGAGTCCGTCCTGGCCATGAGCGGCCAGGAGCCCGCCGGGGCCTACAACGAGCGGCAAGCCGACGCGTGAGGTCGTGCCGCGGGGTGGCGGGCACGGATGGTGGCCGCGCGACATAGGGTCGTGGGTGTGTACGAAGGCGTGGTCCAAGACCTCATCGACGAGCTCGGCCGACTCCCCGGCATCGGGCCCAAGAGCGCACAGCGCATCGCGTTCCACCTCTTGACGGCCGACCCGCAGGAGGTCTCCGCCTTGGCGACCGCTCTGGCGCAGATCAAGGACCGGGTGCGTTTCTGCCAGGTCTGCGGGAACGTCGCCGAGGACGAGCAGTGCCGCATCTGCCAGGACCCACGCCGGGACTCCGGCGTCATCTGCGTGGTCGAGCAGTCCCAGGACGTGGCAGCGATCGAGCGGACGCGCGAGTTCCGCGGCCGTTACCACGTGCTCGGCGGCGCCATCAACCCGATCGGCGGCGTGGGGCCGGAGGACCTGAGCATCCGTGAGCTCCTGGCTCGGCTGGCCGACGGCTCGGTCACCGAGGTGATCATTGCGACAGATCCCAACCTCGAGGGAGAGGCGACCGCCACCTACCTGGCTCGCATGCTGAAGGACATGGACGTCCGGATCAGCAGACTCGCATCGGGACTGCCGGTCGGAGGGGACCTGGAGTACGCCGACGAGGTCACGTTGGGGCGTGCCTTCGAAGGGCGCCGCCGCATCCAAGCCTGAGGTCGGCGCCCGGAAGCGATCCGGCGGGGCTGTTCACCGTGGCCCCCGTGCAGCAGACTGGGCGCACGATGGACACCACCGAGGCGACGTCACCGGGACCGCATCCGCCGCCGCTCGACGCGGAGCTGTGGTCGCTCGCGCACGAGACCGCGACCGAGGCGCGCACCTACCTGGAGACGCTTCAAGGGGTAGCGCGTGGAGGGGCTACCGACTCGGTCCTGCCCGTGCTGCTCCTGGCGCTGTCCCAGGTTCAGGTAGCGGGAGCCCGGCTCGGTGCCATGGTCGACGTGGTCCCCGTCGAGCGGTACGAGCCGGATTCGGGCCCCGACCTCGACCTCGACGGCATCCGTGAGGACCTGGTGCGGCTTCTGGCCGGAGTCGACGACTACGCCGAGGTCACCGACCCGGTCGCGCTGCCGCGGGTCGGGCGGTCCGACATCTCCGGGGATCTGGTGGCCGTCGCGGCGGACCTGAGCCACGGGCTGCGTCACTACGCCGACGGAGCGGTGACCGAGGCGCTCTGGTGGTGGCAGTTCAGCTACCTGTCCTCATGGGGCGATCGCAGCGCGTCGTCGCTACGCGCGGTGCTGGCCCTGCTGGCCCACGTGCGCCTGGATGCCGACGAGGAAACGGTGATGGAGGCGGAGATGGCGGCACTGCACGCCGAGTAGCCGGCGCTCGGTCAGTCGCGCCGATGGTCGGGGTGAGCCTGCGCGAGCTCGTTCGGAGAGGTCTTGGGGTCGATGGGTGCCCCCGACCGGTAGGTGGCGCGGCCGAGGGTGTTGCTGGCCACCGAGGACAGGATGACGAAGCCGGCGATGGCCACCAGCACCTTGATCAGGTCGATCCAGTCGTGGCCCACCTCGGTGAGGTGGTTGAGATAGGCGGCGAGCAAGATCGCCGGCAGCCCGAGACCCGTCGCCGGGCTGAGGACGTTGATCCGGCTCAAGGCGTCCTCGACCCGCAGCATCGCCATCGCACTGACCAGGACGCACAGGGCGCCACCGATGGCCAGGATCCCGATCACCACGGTCAGCACAATGTCCATCAGCGTCGCCCTCTCGTGAGAATGCGCGCCAGCGCGACGGTGGCCAGGATGCCGAAGAGCGCCGAGACCGAGGCGACGTCGAACAGCACCGCCGTCGGGCGCAACATCGCGGTGGTGATGAAGATGCCCACGGCGCAGAAGTAGATCAGGTCGCTGACCGCGGCCGAGGTGGCCTCGTCCTGGGCGGCGATCAGGCGAACCAGGGCCACCACCACGGAGAGGGTGAGGATGACGACGGTGACCACCACGATGCCGGTCATGAGGCATCCTTCGCGGCGCCGCCACGCGAGGCACGCAACAGCTTGGACTCCATGGTGTGCAGGTCCTCCAGCAGCTCCTCGCGGCTCGAGCAGTACATCGAGTGCACGAAGAGAGTAGCGGGCGCGTTCTCCAGCGCCGGCGCGATGCCGAGGGTGATGGTGCCGGGCGTGATGGTGATGGAGGAGGCCATGATGGCGATCTCCGCGTCGGTGTCGCACCGCAGGGGGTACTCCACGATCATGGGGGTCGCGCCCCGGCCGGGACTGAACGCATCCGCGGCCACATCCAGGGTGCCGCTGACGACCTCCCAGAAGATGAACCCGGCGTAGCGGACGATCGACACAGGACTCAGTCTCATCCCAGCACCGCCTCGACGTAGGGCTGGAGCGTCATCAGGTCATCCGCGGCCCGAAGGGCGATCGGGATGAGGGCCCCGGCGAGCACGAAGAACACGAGCTGGAGGCCGACGAGGAAGGCCGCCGGCGAGGCCAGCTGCCAGGTGACCCGGAGGTCACGCGGGAGGGGAACCCGACGATCGCGGCCGCCGTGCGATGCCTCGGGGCGGTAGTTCTCCATAGCCGGCCCCCAGAAGACGCCCGACCACAGTCGCTGCATGGCGAGCAGGGTGGCCACGGCCGCGATGAGGACGGTGGCGATGAACACCCACTGCTTCCAGCCGCCGGCGTCGGCCGAAGCCTGCAGCAACCCGATCTTGGCGAAGAAGCCCGTCGAGGGTGGCAGCCCCACCAGTGACAGCAGCGCGAAGGCGTAGATCACAGCCACCCATTTGTCGCGCCGGGCCAGGCCTGCCAGACGCTCGTAGCGTCCGCTGCCGTAGGTCTGCTCGATCGCCCCCGACGCGAGCAGCAGGGCGCCCATGGTCACGATGTGGTGGATCATGTAGAAGATGCCGGCGGCGAGCGCGAACTCGCTGAACAGCGCCAGCCCCAGCAGGATGTGTCCGACGCCGGCCACCATCTGCCAGGCCAGCGCGCGACGCATGATGTGCTCGCCGAAGGTGCTGTACGAGCCGATGAGGATCGTCGCCACCACCGCGATGGCCAGGATCGGAGCCCACGGCGCCTGCCCGTCGTAGGTGCTGGAGTAGATCCGGTAGATCCCGTAGAGGGCCACCTTGGTATGGACGGCGGAGAACAGCGCCATGATCCCGGCCGAGGTGGCGGGGTAGGCCCGGGGCAGCCAGCCGTGGGTGGGAGCGACCGCGGCCTTGATGGCCAAGGCCAACAGCACCACCGAGATGGCCAGCCCGACTCGCGGGTCCTCCGCGGCCCGTCCCACGAGCTCGGCCAGGTTGACCGTGCCGGCCGTGGCATAGACCAGTCCCACACCGATCAGCAGGATGGTGCTCGTCAGGAGGTTGACCACCACGAACAGGCGCCCGATGCCCAGTCGCCGCCAGGTGCCGGTGACGGCGATGAGAGCGTAGGAGGGCAGCAGCATGACCTCGACGAAGACGAAGAGGTTGAACAGGTCGCCGGTCAGGAAGGCCCCGTTCACCCCGGCGGTCAGCATCAGCGCCAGCGACGGGACGAAGCGGTACCGGTCCTCCCCGGTGCGCGTGAGGAAGGCCATGGTGACCGTCGTGGTCAGCGAGGTGACCGCGATCATCAGGGCGCTGAACGTGTCCGAGACCAGCGGAATCGACACCCCGCCCGGGAACCCCCCGATGTTGTGGGCCAGGACCGGCGTCTCGCGGTGCTCGAAGAGCAGGTAGATGGCGGCCGCGGTGACGAGGGCGGGAATGCCCACCATCAGCCCCCGGTCGAGGGCGGGTCGGCGCACCACCACCAGAAGCGCCGCCGCGGTCAGCGGCAGCACGACGAAAAGGGAGAGCAGCGCCGGGTTCATCGGTCGTGGAACTCTCCGGTGTGGGGCATGTGCTTGGTGTCGTCGTTGTGCCCGATGACCGCAAGCGTGAGCATGAAGATGGTGACGGCCAGAGCGATGACGATGGCTGTCAGGACGAAGGCCTGGGGAAGCGGGTCAGCCGCGGCCTCGACCGCGGTCACGTTCGCCAGCGGCTCACCCCGAAAGGCGCTCACACCGGTGGCCAACAGCAGCAGGTTCGCGGCGTGAGAGAGCAGGGCCAGGCCGAAGATGATGCGGACCATGCCACGCTGCACGATCAAGAACACCCCGCCGGCGACGAGCACCCCGATGGTGATGGGCAAGATCATGACTGTGACCCCTTTCCGGACTTTCTCGAGGTGCGCCGTCGCTCGCGTGGGGGCACCGTGCCCGAGGCCAGGAAGGTGGTCTTGCGGCTCGGAATAGGGGGCATGTCCTCTTGCCCGGGGTGCTCACCGCGCACGGTCTCCATCGGTCCTTCGATCTCGCCCTCCACGGCCTGGTCGGCCCGCTCGCGCGTGCCCTCGCGGGTGCCTTCGGCGGCTCCGAGGAGGTTGAAGGCGACCATGACCAACCCCAACACGGCGGCGTACACACCGAGGTCGAAGACGATCGCCGAGGTGAGCTTCTGGCCCAGGAACTTGCCGTGCAGCGGCTCGAGGAACGACCCCTTGGCCAGCAGACCCCACACGCCGGTGCCGATGGCCACCAGGACCCCACCGGCGATCAGGGCCGCCGGAACACGAGGCGGTCCGACCGGCTGGTCGCGCGAGGAAGACAGGTAGAGCAGCGCCACGATGGCCGAGCCGACGAGGGCGGCGATGAAGCCGCCGCCGGGAGCGTTGTGCCCCCGCCAGAAGAGAATCACCGAGATGGCCGCGAGCAGCGGGATGGTCAGCCGCAGCAACAGCTGGAGCGGGATGGCGTTGCCCCAAGCCTCGACCATCGCCGTGCGTGCCGTGGTTCCCTCCGCACGCAAGGCCAGATCCGGCGGGGGGACGTAGGTGCGGTCCTCACTGGGCTGCGGGTCCAGGTACCGGTCGCGGACCGTGGACAGCAGGGCGACCAACGCCACGCCGGCCATCCCCAGGACGGTCAGCTCGCCGAGGGTGTCCAGTGCCCGGAACTCGACCAGGATGGTGTTGACGATGTTGTCCCCGCCGCTCTCGACCGGGGCTTCGACGAGGTAGTACTCGGTCACGGGGGCCCGCTCGCGCCGTCCGGTCAGTGCCCAGACCGCCAGCCCGGCCCCGATGCCGGTGAGGATGGCCAGCGCCGCCGCCGCACCGTTGCCGAACCGCGGGCCACCGCCGAAGCGCAACGGGAGCTTCTGCAGCACCAGCATGATCATCAGCACGGTGAGCGCCTCGACCAGCAGCTGGGTCAGACCGACGTCGGGAGCGCCGAGAGCGAAGATCTGCACGGTCACAGCGATACCGACCGCGGACAGGCTCACGGTCGCGGCCAGACGCGAGTCGGACACGGCCGCGCCGATGACCCCGCCGATCACGACGACGAGGACCACGGCGTCGATCGGCTCGGTCAGACCTGGGTGCTGAGGGGCGAACCCTGCCGTCTGCCATACCGTCACCGTGCCGCCGATCAGCACGAGGGTCAGTACGGTGAGCTGGGCCGCGACGTGGCGGGTGGGGTTGTTGGCGGCCACGGTCAGCGCGAGCTTGGTGCCGAAGACACGCACGCCCTTGACGCTCTTGCCGATGACGGCGGGCCCGTCGAGGGTGAAGCTGTCGTGTTCCATCCAGGGACGCAGCCGTCGGCGGTTGGCGATGATGACGATCCCCGCCAGGATGACCAGGGCCGAGAGCAGCAGCTCGAGGTTGAAGCCGTGCCAGAGGGCCAGGTGTACCTTGTGCTCGACCTCCCCGGCGGGCAGCTGGGCCTCGACCGAGCGCTGGACCGGGGTGTCCAGCACCCCGACGACGAGGGCCAGCGGAAGACCCACGAAGATCGGCAGGGCCGCGGGAATCAGCAGCAGGGGCTCACCCTCGTGCGCAACGATGTCGGTGCGGGTGCCGTCAACGAAGCCGCCGAAGACGATCTTGGCGCAGTAGGCGAAGGTCAGCACGGCTCCGCCGACCGCACCGGCCAGCGCCAGCCAGCCGACGAACTCCCCGCCGGGGGCCTCCTGCATCGCGACGAAGATCTCTTCCTTGGACACGAAGCCGAGCATGGGCGGGATGCCGGCCATGGACGCACAGCCGAGGACTACCGCGCCGAAGGACCAGGGCATGGTCTTGTACAGCTGCGGCAGGCGGCGCATGTCGCGGGTATGGGTGGAGTGGTCGATGACCCCGACCATCATGAACAACCCGGACTTGAACAGGGCGTGGGCGATGACGTGCAGCGTGGCCGCAGCCAGGGCCTCCTCGGTGCCGATGCCGATGGTGGCCACGATCAGACCGAGCTGGCTCACGGTGGAGTAGGCCATGAGCTTCTTCAGGTCGGTCTTCTGCGCGGCGAACCAGGCGGCCATGGCACCGGTGAACAGACCCGTGAAGATCAGGCTGTAGTTCCACACCGGGGTGGCGTGGAACGCGGGGCTGAACCGCATCAGCAGGAAGATGCCGGCCTTGACGACCGCCGCCGCGTGCAGGTAGGCGCTGACCGGCGTGGCCGCGGCCATGGCGTCGGGAAGCCAGGGGTGGAACGGGAACTGGGCCGACTTCGTGAAGGCGGCCAGGAGCACCAGGATCGCCATCGCCGTGGTGAACCCGGCGTCCTCGGTCCACACCGGGTCCGCCAGGGCCTCGGTCACCGAGGTCGTGCCGGTCTTGGCGACGATCGAGACCACCGCAGCCAGGAGGAAGAGCCCCCCGAGGAAGGTGATCAGCAAGGTCCGCAACGAGGCGAGCTCACCGCCGTACCCCGAACGGGCGATCAGCAGGAACGAGGCCAGGGAGGTCAGCTCCCAGCAGACGAAGAGCAGCACCATGTCGTCGGCGAGCACCAGGCCGACCATCGACAAGGTGAAGGCGCACATGGTCAGGTAGAAGCTGAGGTTGCGGCCCGGGTCGAGGTAGCGCGCCGAGTACACGAAGACCACGGCGCCGATGAGCAGGGCGATGAAGGTGAACACGACCCCCACGCCGTCCGCCTGGAGCGCGAAGTTCACGTCGAGCGCGGAGACCCACGCCACCGAGTAGGTGTACTCCTCCCCGCGCATCACGGCCGCCGCCGCCGGGAAGAAAGCGGCATTGGCCAGCAGGTACATCCCGGCGAGCGGATAGCCGGCGTCGCGGCCGAAGTAGCGGCAGCACACGGGAGCCAGGGCCACTGTGACGACGAGCAGGACCATCGTGAGCAGGAGACTCATCGCAGAAACAGCCTCACCCGGAGGTAGGCCACCGCGGGCCGACGCTGCAACGGGCTTGGCATGCGCGGGAGTCTAGCAACGTCGATGCCGCGGCGCGCTAGGTCGCTTCCGACGCTGCTGAGCACCCTGCGACTGCGGGAGTAGCGTGCTCGACATGCTCGACTTCCTGGATCTTGCCGACCTGTCGCTGTGGGACCTGCTGGCCGTGACGCCGAAGGTCGCTCTGGCCGTCGTGGTGTCGACCGTCGCGATGTACCTCGCCATGGTGTTGTTGGTGCGGCTGGTGGGGCCCCGCCTGCTCGCGGGGATGTCGGGCTTCGATCTGGCAGCCCTGATCGCCTTCGGCGCCATCATCGGGCGGACAGCGCTGGGGTTGCTGCCCACCCTGGGATCGGGGCTGATCGCGTTGGCCACGCTGGTGGTGCTGCAGTCTGCGTTGGGCCTGGTCAGGGGTAACCGGCTCGGGTTCGCCGTGGTCGACCACCATCCCGTGCTGCTGATGGCGGGCGAGCGGCTGCTCCCGGACAACATGGCGCGCGCCCACGTCATGCCCACCGAGGTGCAGTCGCGGCTGCGCATGGCCGGGGTCCGGAACGCGGAGGAGGTCGCGGCGGTCATCCTGGAGACCAACGGCTCGGTCAGCGTCCTGAAGCGAGGTGAGCTGCTCGAGCCCCAGCTGCTCAGCGGAGTCGTCGGCGCCTCCGAGGTACCGGCAGAGCTCATGGCCGAGCCCAGCTGACCGACGGGTGACGCAGGAAACGAGCGGTGCCTGCGGTGGTGAAGGGTCGGGGTGACAGGATTTGAACCTGCGACCTCGTCGTCCCGAACGACGCGCGCTACCAAACTGCGCCACACCCCGTGGCCGGCACGTCGGACTACCGGGTGCCACAGCGTCGGTCACGATATCCCACGGCCGACCGGCGGGCCGAATCGCGGCGAGCGCATCGCATCGGCCCCGCCGCCGACCAGGTCCGGCCCCCGGGGGGAGTCAGGCGGCCGTCAGGGTGAGCAGCGTGGCTTCGGGTCGGCAGGCCAGACGGAACGGCGCGTAGGGAGAGGCTCCCAGGCCCGCCGAGACATGAAGATAGGCCGCGTCGCTCGGCGTACCGCCGGGGTGCGGACCCGCGGCGCCCGGCCACCACCGGGACAGGCCCTTGGCCCGGTCCGTGTCCAGATCGCAGTTGGTCACCAGGGCGCCGTAGAAGGGAACACAGACCTGGCCGCCGTGAGTGTGTCCCGCGACGAGCAGCCGAGCCCCGTCCGCGGCCATCGGGTCAAGCACCCGCGAGTAGGGAGCGTGCGTCACCCCGATCGTGAGGTCCGCGCTGGCGGAGGCGGGCTGCGAGACGCTGTCGTAGTCGTCGTAGTCCACATGCGGGTCGTTCACGCCCACGATCTCGAGGTCCACCCCGGCCACCGAGATCCGGGTACGCCGGTGCATCAGGTTGTGCCACCCGGCGGTCTCGAAGCCGTCCACGAGGTCGTGGGTCGGAAGGCGTCCCCGGGTGAGGTCCTCCCCGCGCCGATGGCTGTCGGTGAAGTAGCCGAAGGGGTTCTTCGGCACCGGGGGGAAGTAGTCGTTCGAACCGAGGACGAACCCGCCCGGGCGCTGCAGTAAGGGGCCGTAGGCGGACAGCGCCGCCGGCACGGCGTCCTGGTGGGCGAGGTTGTCCCCGGTGCTGAGCACGAGGTCCGGTTCCAGCCGATCCAGCCTGCTCAGCCATTCGGCCCGGTAGCGCTGCCCTGGAGCCAAGTGCAGGTCGGTGACCTGCAGCACCCGGACGTCGGGCGCGCCCGCGGGCAGCACGGGAACCGTCACCCGGCGCAGCACGAAGGCGCGTGGCTCGACCAGGGTGCTCCAGCCCAGCACCGCCAGGCCCGCTCCGGCGGTGGCGGCCAGCGCACCGCGCAGCGGACTCGACGGGGCCATGGCCCCGATCATGTCAAGACTCCCCGCGCCGACGGTGAGGCGGGGTTGGGTGTCATCGTTCGGCCATGGACCCCTCGCCCGTGCCGACGGCAGCCCGGGTGGGCGCAGCCGTCCGCCGCGCCTTGGGTGGCTAACCGCTGGAGATGTAGACAGTGACCGTGCCACCCGGTTCTACCGGCTCGCCAGCACCCGGGTAGGTGTAGGCGACGGTGCCTTCCGGTGCGGACGAGGAGGTGTACCGACTGGTGGGGTTCAGCCCCGCCTGGCTCAGGCGCTGGATCGCCTCACGTTCGCTCAGACCCTGCACGCCGGGGACGGTCCCGCCTTCGTCCTTCGGTTGACTTCCCGTGATGTCTTGCGAGGGGTCTTTGAAGTCCTCGACCTTCGTCCCCTCCAGCGCGGTCGACATCATGTCCTTCCACATCGGGGCGCCGAGCTTGGAGCCGTAGAGCTGGCCCTCGATGAACCGCCCACCCAGGGAGATGTCGGCCAGTCGCCCGTCGTAGCGCTTGCTTCCCGTCGGGTCTCCGATCCAGACGGCGGTGGAGAGCTGGGGGGTGTAGCCGGCGAACCAGGTGTGCACCGAGCCGTCTGCGGTGCCGGTCTTGCCTCCGGCCGGTTGCCCGCTGTCGAGCACCGCGCGGAAGCCGGACCCCTGCAGGTCGACCACCCCCTGCATCAGCTCGGCCACCCCTGCAGCGACGTCGGGGTCGACGACCTCCTCGCACTCGCCCACCTTGAGCGGAATCTCCTCACCGTTGCCGTCGACGATCCGCTCGATCGGTACCGGCGGGCAGTAGGTGCCGCCGGAGGCGATCGTGGCGTAGGCACTGGCCACGGTCAGCGGGCTGGCGTCGTCCGAGCCCAGCACATAGGTCGGCGGGTTGTTCTTGTCTCCGGCGCCGTACTCGTCACCGTCGCCGCTGTTGAGCCCCATCCGTGCCATCGTCTTCTTGATCTTGCAGGTCCCGACCTCCGAAGCCAGCGTCGCGAAGGCAGTGTTCACCGACGACGCGGTGGCCTTGCGCAGAGTGATGGTACGGCTGAAGTTCTCGTCCTCGGCGTTGCGGACTCCCCAGTAGGGCTCGCCGAGCGTGCAGTCGGAGTCGAAGTCGCTGCGGAAGAAGATCCCCGCCGGGTGGGTGTTACCGACAGGAGTCCGCGCGTTGCCGGGCTGGTTGACCCACGTGCCTTTGGAGTCCACCCGGCCCGGCGCGCGCACCGACAGGGTCTCGTTCACGGTGACGTCGTTGTCCAGTGCCGTGACGAGGGAGAAGGCCTTCGCGATCGAGCCGATCTGGAACCCGGTCCCGCCCCCGAAACGCCGGTCCACGCTCCAGTTGAGCGATGTCTCGCTGATCTGGTCGTTCGACTCCTCCAGGTTGTAGTCGGAGGACTGGCCGATCGCCAGCACCTTCCCGGTGCCCGGCTCGACCATCGCTGCCGCAGAGCCCAGACCGTACTGGTTGCCGGGGGGCACCGACTTGGCGGCGACCCTGGAGATCTCCTTGGCCAGGTCGGGCCGAAGGGTGGTCTCGACCGTCAGACCGCCGGTGTACAGCTTCTGCTCGCGCTCCTCGCGGGTCGCCCCCAGGGTGTCGCTCTGCAGCAGCCAGGCCTGCACGTAGTCGCAGAAGTACGGCTGCTTGGAGTTCAGGCAGGACTGTTGACTGTCGGTGAGGTCCAGCGCGATCTCGGAGGCCTTCGCCTCCTCCCACTCCTCCTCGGAGATCATGTCCTGGGCGTACATCTTGTCCAGCACCACGTTGCGACGGGCCTTCGAGGCTTCGGGCGAGTTCACCGGGTCGGTCACCGAGGGGGCGCGCACCACCCCGGCCAACGTGGCCGCCTGTGCCAGGTTCAGGTTCTTGGCCTTGACGCCGAAATAGTGCCGTGCAGCGGCCTCGATCCCGTAGGCCCGGTCCCCGAAGTAGGCCAGGTTGAGGTAGCCCTCCAGGATCTCGTCCTTGGTGAGCCGCTCCTCGAGCGTGACGGCGTACTTCAGCTCGCGCAGCTTGCGGACGTATCCCTCGGTGCCGCTGCGGGCCAGCAGCGCCCGCTGGGCCTCGACGTCGCCTTGGCGCTCGGCCTGTTCCTTCAACGTGAGCTTCACGTACTGCTGGGTCAGGGTGGAGCCGCCCTGGGTGTCTTCCGTGGTCGCATTGGTCACGACGGCCCGGCCCAGGGCCTTGGGGTCCACGCCCCCGTGCTCGAAGTAGCGCTCGTCCTCGATCGCCACCTGTGCGTCCTGCATGACGGGAGCGATCTGCTCCAACGGGACGATGATGCGGTTCTGCAGCGCGGGGGTGGAGATGAGCGAGCCGTCGGCCGCCTCGATGCGCGACTGCTGCGCCAGGGGGTTGGAGTCGAGGTCCCCCGGCAGCTCCTCGAAGAGCCCCACCCCTTCGCGGGCGGCGGTGCCCGCGGTGCCGACCACCGGCAGCAACAGTCCCGCCCCGAGCAGTCCCATCAGCACCGCGATAGCCAGGAACGCCCCCAACAAGGAGGTGACCTTGGCCATAGTGGTGGCAACACGCATGGACAACAGATTACGCCGCGAACCTTGAGGTCCGGTGTACGTGAGCCGCCCGGTCGCGGCTGGTGATCGCCACCGGCGGGGCGTCGCGGTCCAGGGGCATGTCCACGGCGACCTCATGGCCTCGGGCGCACACGGCTAGGCTCGCGACATGACCACTTGGGAGTACGCCACGGTGCCGTTGATCGTCCACGCGACCAAGCAGATCCTGGACCAGTGGGGCGCGGACGGGTGGGAGCTCGTCCAGGTCGTCCCCGGCCCGGACGGCGGGTCCAGCCTGGTCGCCTACCTGAAGCGGCCGACGTGAGCACCGGCTCACCGGTGCCGGCCGAGCCTTCTGCGGTCGAGCAGCGCCTGCACGCGCTCGGGTACGCCGTGCCGAGCGTGGCCCCTCCCGTCGCGTCGTACGTTCCTGCGCTCGTGCATGGCCACCTGACCTACACCTCGGGCCAGCTGCCGTTCGTCGACGGGCAGCTGCCGGCCGTCGGCAAGGTCGGGTCCGACGGCGGGGTGAGCCCGGAAGAGGCCCATGACTGCGCCCGGTTGTGTGCGCTGAACGCCATCGCCGCCGTGAAGTCGGTGCTGGGGGACCTGGACCGGGTCACCCAGGTCGTCAAGGTCGTCGGCTTCGTGGCCAGCGACCCGGACTTCACCGGCCAGCCCGCGGTGGTCAACGGAGCCAGCGAGCTGCTCGGTCACGCCTTCGGTTCCGCAGGCGTGCATGCTCGGTCCGCCGTCGGCGTGGCCGTGCTGCCGATGAACAGCCCCGTCGAGGTGGAGATCGTCGTGTCGACGGCTCCGAGCGGCGAGGCGGGTGACACCGCCCCGGCGTGAGCCCGGAACATCGCGACCTCGCTCTGCCCGCCACGATGCGCGCGCAGTTCGACCAGCAGGCTCGGGTCTGGCTGGAGGACCGGCACGAGCGCCGCGCGGTCGCGCCGAGGGCGGCAGCCAGCGTGCTGTTGCTGCGTGAGGCCCGCCGGGCCGACGCGACCGGGGTGGAGGTCTTCACCCAGCACCGGGTCGCGGGGATGGCGTTCGCCGCCTCGATGTACGTCTATCCCGGCGGCGGCGTGGACGAGCGAGACGGGCAGGGTGAGCTGGAGTGGGCCGGCCCGGGTCGACGCCCGGAGCAGTGGGTGCAGGCGCTGGGCGTCGAGGAGCCTCTGGCGAGGCTGGTGGTACTCGCCGCGGTGCGAGAGCTCTTCGAGGAGTCGGGTGTCCTGCTCGCTGGAACCGGGGCCGACTCGCTCGCCCCCGCTCGAGGACCACGGTGGCGGGACTATCGCGCGGGCCTGGTCTCGCGTCGTCTGAGGGTGGCCGAAGTCATGCGCGCCGAGTCGCTGGTGCCGCGCAGCGACCTGTTGCACCCCGTGGCCCGGTGGGTGACCCCGGAGTGTGAGCCGCGGCGTTACGACACGTTCTTCTTCGCCGCCGCGCTCCCGCCGGGACAGGATGCCGACGGGGAGACCAGCGAGGCCTGTGCCGCCGGCTGGGTCGACCCCGCCTGGCTCGTCCGGGATGCCTGCCATGCACTCATGGCCCCCACGCAGATCCTGGCCGAAGAGCTGGCCGAAGCGGGCGGGCTGAGGGAGTTCCTGCACCGGGGGAGGTCGATGTCTGCGGTGCGGCCCTACCCCGTGGACACCGCCGACGGCATCCAGTTGCGGGTGCCGGGGGCAGACTGAGGGCGTGATGCGCTCCGGAGGCCAGCAGGCGGCGCCCGAGGACGCGCCGTGGGCGGGTGGGCGCTTCACCGAGCGCGCCTGGTGCCAGCTCTGCCCCAACCCCTCGCCGATGACGCTCGAGGGCACGAACACGTGGATCCTCGCCGAGCCCGGCTCCACCGAGGCGGTGGTGGTGGACCCGGGCCCGCTGCACGCCCCTCACGCCGCCGCCGTGCTGGCCCACGTGCAACAGACCGGGCGGCGGGTCGGTCTCATCCTGCTCACCCACCATCACGACGACCACGCCGAGTCGGCTGGGCGCTTCTCGGACGCCACCGGAGCGCCGGTGCGCGCCCTCGGGCGCGGTCATGACGACCTGGCCGACGGTGACCGCCTCCGGGTGGGCGGGCTCGAGCTCTCGGTCGTCACCACGCCCGGGCACACCGCGGACTCGGTCAGCTTCCTGCTGCCCGCCGAGCAGGTGCTCCTGACCGGGGACACCGTCCTGGGGCGGGGCACCACCGTGGTGGCCCACCCCGACGGAGAGCTGGAGGCATACCTGCAGTCCTTGCGACGCCTGGAGGACCTGACCCGAAGTGGGCGCGTGAGCGCACTGGCCCCCGGGCACGGCCCGGTGCTGCCCGACGCCGCGGCCACCGTGCGGTCCTACCTGAGCCACCGCAAGGAGCGCCTGGAGCAGGTCCGAGCGGCGCTAGGCCGACTCGGTGAGCCACCGGTGGCCGATGCCGACCTGGCCGGGCGTGTGGTGCAGGACGTGTATGCCGAGGTCCCTCGGCAGGTGTGGCCCGCGGCGCGCCGCAGTGTGCTGGCGCAGCTCGCCTATCTGCGGGAGCAGTGACTCAGCGGGCGCGCCGCACCAGCCGCCCGGTGTCGAGCAACGTCACCGACTTGGCTCCCAGCACCAGCCATCCGCGGGCCGCGAAGTCCGCCAACGCCTTGTTGACGGTCTCTCGGGAAGCGCCGACCAGCTGGGCGAGCTCCTCCTGGGTGAGGTCGTGGGTCACCCGCACGCCGCTCTTGTACGGCTGACCGAAGCGCGCCGACAGGTCGAGCAGAGCCTTGGCCACGCGACCGGGCACATCGGTGAAGACCAGGTCGGACAGTCCCTCGTTGGTACGCCGTAACCGCCGGGCCAACCCGGCCAGCATCTGCATCGCGACCTCGGGATGGCGGGAGATGAAGGTGCGCAGGTCCTCGTTGTGCAAGGCGATGAGGATGGTGTCGTTCACCGTCGTGGCGCTGGTCAGCCGCGGGCCAGGGTCGAACAGGCTGAGCTCGCCGAACATCTCTCCCGGTCCCAGCACCGACAGCAGGCTCTCCCGGCCGTCGGGGCTGCGCCGTCCGAGCTTCACCTTGCCGTGGGTGATGACGTACAGGGAGTCGCCGGGGTCGCCCTCGTGGAAGATCTCCTTGCCCTTGGCGAACTCCTGGGTGGACATCGACAGGACCAGCTGCTCGGCCGTCTCGCTGTCCAGAGCGGCGAACAGCGGTGCTTGCATCACGACGCCCGTGTCCACCTTGCTCATCTTGCCACCTTCGGACGGCGGAGGGCAGGGCCTTCCGGCCTGCGCCGTAGGCTGCCCGCGTGAACACACCGCTGAGGACGCAGGGCGAGAGCGACCTGGCGCGCACCCGGCGGGCGCGCAAGATGTACCGCCTGCTGGCCGAGCGCTATCCCGATGCGCAGTGCGAGCTCGACTTCCGAAGTCCGTTCGAGCTGCTCGTGGCCACGGTGCTGTCGGCGCAGACCACGGACGTGCGGGTGAACTCGGTGACCCCTCGGCTCTTC
This sequence comes from Ornithinimicrobium sp., assembly GCF_035267225.1. GTDB lineage: Bacteria > Actinomycetota > Actinomycetes > Actinomycetales > Dermatophilaceae > Ornithinicoccus. The sequence goes on from NZ_DATFMA010000086.1 coordinate 21,323, forward strand.
GAGCGCTATCCCGACCCGGGCACCATGGCCGGTGCCGATCGTGAGTCGCTGGAGTCGATCCTGCGTCCGACCGGGTTCTTCCGGGCGAAGGCTCAGGCCGTGCAGAGGCTCTCCGCCGACCTGGTCGAGCGCTTCGGGGGCGTGGTGCCCGGCACGCTGGCGGAGCTGACGACCCTGCCGGGGGTGGGCCGCAAGACCGCGAACGTGGTGCTCGGAAACGCGTTCGGCGTGCCCGGGCTGACCGTGGACACGCACTTCGGCCGGCTGGTACGCCGCTTCGGGTGGACCCAGGAGAGCGACCCCGTCAAGGTCGAGCGAGCGGTCGGACACATCATCCCGCGGCGGGAGTGGACCCAGCTCTCGCACGTCCTGATCTTCCATGGTCGCCGTACCTGTCACGCGCGCAAGCCCGCCTGCGGAGCCTGTCCGGTGCAGCGGTACTGCCCGTCGAGCGGGGTGGGGGAGAGCGATCCGGTCCGCGCCGCGGCGCTGGTCAAGGAGCCGCCCGCCGACCAGGCGGGGTCGTCACGGTGAGCGAGGCCCAGCCCCCGGTACCGGCATGGATGAGGCGCCTGTCGGCCGCTGCCGACACCTTGCCGGCTCCCTGGGCGGGCAGCTTCGTCCCGCCGGAGGGCGGCGGTGCCCGGCAGTCCGCGGTGCTGATGCTGTTCGCTCCGGGGCCGAGGGGCACCGAGGTGGTGCTCACGCTGCGAGCGGCGACCCTACGGTCCCACGCCGGCCAGGTGGCCTTCCCCGGCGGCGGCCACGAGGACGGTGATCCCAGTGCTGCGGCCACTGCGCTGCGCGAGGCCTGGGAGGAGATCGGGCTGCGTGCCGGTGAGGTGGAGGTGCTGGCCGAGCTCCCGCCCCTGCACATCCCGGTCAGCGGCTACGACGTGACCCCGGTGCTGGCGTGGTGGCACACGCCCGGCCGCATCTGGGCGCGCCAGCAGGCCGAGGTGGAACGGGTCCTGACCGTGCCCGTCGAGGAGCTGCTGGACCCGTCGACCCGCTTTCGCGTGCGGCATCCGAGCGGCTTCACCGGCCCGGGGTTCTCCGCAGGCACGCTCACGGTATGGGGGTTCACCGCCGGCCTGCTGGACCGCACGTTCGAGGTGGCCGGGTTGACTCAGCCTTGGGACCGCTCGGTGGTGCGGGAGGTGTCCTAGGGGTCAGGACTGCTTGACCGCAGCCACCGTCGCCTGCGCGTTGTCGATGGTCTTCTGCGGCTTGCCCTTGACCCGGCTGACCTGTCCCTTGCCCATCAGGCCCAGGATCGCGGCGATGACGAACAGCACGCCCGAGACGATGAGCAGACCGGCCCAGACCGGCAGCCAGATGGCGATCACCCACGCCAGCCCCAGCAGCAACAACCCGAACCCGTAGGCGCCGAAGACCGCGGCCCCGGCGAACATTCCCGCGCCCTTGCCGGCGTGGGTGACGTCGTGCTTGATCTCGACCTTGGCGAGCTCGACCTCACTGCGGAAGATCGACGACACGTCGGCGGACAGGTCCGCCACGAGCTGGCCGACGGAGCGCTCGTCGTTCGTGTGGGGCTGCTCGGAAGTAGACATGGCGAAACTGTATCCCCTCGTGGATGGGCCCGCAGGCCTGGCGGGCCGCGATGCGCGGGCGTGCTCGTGCCCGTGGTGCACCGGTGACCGCGGGTCTCCCCTGCGGTCACCGGCCCCCGATGTCACCACATGTTGGTGCCCACCCGGCACCCCCTGTTAGTGCCGGGTGGGCACCTGTCGACTCCCTGGTCCCGTGACAGCCAGGGGCACCTGCGTTCACGCGGTGCCGCGTCGATGCATCCATGATGCCTGGTCGCTTCTTGTCGGGGAGCCAGAAATCAGTCAAGGTTTGGCAAAATCTTGTTCAGTTCGAGCCCATACCGTGCTTGATCTTGTCCATGACCGTGGAGTCGGCGAGTGTGGTGACGTCTCCTACCTCGCGATCTTCGGCGACATCGCGCAGAAGACGGCGCATGATCTTGCCCGACCGAGTCTTGGGCAGCTCCGAGACGATCATGATCTGACGGGGCCGTGCGATCGCCCCGATCTCGTCCGCCACGTGCTGGCGCAGCTCCTGGATGGTCTTGGCGTGGTCGTCTTCGTCTGTGTCGCCGGCCGCCTCGGAGCGCATGATCACGAAGGCGCAGACCGCCTGGCCGGTCATCTCGTCGGTAGCCCCGACGACGGCAGCCTCCGCCACGCTCGGGTGGGAGACGAGCGCGGACTCGATCTCGGTGGTCGAGAGCCGGTGACCGCTGACGTTCATCACGTCGTCCACCCGGCCCAACACCCAGATATTGCCGTCGTCGTCCTTCTTCGCCCCGTCGCCGGCGAAGTAGGTGTCTTCGAAGCGCGACCAGTAGGTGTCGACATACCGTTCTCGGTCGCCCCAGATGCCGCGCAGCATCGAGGGCCACGGTTCCTTGACCACCAGATATCCGCCCGAGCCGTCCGGAACCGACTCGCCGGACTCGTCGACGACATCGACGCTGACCCCGGGAATGGCGACCTGCGCGGCACCGGGCCGGGTGGCGGTCACGCCGGGCAGGGGGCTGATCATGATCGCCCCGGTCTCGGTCTGCCACCAGGTGTCCACGATCGGGCAGCGCTCGCCACCGATGACTCGGCGGTACCACATCCACGCCTCGGGGTTGATGGGCTCGCCCACCGAGCCCAGCAGGCGCAGGGAGGAGAGGTCGAACTCACCCGGGATGCTCTCGCCCCACTTCATGCATGCGCGGATGGCCGTGGGCGCCGTGTAGAAGACGGTGACCTTCTTGTCCTGCACGATCTCCCACCACCGGCCCTGATGCGGGGTGTCCGGCGTGCCTTCGTACATCACCTGCGTGGCGCCCAAGGCCATGGGGCCGTAGACGATGTAGGAGTGGCCGGTCACCCAGCCGACGTCGGCGGTGCACCAGTAGACGTCCTTCTCGGGGTGGATGTCGTGTACGTACTTGGTGGTGAACGCGGCCTGCGTGAGGTAGCCGCCGGTGGTGTGGAAGATCCCCTTGGGCTTGCCGGTCGTCCCCGAGGTGTACAGGATGAACAGGGGCTGTTCGGAGTCGAACGCCTCCGCCTCGTGGTGGGGGGAGGCGGCTTGTAGGACCTCATGCCACCAGTGGTCGCGCTCGTCGTGCCAGTCGACGTCCTCCTCGGTCCGCTGCACGACCAGCACGGTCGTGACCGTGCTGTCTCCCTCGCCGCCATCGATGGCGTCGTCCACCACCTTCTTCAGGTTCGACGCCTTGCCCTTGCGGTAGCCACCGTCGGCCGTGATCACGACCGTGGCCTGCGCGTCGGCGATGCGGGTGCGCAGCGCCGAGGCCGAGAAACCCCCGAAGACCACGGAGTGGGCGGCACCGATCCGGGCGCAGGCGAGCATCGCCACCGCGGCTTCCGGCACCATCGGCAGGTAGATCGCGACCCGGTCTCCCGTGCTCACCCCGGCGTCCAGCAACGCGTTCGCAGCCCGCTGCACCTGCTCGTGCAGATCGGCGTAGGTGATGTCGAGCGTGTCGCCCCCCTCACCGACGAAGTGCAGCGCCACCCGGTCGCCGTGTCCCGCATCGACGTGACGGTCCACGCAGTTCACGCTGGCGTTCAGGCGGCCACCGACGTACCACTGCGCCACCGGGGCGTCGGACCAGTCCAAGGTCTGCTCGAAGTCGGTGTCCCAGGTGAGCAGCTCGCGGGCCTGGTCGGCCCAGAACGCCTCCTGGTCCTGCGCGGCGGCGTCGTAGAGGTCGGCGGATCCGTTGGCCTGTGCTGCGAACTGTTCGCTCGGCTCGAAGAGCCGGTCCTCCTGGGCCAGGTTCGACAGCGTTTCTTCGGACACGGATGCCTCCTGCGGGTGGGGATGTCGGCTTCTGCCACCCAACCGCGTGACTGCGGATTCGGCAAGGGGAGACGATGGGGGACATGCGGGTGATAGACCGAGTGGACGAGCTGTCGCAGTTGCCGGGGGTGGCGGACCAGGTCCAGCAGGCGAGGAAGGCCTGCGAGGAGCTTCGCTGGCATCCGGCGCTGAGGCGGCGCATCCCGGAGGCCGCGGCGGAGTCACGGGTGCGGGGAGCGGCCGCCAGCGCGGCCCTCGAGGGCGCCGAGGTGGCCGGGAGCCGGCTCAGCCTGACCCTGGTCAGGGACGTGATGCGGGGAGCGAGCCGGCCCCCCGCCCAGCCCGACCCCCAGTGGCAGGTGCTGCTCGGTGCGGTGCGGGTGACCGCCGCCGCGGAGCAGACGACCAGAGCCACCCTGAGTGCGCCGGCGCAGAGCCTGGCCCGGCTGCACATGGCGGCCGGCTCCGCGTTGCTGCCGTCAGCCTCCTTGGGCCGGCCGCGTGGCGGTGGTGAGGACTGTCGAGAGAACCTGGGAATGGGGGACCCCGTGCCCGGCCATGAGGTGGCCGAGCGGCTGCGCCGCATCATCGAACTCATCTCGGGCGTCGCTGCCGGACGGCAGCCGACGGTCCTGCTGAGCGCCGTGGTCCACGCCGAGCTGCTCGCGGTCCGTCCGTTCGTGGCGGCCAACGGGCTTCTCGCGCGAGCGCTGGAACGGGTGACTCTGCACCGCGCCGGAGTGGACCCGACCGGGGTCGCGGTGATCGAGGCAGGTCACGCCCGGTCGGCGGGTGGGGAGTACCACCGCGCCCTGTCGGCCTACGCCACCGGAGAGCCGGAGGGCGTGGCGGCGTGGCTGGTCTACGCCGCCGGGGCGGTGGTCGACGGTGCGCACGACGGCGTGCGAGTGGCCGATGCTGTGCTGGCCGGAAGAACGGCCGGCTAGGGGTTGAATCGCCCGCGCTCGCGGTGTAGACCTGTCGAAGAGGCGTTCGGTCACCGAGCGGCTCAGCGGAGACGACACCAGCACCCACGTGCCGGGCGGTTCACTGATGGACCTGTCGAGGCCGGGCTGGACCCGGCCCGATGTCGCAGCAGCACGCTCTGATCACTGGGCGACTCCGCAGAGAACGGCGCTCCGCGCATGCGGGGCGTCTTTCTCTGTCGAGCAGATCTCCTCGAAGTCCAGATGCGACGAAACACGGTCTGTCGCAGTTGCTCCCGGCTACTGCGGGCAGGCAGAATAGGGCGCAGTGCTCCCCTCCGGGGTCGAGCGCGGGCGTTCCAGCCCAACCCCCAAGGACTGGAACGCTGACGGCCCCCGCTACCCCCCAAGCGGGGGCCGTCCAGTTTCCGGCGTGAGTCGTCCACAGCCCCGGACGCGGCGTCGCCGTCCTCCCCAGGGCGCGGCGGCGCCGCGGTCGAGGCGTAGGCCTGCGGGCGAGGCTGACGGGATGTCGGGAACGTTCGCCGAGGGCCTGGGACTAGGGCCCCTGAGCCCGCTGGTCTTTCAGGACGGGGTCACCGACGTTCTCGTCAACGGCTCTGCGGGGGTGTGGGTGGACCGGGGGAACGGACTGCACCGTGCCGACCTGGAGCTCCACGACGACTCGTCCCTGCGCCGACTGGCCGTCCGGCTCGCCGCCGTGGCCGGGCAGCGGCTGGACAGCGCGGCCCCCTACGTGGACGGCCTGTTGCCGGGAGGGATCCGGCTCCACGCCGTGCTTCCTCCGCTGGTCGACGGCGCGGCACACATCAGCCTCCGCATTCCGCGCCGGGTCCCTCCGTCGCTGGCGACCTTGCGGGAGTTGGGCATGTTCGACCGGGACACCGAGACCGTGTTGCGGCGGATCGTCCGTGCTCGCGTCGCCTTCCTGGTGGGCGGGGGTACAGGCAGCGGCAAGACGACCCTTCTCGCGGCGTTGCTGTCGCAGGTGCCGGCCCGGGAGCGCATCGTGGTGGTCGAGGACGTCCGGGAGCTCAGTGTCGACCACCCACACGTGGTCTACCTGCAGGGCCGTGCGGCCAATGTGGAGGGTCGGGGAGAGATCACGTTGACCACCCTGGTCCGGCAGTCGCTGCGCATGCGCCCCGACCGCGTGGTGCTGGGGGAAGCGCGGGGCGCCGAGGTGCGCGAGCTGTTGACGGCCTTGAACACCGGCCACGAGGGAGGATGCGGCACGGTGCACACCAACTCGGCCGCCGATGTCGTGCCGCGACTCGAGGCGCTGGGTGGGCTGGCTGGTCTGGGCCCGGAAGCGGTGCGCACACAGCTCGGTTCAGCGATCCAGGTCGTGCTGCATGTGGAGCGGGTGGGGCCGGTGCGACGGCTGACGGACATCGCGGTCATCGGTCTCCGTGAGGGCCGGCTACGGGTCCGGTCGGCCCTGAGGGTGCAGTCCGAGGGGTGGGTCGTCGGGCAGGCGTCCGAGACTCTCGAACGCCTTCTCGACCGCGCAGGCGAGCGGTGAGCGCGGCCGCGCTGGCGGCGGCGGTGCTCTGCGGTGCTGCTGTGCTGGCATGGTCGGCCGACGATCCGTGCGGCGGCGGCGGGCATGCAGGAGGGGTTGCGAGGCGCCCCCGGCAGAACCTGAGGCGTCTGGGTCGGGCGGTCGCTCGTCGCGCCCTCCGGCGGCGGCCCGCTGCGACCAGCAAAGACCTCCTACCGGTGATGGATGCGCTGCACGCGGCACTGCAGGCGGGGCTCAGCACCTCCCAGGCCCTCCGCATGGTCTCCAGCACGACAGATGCATGGGGGCTCCTCACGCCACTGGTACGGGCGGCCGACGAGGGTCGGCCGATGGGACACGAGTGGCGCCGTCTGGCGAGGCGGATGGACCATCCCGACCTGTCTGCACTGGCCCGGGCCTGGATGATCAGCGAGCGCGCGGGGAGTCCGGTCGCCGACGCCGTCGCGACCTCGGCGAACACGGCCCGCGCCCGCACTGCGCTGTCGCAGCGGCTCCAGGCCGCGACGGCGGGTGCGCGCGCCACCTGCACCATGCTGACCTTGCTCCCACTCGGCGGGCTGGCGGTGACCTCCCTGCTCGGTCTGCCGCCCACACAGCTCTATGCGCACCCGGCCGCCGCCGCGGCCGGGTTGCTGGGCGTCGCGCTCCTGCTGCTCGGACGCTGGACCGTACGTCGCATGATCTCCAGCGTCTCGGCTGCCGTGTGCTGAGCACGGGCCCCTGGCTGGCTGTGACCCTGGTCCTCCTCGCCTGCTTGCTGTGGCCGGCCCGTGAGCCGCAGTGGCGGTGGCGCCGGCGGCGCGTCGGGTCGCGCTCGATGAGCGCCCGAGCCGGGCCAGAGCCCACGGTGGCCGAGGTCATGGACCATCTGGCCCTCGCGCTCTCCGGCGCCGGCGGGGTCGCCCCGGCGTTGCGCGAGGTGGCCGACGTGACGCCGGGTCGCACGGGGCGTGAGCTGGCCACCGTCGCCGCGGGGCTCGCCTCGGGACAGGATGAGGAGGCCGCATGGTCACAGGCGCCCGTCCGTTGGGAACCGGTGCAGCAGGCGATCACGCTGGCCGGTCTGGCTGGAGCAGCTCCCGCGGAGCTGCTGCGAGCGGCCGCCGCGGACCTTCGACGCGACGCCCTCGCCCAGGTGGAGCAGGAGACGGCCCGGATGTCGGTATGGCTGGTCCTCCCTCTGGGCCTGGCCTTCCTGCCTGCGTTCGTGCTGACCACCGTGGTGCCGTTGGTCGTTTCGCTGGCGACCTCGATCTCGGCGGGCTGGTAGTGCTGGAGCGCGACCGTCCTCCACACCCCGGTCAGAACGGTTGAGCCGTCCACGGCATCCGCTGGCACGCCTCCGGGACCGGCCCCTCGCGCTCAGCCTGGGATCACGCAGGTCGTCCGGCCTGCCGGGTGGCCCGTTGCTTCCCTGCTCAACCGAGAGGAACACTCATGAAGATCCGCTACCTGCTGCGAAGGGCCCGACACGCCTTGCGTGGGGCTCCGAAGGACGCGGGGATGACCACAGCCGAGTACGCCGTGGGCACGCTCGCAGCCTGTGCACTGGCCGCGGTCCTGCTGACCGTCGTCAGCAGTGACTCGGTCAGAGACCTCATCGCCAGGGTGATCACCACGGCGCTCTCGGGGTCGCTCTAGTGCCGCGCCGGCAACGAGAAGCGGGGATGGTGACCGCCGAGCTGGCGGTGGCCATCCCTGGCGTCCTCGTGGTGCTCGCGCTGTGCCTGGGCGCCCTGGCTCTCGCGGTGGACCAGATCCGGTGCGTGGATGCGGCGCGTGCTGCCGCGCGCGCCGCATCTCGCGGGCAGGACGAGGCTCAGGTGCAACAGCTGGTGCGGTCGTTGGTGCCCGCGGGAAGCACCGTCAGCGTGACCGGGCTGGCCCCCGACGCCGTGCAGGTCCGCGTGACCGCACCGCCCCGGTTGCCCTGGCTTCCCGGCGTGCCGCAGGCCGCCTCGATCGCGCAGGCGCCTCTGGAACCGGTCACGGGCGGCTGATGAGGCCGGGCAGGGACAGCGAGCAGGCGGCACGTGAGCGCGGGTCGGCCACCGTCCTGGCGGTGGGGACGGTCGGAGCGCTTGCCGCCCTGTTCCTGGCCGCGGCCTTGCTCGCCGCCGCCACGGTGGCTCGCAACCACGCGCAGACGGCGGCCGATCTCGGTGCGGTGGCTGGAGCGCAGGTTCTGGTGGGGGGATGGTCCGAGCCGCGGGTCTGTGCACGCGCCGCCCGCTTCGTGACCAACAACCATGCGCGGATGCACCGGTGCTACCTGGTGGATGAAGCGAGCGCCAGCACCGTCTCGGTGGTCGTCGAGGTACGGCGGCCGGTGCTGACCAGCACCTCGTGGGTGGCCCGAGCTCGAGGCCGCGCCGGGCTGGTGCCGCGGTGAGGGTGCAGGACGCCGGAGAGCTCAGGTGGGTGGGGAGGGTGGTGACTTCTCGGAGGCCGACGAGTCGTCGGAGGTGTCACGGTAGCTCCGGGGTCGGGGCGGGGTCTGCGCGCTCGCGCGCCGGGTGACGATGGACCGGTGCTCGTCGTCCGCGCCGGACGAAGCAGTCGACTCGGCGCCATGGGCCGCGGTCTGGTCCTCCTGGCTCGACTCCTCGGCAGCCTTCCCAGCGTCGGAGTCGGCCTGGGATTCGGCAGCACGGGACTCCTTGGACTTCTCCACCTCCTTGCGAAGCCGCTTGACCTCGGCGCGCTTCTCCCCCTGGGTTTTCAGGCCCACACTCAGCATCACGCTGCCGATGGCCAGAACCAGGACGGTGACGGCACCCAGCAGGAAGAGCTGCAACGGGGTGAGGTCAGCGGTGAACACCCCCCAGTCGATGGACATCGCTTCCAAACCGGTGGTGGCGAAGATGACGTAGATCACCACGATGATCGCGAGGATGATGAGGATGAGACCAGCGGCGAACATGGCGTACCTCTCCGGTGGGTCGATGGTGGCGACAACCCTAGCCGAGTGCGGCGAGCAGGTGGCGGAGCACCGCGACGGCTCCGGCCTTGTGCAGCGGCTCGTTCCCGTTGCCGCACTTGGGTGACTGCACGCACGATGGGCAGCCCCGTGGGCAGGAACATTGCTCGATCGCTCTCCTGGTGGCGTCGAGCCACACCGCGGCCCGGTCGTAGCCACACCGAGCGAACCCCGCACCGCCGGGGTGACCGTCGTACACCATGACCGTGGGCTGGCCGGTATCGGGATGCAGCGCGGTCGACACGCCGCCGATGTCCCACCGGTCGCAGGTCGCCACCAAGGGCAGTAGGCCGATCGAGGCGTGCTCGGCGGCGTGCAGCGCACCGGGCACGTCGGTGGTCTCCACGCCGGCGGCAGCGATCTGAGCATCCGGCATCGTCCACCACACGGCTCGGGTGCGCAGCGTCCGCTCCGGCAGGTCGAGGGGATGGCGACCGATGACCTCACCGCTGGGCAGGCGCCGCAGGAACGCGGTGACGCGGGAGGAGACCTCGACCTGGCCGAAGCAGACCGTCGCCGGTCCCCAGGGCATTGAGATGACGGCCTCCGGGCTGGTCACCCGGAACTCGCTCACCGACGCCGCCTGCGTGCTCCACCCGGGATCCCCGGCCACGACCGTCGCGGTGCCCGCGTCCAGGTCCAGGGCGGTGACCACGTGCGGCTCGCCCTGGTGCAGGTAGACAGCGCCGGTGTGCACGGTGGAGTGCGCGCGGGCGTGGTCGACGGTGCCGAGCACCCGACCCGTGGTGGCATCCACGATGCGCACGCTGGCGCCGACACCACGCAAGGTGAGCTGGTCGCTGGCCCGCTCCGGCCGGGCCCAGAACCATCCGGCCGGCCTGCGCCGCAGGATCTGCTGCTCGGTGAGGCGGCGGGCCAGCGCGGGCACGGTGGGTCCGAACCAGCGGCGGTCCTCGAGCGTCAGGGGCAGCTCCGCGGCCGCCGCCGCCAGGTGCGGGGCGAGCACGTAGGGGTTCTCGGGGTCGACGACGGTGGACTCCACCGGGCTGGAGAAGATGCGCGCGGGGTGATGCACGACGTAGGTGTCCAAGGGATCGTCGGCGGCGACGAGGACGGCGAGCGAGGGCTGGCCCGCGCGGCCTGCGCGACCCGCCTGCTGCCACATCGAAGACAGCCGGCCCGGCCATCCCGCGAGCACCACGGCATCGAGACCGGCGATGTCCACGCCGAGCTCCAACGCCGTGGTGGCGGCGAGCCCCACGATGTGGCGCTCACGCAGCCCGGTCTCCAGGGCTCGCCTGTCCTCGGGCAGGTACCCCCCGCGGTAGGCCGCGACGGACCCCGCACCGTCCGGGGAGATGTCGGCCAGTCGGCGGCGGGCGATGTCGGCGACGACCTCCACGCCCACCCGGGAGCGGGCGAAGGCGACGGTCTGCACATCCCGGGCCACCAGCTCGGTGAAGAGGTCCGCGCCTTCGGTGACCGCGCTGCGCCGCGTGCCGTCGGAGGTCATCGGGGGCTCCCACAGCGCGAAGGTCACCGACTCGCGCGGCGAGCCGTCCCGGGTGACCTCGCGCACGGGGAAGCCGGTCAGCGCCCGGGCGTGGTCACCCGGATCAGCCACGGTGGCGGAGGCGAGAGCCACCGTGGGGTGCGCGTTGTAGCGCGCCGCGATCCGCAGCAGGCGGCGCAGCACAGCGCTGACGTGCGTGCCGAAGACCCCCCGGTAGACGTGGCACTCGTCGACCACCACGAAGGACAGGCGGCGCAGAAAGGAGGCCCAGTGCTCGTGACCGGGTAGGAGGCTGTGGTGCAGCAGGTCGGGGTTGGTCAGCACGTAGTGGGCATGCTGACGGATCCACCGGCGCTCCTCGGCGGCGGTGTCCCCGTCGTAGGCGGCGACGGCGACGCCGGGCACGGCCAGCGCGCGGATCCGTGCTTCCTGGTCGGCGGCCAGTGCCTTGGTCGGCGCCAGGTAGAGGGCGGTGGCGCCGCGGCCGGTGGGCGAGGACGAGCCCTGCGCCAGCTTCGTCAGGACCGGCAGGAGATAGCCCAGTGACTTCCCTGACGCGGCTGCCGTCGACACCACCGCGTGAACGCCGTCCCACAGGGCGTCGGCCAACTCCCGCTGGTGGGACCAGAGAGTCTCGATGCCCGATCCCGCCAGTGCGGCATGCACGCCCGGGTCGATCCAGGCGGGGTAGGAGGCGTGACGGGCCTCGCGTGCGGGCACCGTGTGCGTGTGCAGCAGCGACGCCGAGCGTTCACCTCGTGCCAGGTGAGCCAGAGCCGAGGCGGGATCGAATTGTGTGCGGGCCGCCATTGGTGCCACCGTATGCGCAAGGCTCCGCCGTGGTGGTCCACATCAGGGTTTACTGTGAGCCGCAACATCACGCCCACATTCTTGGTGCTCCGCAACGGATGCGCCGTGCACGGAGGTACTCGATGACGCCGATGGCCCAGGAGATCAGTCTGGGATGGGGGGGCACGTCCATCGTCACGGTGGTGCTGCTCATTGCGATCGCCGCGCTGGTCATGGGATGGAAGTTCCGCGCCGAGGTGCTGTCCCACCATCCGGGAACCGAGAGCATGCAGGAGATCGGGGGTGCGGTCCAGGAGGGGGCGCAGGCCTATCTGCGGCGACAGTTCACCACCCTCGGCATCTTCGTGGTCATCGCCTTCTTCCTGCTGATGCTGCTCCCCGCCGACGGGATGGGAGTGCGGGTCGGTCGCTCCGTCTTCTTCGTGCTGGGTGCCGTCTTCTCGGCCACCATCGGCTACCTGGGGATGAGCCTGGCGACGGCGGCGAACATGAGGGTTGCGGAGGCCGCGCGCACCTCGGGCCGCGACCTGGGAATGCGCATCGCCTTCCGCACCGGAGGAACGGTCGGGATGGTCACCGTCGGTCTGGGGCTGCTCGGTGCCGCGCTGGTGGTGCTGGTCTACCAGGGTGACGCCGCCAAGGTGCTGGAGGGCTTCGGGTTCGGCGCCGCGCTGCTGGCCATGTTCATGAGAGTCGGCGGCGGCATCTTCACCAAGGCCGCGGACGTCGGGGCGGACCTCGTCGGCAAGGTCGAGGCCGGCATCCCCGAGGACGACCCGCGCAACGCGGCCACGATCGCCGACAACGTGGGCGACAACGTGGGTGACTGTGCAGGCATGGCCGCGGACCTCTTCGAGTCCTACGCGGTGACTCTGGTCGCCGCCCTGATCCTGGGCACCGCCGCTCTCGGCGCGGACGGGCTCACCTTCCCCCTGATCGTCCCCGCGATCGGCGCGCTGACGGCGATCTTCGGCGTTTTCTACACCCGGGCCCGGCCCGGTGAGAGTGGGCTGGTGGCCATCAACCGGGGCTTCTACCTCTCCGCTCTGGTGGCGGCGCTCGCGTCCGTGGTCGCGGCGATGCTCTTCCTGCCCTGGAGCATGCCGCCTGAGCTCAGTGAGCTGGCCGTCTTCGGCGTCGGTGAGACGCCGGACGTCAACCCCGCTCTGCGCAGTGCCATCGCCGTGCTCATCGGCATCGCGCTGGCCAGCATCATCCTTCGGCTCACCGGGTACTTCACCGACACCGAGTGCAAGCCCACCAAGGACGTCGCGCGCACCTCGCTCACCGGCCCGGCCACCGTGATCCTGTCCGGGATGGGTGTGGGCTTCGAGTCCGCGGTGTACACGGCCGTGACGATCGCCGGCGCCGTCTACATCTTGTTCACCCTGGGCGGCGGCTCGCTGATCCTGTCGCTGTTCTTCGTGGCCCTGGCGGGTTGTGGGCTGCTGACCACGGTGGGGGTCATCGTGGCCATGGACACCTTCGGCCCCGTGTCGGACAACGCGCAGGGCATCGCCGAGATGTCCGGCGACGTGGATGGTGAGGGCGCCCAGGTGCTGACTGAGCTCGACGCCGTCGGCAACACCACGAAGGCCATCACCAAGGGCATCGCCATCGCCACCGCGGTGCTGGCGGCCACGGCGCTGTTCGGCTCGTACTGGGACGCCGTCAGCGAGGCACTGGAAGGGGTGGCCGGCAGCACACCCGAGGAGGCCTCCTCGGTGCTGCAGTCGTTCCTGGTCTTCGACCCGCGCTCGCTGGTCGGGTTGATCATCGGTGGCTCGGTGGTGTTCCTCTTCTCCGGGCTGGCCATCAACGCGGTCACCCGGGCCGCCGGGGCCATCGTGTTCGAGGTGCGCCGCCAGTTCCACGACATGCCGGGCATCATGGACCGCACCCAGAAGCCGAACTACGCGCGGGTGGTGGACATCTGCACGAAGGACTCCCTACGGGAGCTGGCCACACCCGGTCTGCTGGCGGTGCTGGCCCCGATCGCGGTCGGCTTCGCGCTGGGGGTCGGAGCGTTGGCCGGGTACCTCGCGGGCGCTATCGGCGTCGGCGTGCTGATGGCTGTGTTCCTGGCCAACTCCGGCGGAGCGTGGGACAACGCCAAGAAGATCGTCGAGGACGGGCACCACGGTGGCAAGGGCACCGCCGCACACGAGGCCACCATCATCGGCGACACGGTAGGCGACCCCTTCAAGGACACCGCCGGGCCGGCGATCAACCCCCTGATCAAGGTGATGAACCTGGTCGCCCTGCTGATCGCGCCCGCGATCGTGTCGATGTCGGTCGGCAGCGAGGCCAACGACGTGCTCCGCTGGGCCATCGCGCTCGTGGCGACGGCGATCATCGTCGTGGCCGTGCTGTTCAGCAAGCGACGCGGCCTGGCGATCGCCGAGGCGCCCGCCCAGGACACCACGACGGCGTGAGGAGGCACGTCGGGGCTGCTCCGGGCGACCTCGGCGGGCTACGGGCGGACCTGGTCGCCGCGGACTACACCTCCGCTCGCCTCGACCGGCTCTGGGGTGTGACGGCCAGCCGGGCGCTGAGCCGGGGGGAGCTGATCCCGGCGCGTCGTGCCCTCGAGGGCAGCGACGACCCCGCTGCCGCTCTGGCGCGCTTGTGGATGCTCGGCCTGGCCGTGTCGCGCGAGCGCGCGACCTCTGCCCTGCCGCGCGGGTGGGAAGCCGCGCTGGACCACGGGCTGCTCGCTCTCGACAACGAAGGGGTGCGGGGAACGGTCGACCTGCGGCCCCACGGCGAGGACCCACACGAGGGCTGGGTCGTCTCGGGCGTGGGGTCCATGGTCACCGGTGGCGCCCTCACGGCGGAGCACGTGGTCGGTGTCGGAGGTGCCTCGGCCACCTTGGCCTCCTGGACACCGCGTCCACGGGTGCAGCGCGCCCTGGACGTGGGTACGGGGTCGGGCGTGCAGCTGCTCTCGCTCGCGGGACACACCGCCAGGCGGGTCGCGACCGACACCTCGCCGGAGGCGCTGCGCCTGGCCGGGATCACGGCGGCCCTGAGCGACGTCAGCGTCGACCTGCGTGAGGGCTCGTGGTTCGACCCGGTGGCCGGCGAGCGGTTCGGACTGGTCGTGAGCAACCCGCCGTTCGTGATCACGCCCCGTTCAGAGGGCTCGAGGCTGACCTACCGTGACGGGGGTGGAGTGGGCGACGAGGTGCTCCGCACGCTCATCCGCGATGTCGGTGCGCACCTGGCCCCCGGCGGCGTGGCGCAGTTCCTGGGCAACTGGGAGGTCGCGTCGGGGTCCGAATGGGACGACCGGCCGGGTGCGTGGGTCCGTGAGTCCGGCTTGGACGCCTTAGTGGTCCAACGCGACCTGCTGGACGTCGCGGAGTACGCCCGCACGTGGGTCCACGACGCCGGAACCCACCCCGGCGACCCGGAAGGCATGCGGTGGTACTCCGAGTCCCTGGCCGACTTCGAGCGCCGCCGGGTCACGCACGTGGGCCTTGGCATCGTCACCCTGCAACGGCCCAGCGAGACACGGACGCCGTGGGTGCACCTGGCGGACCTGCGGGGGCCGGTACAGCACCCCATGGGCGGCCATGTGCTGAGCCAGCTGCGCGCACGCTCGTGGCTCGCGATGCACACCGACGAGGAGCTGTTGTCGGTGCCGTGGACGGTGGCCGACGACGTGACCCTCGAGACGGTCGCGCGACCCGGCTGCGTCGACCCTGTGTTCATCCGGGCGCGGCAAGCGTCCGGGTTCGGCTGTGCGCGCCGGCTCACCGCTCTCACCGCGGGGGTGCTCGGAGCATGCGACGGTGAGCTGTCTGCCCGGCAGCTCACCGTGGCCGTGGCCGCTCTGCTGGAGGTGGACGCCGGTCAGGCCATCGCCGACCTGGCCAACGAGCTCCGCGACTGGGTGGCCTGGGGCCTGGTCCGCTGAGGAGGGGGCAGGCGTCGGACGTCCCGCCGTGCGCCGTCCCACCGTCGCCACAGCGCTGCCGAGGTCGATCGGTCCATCGCGAAGGCGTCGATGAACAGGCGCAGCACCCGACGGGACAGCGTCTTGCCGGACAGCGCTCGACTGACGGTGTCCTTGAGGCGCCGGGGCAGCTCCGTGCAGTCCCGCGAGACCTCCCCGGTGGCCCACTGGTGCTCGGCAAGGACCCTGGCGATCGCGGCCTGCTGGATGCCGTGGCCAGGCGCGGACACGTGCTGCTGCCACCGAGCGCGGACCCGCGGGTCCTCGCGCAAGGTGGTGCACAGCAGCTCCACGGTGTGTCGGCGTGCGTCGACCGCCCGGCCGACGGTCTGCGGGCGAATGGTGAGGTCCCGTACTGCGGTCGCGGGAGAGCCTGCGGGTTGGCGCATGCTGGATACCTTCCGGGTGACATCGATGTGGTGATGTCAGGAGCACGGAGGTGCCGCCGTGATACATCCCTGGCTCAGCCCGCGCTTCTGCGGTGCCACGGCTCGTCGTCGAAGGTGAGGTGGCGACGGGTGGCCAGGCCGTCCCCGCGCATCCGCAGATCGGCCTCGTGATAGGCCGCCACCGCTTCGGACGCGCCGTCGAGGGCCGCGGAGGTGGTGACGACAACGTCCCGGAGCTGCGGACGAATGACCGCATCGCTCAGCTCGCTCAGACTCTTCCGGACCAGGGGACTGTGAGTCAGTGTCGCCGTCAGCTCGAGCAGTGCTGTCTCGAGACGCTGCCGGTGCCCGGCGTGGTCCTGGCTGGTCCGCTCACAGGAGCGCAGCACGCGGCTCGCTTCGTCGTGGCGGACGTCCCAGCGCGTCATGGGCAACGTGGATGGTCTCTGGATGCAGGCACGCGTCAGCCGATGTTGAGCACGGCGGCACGCGCGCGCGCCGACGCCTCGGCGGCGGTCTCATCGTTGCGTTGGAGCAGGCTACGCACGAGGGCGATGATGTCTCGGACCTGCTCGCTGGCTCGTCGCCAGCGCAGCTCCACGGCGTAGTACTCCTCGGATACCCCGTCGGCCCGGAAGTCCGCCATCGCGGTGGCGACCTGCGTGTCCCGCCAGGCCAGGAGCGCCTCCAGGCGGCTGATGACGGCGGACACCTCCCCCTGCACAGCGGCGGAGGCGTCGGTGTCGTAGGAGATGCGGTCCGGTGTGCTCATCAGCCTTCCTCTCGATGCTGGATCAGGTCGTCAGGGCCTGGACGTCTAGCCGCGAGCGGCGAAGCGGGCAGCGGCGAAGTCGCCCTGCGCCTGCGCGTGAGCCGCGTTGTCCCCGGACTGGAGGTCGCCGTCGCGGAAGGCGTGGTCCAGTCCCGCCTGGCCCTCCAGGATGGCGGCAAGCGAGCGGTTGAGGTCCGAGGCCACCTCGTCGACGCTGGCCTTGAAGCGGTCGAAGGCCACCCGCCCTGCCCCGTTGAAGCTGCCGTGGAGTGGCTCGGTCGCTCGGACCAGCTCGGCGACCAGGGCGCTGAGGTCCTGGTGCGTGCTCCGGGTGTCCGTGGTCAAGGTGCTCAGCGTGGCGCTGCCCATGTCGAACTTCATGACTTGCCTCCGAGGGTCGGGTGCCGGACAGGGCACCGTGGTGGGGTACGAGGCTTCATTCAACCGGCCGGCCGACCCGGCCTCAGTAGTTGTCCACAGGATGAGCCGGCGGTG
This sequence comes from Ornithinimicrobium sp., assembly GCF_035267225.1. Taxonomy (GTDB): domain Bacteria; phylum Actinomycetota; class Actinomycetes; order Actinomycetales; family Dermatophilaceae; genus Ornithinicoccus. The sequence continues at coordinate 38,528 of NZ_DATFMA010000086.1, forward strand.
CCGTCGCGGCTGCCAGCATCGACGCCATGACCGAGCCCCCGATGCCGCCCCCCACGGCGGCGTGCGCTGAGCAGGGTGGGCCCACCCACCTGCCGGTGACGGTGCTGGGGTCCACGCGGTCGGCCGACCTCGCTCTGGCGGCCGACCGACCGGTGGCCCTGCTGCTGCCGCTGCTCGTGGATCTGCTGGAGGCGGGTGCCGTCGGTGCGTGCGGGCTGTACGCCGACGACGGACGCGCGCTGGACCCGGAGTGCTCCCTGGCGGAGTCGGGGACGGCGGAGGGCGCCGTCCTGCGGATTCTGCCGCTGACGCAGGCACCGCCAGCGCCGAAGCTGGCTGACCTGGGGGAGGTGGCCGAGTCGGTCACGGGTGCGCTCGCCGGATCAGCGCAGAGATGGCGAGGCTGGGTCATGGCCACCGCGGGCACGGCGATGGCCGGGGCCGGGGCCGGCTTCGCCGCGGCGTCACCGCACGCTCGGGTCTGGCTCGCCCTCACCGTCGCCGCGGGCCTCCTGGGTGCCCTGTCGCTGCTGGGCGGACTGTGGGGCGGCACCCCGCTGGCCTGGACCGGCGCCGCCGGGTCTGCGGGTCTGTTGCTGGCGGGTGCCGTGGCCGCAGGATGGAACCGCGACGCGCCCTTGCTGGCATCCTCCGCGCTGGTCCTCGGCGTCCTCGCCGTGGACGCCTTGCCCGCGACCGCCTTGCGCGCTGCAGGGGTGGCCGGACTGGACGCTCACCTCGCCGGTGGCGGCGAGACGACGCGAGCAGACGCGGTGCAGGCGCTGCACGCTGGTCACGCGATCCTGCTGAGGGGACTGCTGGCTTGTGCAGCGGTCGTGGCCGTAGCAGCCGCGGCGGTGGGTCGCTGGGCCCCCGACGACCCGTGGGCCACCGCGCTGCTGGCCGCCGCGCTGGCGACCTGGGCGTGTCGCGTCCGGCACTTCCCGCATCCGGCGCAGAAGAGCGTCATCACCGCTGCTGCGGTGGCCGGACTGCTCGGGTGGTCCGCGATGTGGGGCGCTCAGCATCCGTCAGAGCTGGTCTGGGTGGGACTGGCGTGCGCGGCGGCCGGAGTGGCGCTCGCCGCCCTCTCCGCATGCCGCCCCACCCCCCTGGCCCAAGCCAAGGGGCGACGCTGGGTCGGACGAGTGGAGTCGATGTGCGTGCTGGCCCTGGTACCGCTGCTCATGGGGCAGGGTGGCGTCTACGCCGACCTGCTGGCCAGCCAGCGATAGGCGTGCCCACAGACGCGGTGACGCCGTCGATGGCCGGGCTCGCGTGTCGTGGACGGGTCGCTCCCAGCCCGCATCCACGATGACCGCTCGGCGCGTTCACCGGGCAGCGCGACGGACGCCGACCCCCCTTCCACCCCAGCGCTGGTCGCTGGAACGGCCGCCGGTGGTCGCGGACGAGGACCCGGGCATGAGCGGTCTGGTCCTGGCGGTGCCGCTGCTGGGAGCGGGCGCCTCGATCACCATGATGCTCCTGTTCCGCGGTTCCGCTCTGGCCCTCACGGGTGCCGCGATGATGCTGCTGACCATGGTCGCCTTCGTGGTGATGGCGACCGGGCAGCGTGGGCGGGCGGCACGCCGCCGTCGCACCGCGCGCGCGTCCTACCTGACCTATCTGGAGCGGACCCGCAGCGCGCTGACGCGGACCGAGAGCGAGTGCTCTCGAGGCCTTCGCCGGGCACAGCCGCCGTGCCGGGCCCTGCCGGCGCTGGTCCGGGACCGTCAGCGTCTGTGGGAGCGGCGACGCCACGACGCAGACTTCCTCCGGGTGCGGCTGGGCACCGGGTCGGTGAGTCTGGTCACCCTCGAGATGCGCGTCCACCAGGACCCAATGACACCGCCGGACGACGTCATGTCCGCGGAGGTCGAGCGCCTGCGGCGTCGCTTCCAGAGCACCCCGGACTGTCCGGTCGACCTCGCACTGGCCGCCGCCGGAGTGGTCAGCGTGGTCGGAGAACGCGCGTTCTGCGAGCACGTGGCTCGGATCGTGATCGCCCAGTCCGTGTCCTTCGCCGCACCCGAAGACCTGCACCTCGCGCTTCTCGTCCCCCCACGTCAGCAGGCGCGATGGAGGTGGACGCGGTGGCTGCCGCACCTGCACGACGCGAGCGGGTCCACCGCCTCCGGTCCCCGCTTGCGCATCGCCCCGTCGGCCTCGGGGCTCCGCGCCCTTCTGGGGGAGGAGCTGCAGCGTCGGGTCGACGCCGCCGCGCCGGGAGCGTTCCCGTCGGCCGCAACCGGCTCGGCCCTGCGCGAAGCCACCCTGCTGGTCGTCTGCGACGAACACGGTGAGGCTGCGCACGACTTCCTGGCCCACCTGGCGGCCCCGCCTCCGGCAGACCTGCGGCTGAGCGTCGTCCACCTGCTCTCGGGTCGTGCCGAGGAGCCGCCGGACGTCGCCGTGCGCGTGCAGCAGGTCGGTCCGGGGGAACGTCGTGCGCTGCTGGAGTGCTACGAGCGCCGCGACGAACGTCCCAGCCGGCGACATGTGCACCTGGACGAGTGGGGGAGGGCCGAGGGCGCCGCCCTCGCGCGCGCGTTCGCGGGGCTGCGTCTGGCCGCGGACCCACCGGCACAGCGGCCCTGGGGTGAGCCGCACGGGGACGCCCTGGAGCTGCTCGGGCTCGGGGACGGCGGCGACCTCTCCCTGGACCACGCCTGGACCTCCCGTCCCCCGGAGGCGTTCCTCCGTGCTCCGATCGGCTTCGACGCGGCGGGTGAGCTCGTCGAGGTCGACCTCAAGGAAGCGGCAGCCTCGGGCATGGGGCCCCACGGGCTGTGTGTCGGCGCGACCGGCTCGGGCAAGTCCGAGCTTCTGCGCACGCTGGTGCTGTCGCTGCTGAGCACCCACTCGCCCTCGGACGTCGCGATGGTGCTGGTGGACTACAAGGGAGGCGCCACGTTCGCTCCCTTCGCGGCCGCACCCCATGTGCACGGCGTCATCACCAACCTCGGCGACGACGCCCTGCTCCTCGACCGGGTGTACGCCAGCCTGGCCGGCGAGGTCCGACGGCGACAGGAGATGCTGAAGGAGGCCGGTCACCTTCCGCACATCACGGCATACCGGCGACGACTTGCCGATGCGGCCGCCTCGGGCGGGAGGCTGCCGCCGATGCCCCACCTGCTGGTGATCATCGACGAGTTCGGCGAGCTCCTCACCACCCGGCCGGAGTTCGTCGAGCTCTTCCTGTCGATCGGCCGCGTCGGTCGCTCCATCGGGGTGCACCTACTGCTCAGCAGCCAACGCGTCGAGGCCGGCAAGCTTCGCGGCCTGGAGACGCACCTGTCCTACCGGATCGGGCTGCGCACCCTGTCCGAGGCCGAGAGCCATACCGTGCTCGAGACTCCCGATGCCTTCTCACTGCCGACCCGCCCGGGGTACGGCTATCTCAAGGTCGACTCCTCCGTCTACCGCCGGTTCCGCGCGGGGTACGTCTCGGCTGCCCTTCCACTGCCGGCCCACCAGCGGGCCGGTGCGGCATCGATGGTGCGGGCCCTGCCCTTCTACGGCACGGGGCACGACGGGGGCACGGGGCACGACCCTGCGGGCCCGGCTCGCGGCTGTGCCGAGCCAGACCTGGAGGACTCGGAGGCCGAGCCCGATGTGCAGACAGGGAGGCCGTCCGTTCTCGAGACCGTGGTGGCGGCGCTGGCGAGCCACGACTCGGTAGGCCCCCCGGTGTGGCTGCCGCCGCTACCGGAACAGCTGACCTTGGACCAGGTGCCGGCCAGAGCGGTCGACCCGTCACCCGAGTCTGCGGGCAGCGGGCCGAGCGCCGTTCCCCTGGGGCTGCTGGACGACCCGGGCCGACAGTGGCAGGGCCGCTGGGAGCTGGATCTCACCTCGGGCGGGCACGTGCTCATCGTCGGGGGACCGCGCAGCGGGCGTAGCACCTTGCTCCGTACGGTTGCTGCCTCGGTCGCGATGGGGCACGGGCCGGACGAGGTGGTGGTCTACGGCATCGACGCCACGGGGGCCGATCTGGAGGTGCTCGACGCCCTGCCCGGCGTGGCCGGCATCGGGAGCCGCTCGTCCCCCGAGCTGGTGCGACGGGTGGTCGCCGACCTGCACAGGCTGTTGCTGCGACGCGAGGGGAGGGGCCACAGGAGCGAGGGTCGGCAACCGGTCACCGGTGCGCAGGAGCAGCCAGGGGACTCAGACGCCGGCCTCGCGCCGCCCCTGCGGACCGGCGCCGACGTCATCCTGCTCATCGACGGTTTCGGGCCGCTGTGCGACGAGCACCCCGAGGCCGGGGACGGGGTGGACGCCCTTCTGCGCCGAGGCCCGGCCCAGGGGATTCGCATCGTGTGCACCGTGAGCCGGCGTCACGAGGTGCGGCTGCACCATCAGGTGGGCTTCACCACGGTCCTCGAGCTGCGCCTGACCGACGCCGCGGACTCCGGCCTGGGCCGGGCCCGAGCTCAGAGCCTGCGTGATGCACCCGTCGGCCGGTGCCTGCTGGCCTCGGGCCGGCTCGCTCAGGTGGCTTTGCCCCGCATCGATGGCCGCGAGGACCGGGTCACGCTCGAGGCCGGACTCGCCGATCTGGTCGAGCATGTTCGCTCCACGGCCACTCTGAGCGTCCCCAAGGTCCGTGTGCTCCCGGCCGTGGTCGACCCAGGGCAGATCGCTGTCGGCTCTCGGCCGGGCACCATCGGTCTCGGGATGGACGGTGCCGACTTCAGCACCGCCGTGCTGGACCTGCACGCGCGCGACCGGCACCTGTTGCTCGTCGGTGACCCAGGGGTCGGAAAGACCTCACTGCTGGCACGCCTGCTCGGCGAGCTGGTCGACCAGTACTCCCCGGAGGAGCTGGTGGTGGCCCTGATAGACCCGCGAGGAACCTTGCCGGAGCACGTGCCCCAGCACTACCTGGGTGGCTACGCGCGCTCGACCACGTCGGCGCACCGGCTCATCGAAACGGTCGTCCGTGAGCTGGAACAGCGGGTCCGCCGTGCGTCCTCGGGGCAGTCGGCGCCGGCTCCGCTCTCACCTCGCATCGTGGTCGCGGTGGATGACTACGAGGCGCTGACCGCGGGCGGGGCATCGCCTCTGCAACCGCTGACCCCCTACCTGCCAGGCGCCCGTGAGATCGGCCTGAACGTGATGGTGGCTCGCAGTGCCCACGGTGCGGCACGCTGCGCTCTGGACCCTGTGCTGACCTCGATGCGCGACAGCGGCGCGAGCGGGCTGCTGTTCTCCGCCGACCGGATCGAGGGGCAGGTCTTTCCCTCGGTACCCCCCACGCGTCTGCCCACCGGCCGCGTCCTGTGGGTCAGGCCGGGGCGGGAGGTACGCACGGTGCAGACGGCCTACCAGGGACGCGACTGATCGCCGGTGGGCTCGGGGCGAGCGGGTCTGGGCTCTGGCCCGCCAGCTGAAGCCGCGCAGCGCACCTGTGGGCCAGGGCGTCGATCCGCGCGTAGGAGGGCACATCGCAGGTCGAGGTGAGCGTCACGCCCACCCCGTCGGGTGCGCAGAACCACTGGTGGAGCATGAGCAGGCGGCCATCCGCTGCACGGTGACGGCTGAGCCGTTGCCCGCCAGGATGCCCGGCGAAGCGACAGTGACGCAGATCGACGAGCTCGTAGTCGTCCAGGACGAGCGGCAGCATCCGGTCGGTGCGGGCCTGCCACTGGGCGAAGGTCAGCCCGCCGTTGTCGACGACGGTGAGCACCAGACTGGCCTGGAAACGCCGTCCGCGCGCCGGCTCGACCGCAGCCACCCCGGCCCCGGCGATCGCGAGGCTGCTCCACCCGGGCGGGACACTGCAGCGAGCGCCGCTGTCCTCGTGGTGCATCCAGCGTTCGTCCGTGCTCATGTCCAGAAGGCCAGGGTCTCGACGACATCGTCGCCCAGCTCACTCGCGTGTTCGACGACCCAACCAGCACCGTCTCCCATCGCCTCGCCGGCATCGGCCCCGGCGTCCTGCAGGTGCCCGCCGACCCAGGAGCCCGCCTCCGAGCCGGCCATGCCTCCGAGCGCTGCGCCGACGGTGGCTCCGATCACCGTGCCGGCGCCGGGCAGCACCGCGGTGCCGACCGCTCCACCGGCCCAGGCCCCTGCTTGACCTCCCGCCCACGCTCCTCCGGCAGTCGTCGCGGTGCGGGTGGCCGTGCGCCCGATCCGCCGGTCCGTCGCCTCGCCGGCGTCGCGTTGCCACTGGCTCCACGCCACACCGGCGACGGTGACGCCGGTGTTGGCGCGCCCTAGCACGGCTGCGGTGCGCGACCACCGCGCGTGAGCAGCGCGCCGGTGCGCCTTCGCGACGACGTTGCCGCCGGGTTCGAAGCTGCGCAGCCGGGCCATGGGGCCGAGGCCGGCAGCGGTGGAGAACCGCCCCGTGCCGGCGCGCAGCCGCTGGGCCGGAGTCAGGCTTCCTGGTGCCACGAAGCGCCCGGAGGCGGCACGTGGCCGGAAAGTGCCGTGCTCGACACTCACCATCCAGCTGGCGTACGCCGCTGCGCCGACGCCGGTGGCCTCCAGAGACGACAGGCCCCGGTGCACCAGGTCCTCTCCGCTTCCAGGGTGCCCGGGCCACCGGTGCCTCGCCTCGCCGGTCGGACGGTCGCGGTGGGCACCGCCTGGCCTGCCGACGGAGGCTCGCGGTTCGGTCGGCTGCCCCGCCGCACTTCGGTCGGCCTGACTCGTGGTGGCAGCCGGGGTGACAAGAATGCCGAAACGTGGGTCGCCGCAGACCAAGGCGGCGATGGCGGCGGCGCACTCTTGCTCGGCCCGCAGGCGAGCCAGAGGCGCGGCTCGCGGGTCCTGCCCCGGGCCGTGGTCCCAGGTGTCGATCCACGCGAGGCGGTCGGCGTAGTCGGTCAGCGCCCGGTGCAGCGCCCATCCCGTGCGCAGGAGGTCTCCGGCAACCTCAGCAGGCCGGTCCATCGCCCTCAGCAGGTGGCCGGCTTCGGCCGCACGGTATCCCTCGGCCAGGTCGAGCCATTGTGCGCGCACACTCGCGGCGGTGCCCGCGAGCGCCACCAGGTGCAGCAGCGCGCCCGAGGCGGCGTCTCGGATGGCGTCCGGGTCGTCGCCACGCGAGGGAACCTCATGATCCTGCACGGCGAGCTCCCCTCTGTGGACGCAGGAGTCATTGCATCGCAGCGGGCTCGGGACGGGGCGAGGTTGTCCACAGCCGGCCTCGCGAGGATCGGGCGCACGAGTCGGCAAGGCTGCCGGCTTCGGCTACGGTGTGCGCGGAGTCCGACGTCGAAGCCGCGACGAATCCGCGGCACGTGGGCGCCAGCAAGGAGCATCTACGTGGCACACACGCTCGTCATCGTCGAGTCACCGGCCAAGGCCAAGAAGATCGGCGAGTTCCTCGGGCGCGACTTCCAGGTCGACGCCAGTGTCGGGCACATCCGCGATCTACCGAACCCCAGCGAGCTCCCGGCGGAGATGAAGAAGGGCCCCTACGGGCGGTTCGCCATCAACATCGAGGACGGTTTCGACCCCTACTACGTCGTCGACGGCGACAAGAAGAAGAAGGTCACCGAGCTCAAGCGGGCGCTCAAGGAAGCCGACGAGCTGCTCCTGGCCACCGATGAGGACCGGGAAGGCGAGGCCATCGCCTGGCATCTGCTGGAGGTGCTCAAGCCGAAGGTTCCGGTCAAGCGCATGGTCTTCCACGAGATCACCCAGGAGGCCATCCAGCGCGCGGCCCGGGAGACGCGCGACATCGACATCCGCATGGTGGACGCGCAGGAGACCCGGCGGGTGCTGGACCGGCTCTACGGCTACGAGGTCTCGCCGGTGCTGTGGCGCAAGGTCAAGCAGGGTCTGTCGGCGGGTCGGGTCCAGTCCGTGGCCACCCGCATGGTCGTCGAGCGTGAGCGGGAGCGGATGGCCTTCCGCTCCGCCTCCTACTGGGACGTCGAAGGCGAGTTCGCGCCGGCCTCCGGACGCGGGCAGGCCTCCGACGCGTTCACGGCCCGGTTGACCGGCCTCGACGGGGACAAGGTCGCCTCGGGCCGCGACTTCGACGACACGGGGACGGTCAAGGGCACCGGGGTCCGCCAGCTGGACGCCGACCTGGCCACCGCGGTAGCCGAGGCGATGCCCCAGGCCGAGGTGGTCGTCCGGGAGGTCTCCGAGAAGCCCTACACCCGACGACCCTCGGCCCCCTTCACCACCTCGACCCTGCAGCAGGAGGCCAGCCGGAAGCTCCGGCTGAACAGCCAGAGCGCGATGCGGACGGCGCAGCGGCTGTACGAGAACGGCTACATCACGTACATGCGCACCGACTCGACCACCCTGTCCTCGGCGGCGGTCACCGCGGCCCGGTCCCAGGCCCGGGACATGTATGGCGCCGAGTACGTCCCCGAGACCGCCCGCTCATACGGCAAGAAGGCCAAGAACGCCCAGGAGGCACACGAGGCGATCCGCCCCGCTGGGGACGCTTTCCGTACTCCGGCTCAGGTGGCCGGGGAGCTGCACGGCCAGGAGTACGCCCTCTACGAGCTGATCTGGAAACGGACGGTCGCCTCGCAGATGGCCGACGCGCGCGGTTCGACGGCCAGCGTGAAGCTGGGCGCCGCCCTGCCGGTGGGGGTCGGCGCCGGCGGCGTGGAATGCCGGGAGGCGGAGTTCTCCTCCAGCGGGACAGTGATCACCTTCCGTGGCTTCCTCGCCGCCTACGAGGAGGGTCGTGACGAGGACCGCCACGGGGGTCAGGAGGCCAGCGCGCAGCGTCGCCTGCCCAAGCTCTCCGAGGGGGTCGAGCTGGACACCCTGAGTGCCGACGCGCTGGGTCACCAGACCAACCCGCCCGCCCGCTACACCGAGGCCACCTTGGTCAAGGCGCTGGAGGAGAAGGGCATCGGCAGACCTTCGACCTACGCGGCCACCGTGGGCACGATCCAGGACCGCGGCTACGTCCACACCCGCGGATCGGCGCTCATCCCCACCTGGCTCGCTTTCGCGGTCACCCGGCTGCTGGAGCTCCACTTCCCGCGGTTGGTGGACTACGACTTCACTGCCTCGATGGAGGAGGACCTCGACCGCATCGCCCGGGGTGACGAGCAGCGGGTGGCCTGGCTCCAGCGCTTCTACTTCGGCGACGAGTCCACGCACAGCGAAGGTCTGCGCGGTCTGGTCGAGGATCTGGGCGAGATCGACGCGCGCGGGGTCTCCACGGTGGACATCGGGGAGGGCATCGTCGTGCGCGTCGGCCGCTACGGGCCGTACGTCGAGGACACCACCGCCGAGGGCGACCCGAAGCGCGCGAGCATCACCGACGACATCGCCCCCGACGAGATGACTCCCGAGAAGGGACGCGAACTGCTGGAGACGGCCTCGGAGGACGGCCGCGTGCTGGGTCAGGACCCCGTCACCGGCCGGGACATCGTCGCCAAGGCAGGACGGTACGGCCCGTACGTCACCGAGGTGATCGCGGAGGACCCGGCCGCCGAGAGCTCCGGCACCGAGAACGGCACGGGTGCCAAGAAGACGGGCAAGAAGGCCGCCCGGACGAAGCCCCGCACGGCGAGCCTGTTCCACGACATGGACCTCGCCACCATCGAGCTGGAGACAGCGTTGCGCCTGCTCAGCCTCCCGCGCGTGGTCGGCGCCGACCCCGAGTCCGGTACGGACATCACCGCGCAGAACGGCCGCTACGGCCCCTACCTGAAACGGGGCACGGACTCGCGCTCGCTCGCCACCGAGGACCAGATCTTCGAGATCACGCTGGAGGAGGCGCTGGCGCTCTACGCCCAGCCCAAGCAGCGCGGGCGCGCCGCCGCACCGCCGTTGAAGGAGCTGGGCGAAGACCCCACCAGCGGCAAGCCGGTAGTGGTCAAGGACGGCCGGTTCGGCCCGTACGTGACCGACGGGGAGGTCAACGCCACTCTGCGCAAGGACGACGACCCCGCCACCCTCACCGCCGAGCGAGGGTTCGAGCTGCTGGCCGAGAAACGAGCCAAGGGCCCCACGACCCGGAAGAAGACCACCAAGCGTGCGCCCGCACGCAAGAAGGCGCCCGCCACGAAGGCGTCGAACGCCAAGAAGGCGTGATGAGGGTGGGGTGGAGTAGACGGGCCCGCCCTACACCGTGACGAGGATCCACACCGTCATCGCGCCCTGCAGCATCGTCCGCATCTCCTCGCAGGAGCCGCCCCGCCCCTCTCGCTCGAGACTAGGCTCCGGCCGCAACCAGGACCCAGCGACTCACAAGGGCGACCCATGGCCTACGACTACGACGACCAGCTCATCGAAGCCGCTGCCGTGCGCAGGGAGAGGCTGACGGCCGGCCTGCTGTTCGGCCCGGACCGCCTGCGGCGGCGCTGGTCGAGCCACCTCCGGGTCACCCTGGCCGGCACCTGCCTGGCCGGTCTGATCTGCGCCGGATGTGTCGGTGTCTCCTACGTCAACGCCTCCGGCCTGCTCTAGGCACGCAGAATCTTCGTCAGCGGGGGATAGCCTGGCTGTCATGGCACGGAATGGCCCGAAGCCCGAACTCCCGCCGCTCGATGAGACCGACCGCGCTCTGGTGCGGTTGCTCGAGGCCGACGGCCGAGCCTCCAACGCGGCGTTGGCCCGTGAGGCAGGGATCGCCGAGTCGACCTGCCTGGTCCGGGTGCGGTCCCTGCGCGAGCGGGGCGTCATCCGGGGCATTCATGCCGACATCGACCCCCACGCCGTCGGCCGGCCGGTCGAGGCGATGATCGCCGTCCGTTTCGGCGGTCATCTCCGGGCTCACTTCGAGCAGTTCCGGGAGGAGGTGCCTCGCCTGCCCGGGGTGCGGGCCGCGTACCACGTCTCCGGTGCCAACGACTACTTCGTCCTCGTCGCGGCGGAGTCGGCGGACGCGCTGCGCGACTTCGTCCTGGACCACCTGACCAGCCGTCCCGGGGTGCTGCACGCCGAGAGCGCGTTGATCTTCGAGTCGTTGCGCGGGCAGAGCACCCTGACTTGACCCTCACGTGGCGTGAGCGCTCAGCGTAGTGACCATGACCGCCACCCGGGAACACCAGCACAGGCAAGGGATGCAGATGCTCACCGTCGGCCAGGTAGCCAGCGAGTTCGGCGTCACGGTGCGGACGATGCACCACTACGACGCCATCGGGCTGCTCAGGCCGACGGAGCGCAGTCTGTCCGGCTACCGGCTGTACACCGACGAGGACCTGATCCGGCTGCGCCAGATCGTCGCCTACCGGCGACTCGGGTTCAGCCTCGACGAGGTCGCCGCGGTGCTGGAGTCGGACGCCGACCCGCTGAGCCACCTGCGGCGCCAACGGGTGGCGGTCAGTCAGCGGATCAGCGAGCTCGGCTCGCTGGCCGACGCACTGGATCGAGCCATGGAGGCCGAGATGAACGGATACCAGATCACCAAGGAAGAGCAGCGCGAGATCTTCGGCGAAGCCTTCAGCGACGAGTACGCGCAGGAGGCCGAGGAGCGGTGGGGCGACTCCGACGCCTGGGCGCAGTCCCAGGAGCGCACGAAGCACTACACCAAGGAGCAGTGGCAACAGGTCAAGGCGGAGACGGACGACATCAACGACGCTTTCGCCGCGCTGCTGACGGCGGGCGAGCCGGCGACCGGTGACAAGGCCACGCAGGTGGCCGAGCGGTCACGGCAGCACATCACGAAGTGGTTCTACGACTGCCCGCCGCAGATGCACGCGGGTATCGCCCAGATGTACGTGGACGACCCGCGGTTCGCGGCGAACTATGAGAACCACACCCCGGGCCTGGCGCGGTTCGTCCACGACGCCGTGCAAGCCAACGCCGAGCGGCAGCAGGGCTGACAGCACCGTGGCCTAGGCTGCGTACCCATGCCCCTGGTCCCTCCCGCCTCACCCGTGGGGCATGGGTATGCCGGTGCGTTCGTGGTCTTCGAGGGCGGTGACGGAGCAGGCAAGTCCACCCAGCTGCGGCTGCTGTGGGAGCGCCTGAGAGACGCCGGCCTCGACGTCGTGACGACCCGCGAGCCGGGTGGCACGCCGGTGGGCCAGGCCCTTCGTCAGGTGCTGTTGCACGGTGAGGACCTGGACCCCCGTGCCGAGGCCCTGTTGTTCGCCGCGGACCGGGCGCACCACGTCACCACCGTGGTGCGCCCGGCTCTGCAGCGTGGGGCGGTCGTGCTCTGCGACCGGTATGTCGACTCCTCCCTGGCCTACCAGGGGGCGGCTCGCGACCTCGATCCGGCGGAGATTCGGTCGGTGTCGGCTTGGGCGACCGGCGGGTTGTGGCCGGACCTGACCGTGCTGCTCGATGTCGACCCGGCGCTCGGGCGCGGCCGGCGGGCCGGTGAGGCCGACCGGGTGGAGTCGGAGACCGACAGCTTCCACGATCGCGTCCGGCAGGCCTTCCTCGAGCTCGCCGCCCAGCAGCCCGGGCGCTACCTCACGGTGGACGCGGCCGACAGCATCGAAGCGATCCACCAGGCCGTGGCGGAGCGCGCCGGTGATCTGGTGGCTTTGCCCGACCGGGAGTCGCCGTGAGCGTCTTCGACCAGCTGGTGGGCCAGGATCGGGTCCGTTCGACGCTGAGCGCTGCCGCCCGTGACCCCGGGGCCATGACGCACTCGTGGCTGTTCACGGGGCCCCCCGGGTCGGGACGGTCGATCGCCGCGCGCGCCTTCGCGGCGGCACTGCAGTGTCAGGACCGGCAGAGCCCCGGCTGCGGAGCGTGCTCTGCCTGCCACACCACCATGGTCGGCAGCCACCCCGACGTCACCGTGGTCGCCACGTCGGAGACGTTCATCCGGGTCGAACGAGCCCGGGAGCTGGCTCTGGCTGCCTCCTCGCGTCCGGTGTCCGGGCGTTGGCGCATCATCGTGGTCGAGGACGCCGACCGCCTCAACGAGCAGGCGGCGGACGCCCTGCTGAAGACGCTGGAGGAACCGCCGCCGAGGACCGTCTGGTTGCTGTGTGCCCCGACGTTGGACGACCTCATCGTCACCGTGCGCAGCCGGTGCCGGCATCTCAGGCTGGGCACCCCCTCGGTCGACGCCGTCGCCGAGCTGCTGGTCCGCCGCGACGGGATCGAGCCGTCGATGGCGCACTACGCCGCACGCGCCGCACAGAGCCACGTCGGGGTCGCCCGACGGCTGGCCACTGACGAGCTGGCACGTTCGCGCCGGCGCTGGGTGACCGGCATACCGATGACGCTGACGGGGGTGGGCCAAGCCCTCGCGGCGGCCGCCTCCGTGGTCAGCGAGGCGGTCAAGGCGGCCGAGGCGGTGACGGGAGATGACGCCGCCCAGGCACGCGCCGAGGTGCTACGACAGCTGGGCGCAGACCCGGCCGCGCGCACGCAGCCTCCTGCCGTGCGCGCGCATCTGAAGCAGCTCGAGGAGGAGCAGAAGCGGGTGGCGCGGCGTCGCCAGCACGACAGCATCGACGCGGCCCTGACCGATCTCTCGTCGGTCTACCGCGACGCTCTGGTGCTCGGCACGGGCGCCTCGGTGCACGCGGTCAACGCCACCGATCTGGACATGGTGCGCGACCTGGCACGCACCATGCGCCCGGAAGAGCTGCTGCGCGCGCTGGACGCCATCGCTCTGGCCCGGGGCCGGCTGGTGGCCAACGGAGCGCCGCTGCTGGTCATCGAGGCGATGATGGTGGCGTTGATGCTGCCCCGTGCTCCCATGGGCGTCCGGGCATGACGCGAGGGAAGGATGCCGTGGTGACGAGATCTCTGGTGACAGGTCCGCGGGGCAGGGCGCGAGGCCGACTCGCCGTGTTGGCGACCCTGGTGGCGGTGTTGGCCGTCTCGGCCTGCGATGGTGCTCCCTCCACCGAGGACGCCGGCGGTGATGGCGGATCGAGCTCCGGTGAGCAGGATGCCGGAAGCGCGTCGTCGCAGGCGGTCCCGGGCCCACTGGAGGACTTCTACTCCCAGGAGATCTCTTGGAGCGATTGCGAGGGCGGGGAGTGTGGCCGGCTACAGGTCCCGATCGACTACGAGAACCCCGGGCAGGGGTCGATCGAGCTCGCGGTGATCCGGGTGCCCGCGGAGGACTCCGATGCCCGGC